>VFJR01000044.1 GCA_009885945.1 Anaerolineaceae bacterium
CGCATTGTGCCAATGGCTTTGGCGATTCAGATTGCAGTAGGTTTGTTGGTACCCATTATTGCAGGCTTTGTGCCTGTGCTCAACGGCTCGCGTATTACAGTGTTACGCGCTCTCAGCGGCGATTTGGCAGATGAGGAGAATCAATCTTCAGATAGTGACGAATCGGCACGAGTGGGCTGGGTAGATTGGGCATTGGTGCGCGCGGCTACTTTGTTAGCGCGGCGCGGCATTCATTTTCCACGTCCCTTTATTATTTCATTGCGCAATACGTTTCGTCGCCGCGGACGATTGATATTAACTTTGTTCACGTTGACGATGGGCGGTGCAATTTTTATTGCGGTTTTCAATGTACGGGTAACCTTACATAGCTATATTGACTCAATAGGCAGTTACTTCCGTGCCGATGTTACTTTGGATTTTGATAAGCCATATCGAATTAGTGAAGTTGAGCAGTATGTTAGTCAAATAGAAGGGGTGAAGCACGTAGAAGGCTGGCAGTTCATCAATACTGAATTGTTATATGCTGATGATTCTGTGGCAGATAACTTAAATATCCTTGCGCCTCCAGCTGAGAGTGAATTGGTTGTGCCCATTATTATTTCTGGCAGGTGGATTCGGGTGGATGATGTGCGCAAGCTGGCGGTTAGCGAAGGAGTTCTTAAATATTATCCTAATTTGCAGCCTGGCGATGAAATACCTCTCAAGATAAATGGACGTGTGGAATATTGGGAAGTTGTAGGCATGTTCAAGTTTGTTGGGCGTGAAGGTGTTTTAGCCTATACACCGCTTGAGTATTCTGAGCAGGTCTTAAATATGACCAATCGTTCATTTTCTTATCGCATTGAGACAGCGCAGCACGACCGTGATTCTCAAAATGACCTCGCCGAAAAATTAGACCGCTCCTTCCGAGATGCTGGGTTTAGCGTTCGGCAGGCGCAATCGGGTCTCGCTTCTCTTGATAGTGTCGTTGAGAGCTTGGATATATTGGTTACCTTTCTATTGATCATGGCAATTTTAACTGCGGTAGTGGGTGCGATGGGCTTAACTGGCACGATGGGTATGAATGTCTTGGAGCGCACTCGTGAAATTGGTATTACGCGTGCCATTGGCGCAGATGACCGTGCTGTAATGCGCACTGTAATTGCAGAAGGCTTTGTGATCGGTTCTATATCGTTTTTACTAGCGATCGTATTATCGATTCCGTTCACTTATTTGCTTTCCACCATTGTAAGCATTGCAATTTTTGAAACGCCTATAGAAGTTAAATTTACATTTCTAGGGTATGGCATTTGGTTTGGTTTGGTGCTGATCCTTTCAGTGGTCGGTTCTATTTTGCCTGCGCGTAACGCAGCTCGTTTGACCATTCGCGAAGTTTTGGCATATGAATAACGTTGAAACGTTTCAACGTTCTAATGTTTATATATATAAAAAAAGAAGGTATATGATGAAAAATATTACAAAAAATATTATAGCTAGTTTGGTAATTATGCTTTTGGTGGCTTGTGCAAGCCCTGCGCCTGCTGAGACTCCTGCACCAGAAACTGGTGTTACTTCTGTAAAAGAGGTTATTGCTGAAGGACGCCTAGAGCCAGTTCACGCCTCGAACTTGACCTTTCAGGTGCGCGGTGTTGTCGAGCAGGTTCTCGTCGAGACAGGTGACTCTGTCAAAGAAGGCGATGTGCTCGCGCGCCTTTCCAATTCAGGGGCGGCGGAAGCACAATTGCTCATCGCTCAAAATAATTTTGACACCCTTCTTAGAAATGAAGGTGGTACCCGCGCCCAACTTTGGCAAGCATATATGGATGCGCAAATTGCGCGCGGCAAAGCAGAGAAAAAATGGGAAGACCTGAATGTAGATAATATTGAAGATAATATTGAAGATGATAAAGCCACTATAGAAGATCGTCAGCAGGATTTAAAAGACGCGCAGGAAGATTTTGATAAATATAAAAACTTGGATATTGATAATTCCAAGCGTAAACAAGCGGAAGATGACCTCGAAAATGCTCAGGAAGATTTAAATCAAGAGTTACGTGATTTAGAAAGCAGGATACGTGAACGCGATGCAGTCAAAGCTGCCTACGAATCTGCTTTAGGGCTTGAGTCCGAAGCTAAGCATCAATATGAAATCAGCTTGGATGGTCCGAACACAGAACAGCTAGCCTTGGCAAAAGCAAACCTCGAAGCTGCGCAAGATGCCCTTTCTGGTTATCTGATCACTGCGCCATTTAATGGCGTTATTGCAGAAGTTAATGTCAAAATTGGTGAGCAGGTCACTGCTGAGACTCGTGCAGTCAGCGTGGTGGATTTCAGCTCTTGGCTTGTTGAGACCACAGATGTCAACGAGTTAGAAGTTGTGAAATTACGCATTGGTCAAAAAGTACTCATGACCCCCGATGCCTTACCTGATGTGCAGCTCAAAGGTGTGATTACAGAGATTAGCAATTCCTATACTCAGCAAGGCGGCGATATTCTTTATCTCGTGCGCGTGAGTGTAACTAACCCCAGTGAAAATTTACGCTGGGGTATGACGGTTGAAGCCGTGTTTGGGGAGTAACGAATAATTCGTAAAACGTAATTTGTAAAAAAGGATGATGCTTGTTATAGCATCATCCTTTTTTTGCGTGGATGTCATTACGAGGGCGTTTTTGGTTTTCGCCCGACCTTACTCTCTTTAGTGTAAGCAATCTTCTTGTGATATTGATGTTTATTACTCTAACTCCGCCATCACATCCACAACGGAATCCAGTATATCGCCAGCTAAAACAGCTGACGTTGAACCGAGATCATCTGCGGCGAGCAAGCCTGCTTGCGCGTGGATGTATGCGCCCGTCACAGCCGCATCATAAGCATCCAACCCTTGCGCGCGGAAGCCGACGATCAAGCCAGCTAGTACATCGCCGCTGCCAGCGCGTGCCAGCGCGGGCGTTGCCACAGGGATAATCGTTGATTCACCGCTTGGTGATGCAATTACAGTGAATGCGCCTTTCAAGACCACCACATGCCCCCATTGCTTTGCGTATTTCAATGCCACGTCTTCGCGCGCGTTTTGAATTTCATCTATCGATAATCCCGTCAACGCGCTCATCTCGCCAGGGTGCGGAGTTAGCACTGCAGGCGCGGGTAATAATGTATGCCAGTCTGCGATCTTTGCCAACAAACGCAAGCCGTCTGCATCCACCACCATTGGCGGTAATTCATTTTTTGTTTCTGTCTTCTCTTCAGTATCTTCGCGCACAAATCCAATAGTTGATGTCTTCTTCTTGAGGTTTGATCCACCCTTGAGCAGATTCTCAATAAAGTCTTTTGTCTTATCCTCAACTCCGAATCCGGGACCAAGCAGGAGGCTGGTTGCTTTATCTATAGACTTTGTCAACGCCTCGACCGCATTGCTAGAGATGACACCGAGATCGTGAGGCAATAAGATCCAAGTTGCCTCAGGGAATTGCCCGGCAATGGAGCTATGAATCAAAGCAGGCACTGCCAAGGTGACCAGTCCTGCACCAGAGCGATATGCCGCCATGCCAGCCAGCAATGCCGCGCCGCTGTAGTTGATAGAACCAGCCGCAACGAAAGCAGTACCAAACGTCCCCTTATGTGAATCGAGTGGACGATCCGGCAACAGCCCGCTGATCAAGTCGTGATCTGCTACTTCTGATTTGATATTGTAAAAAGATGCCAGCATATCCGGTAGACCAATATCTACCATGGCGAGGTCTCCGATAAGTTCAAAGGCAGGCAGCTTTAACATCCCGCGTTTTACAGCGCCCATGGTGACGGTGAGATCGGCTGGCAGGGCTTCATTAGCTGCATCGCCAGTATCGCATTGCACGCCGGAAGGGCAATCCACTGCTACAACGAAGGGCGGCTCTTCCATATCTGCCATGATGAACATGACATGTTCAAGTACGCTGGAAATTTCAGTCTTTAACGGGAGCTTAATACCTGTGCCAAGCAAGCCATCCAAAAGAACTTCTGCGCTTTCCAGCATCGTGGTTAGCGCCCCAAACTCAGCATCAGAATCGGCAAAGGTTACTTCGCCGCCAGCTTCTTGTAAACGCACAACCAGCTCGTCTTTCTTTTTGCGTTTGACAATATAAGCATGAACCTGCCAGCCGTCATATGCTAAATGGGTGAGAGCAATTAGTGTATCTGCGCCATTATTGCCCGGTCCAACTAACCCAAGCGCCTCTTCCCATTTATCGTCTTGAGCAATTTTATTAACGACCTCAGCAAGTCCTGCCCCGGCGTTTTCAAGCATCTGCTCATAGGATAAGCCCTTTGAGTTGGCTTCCTCTTCTATCTTCTGCATTTGTGATACGGTTACAAGTTTCATCTATATTTATTCTCCATTTTGATAAAGGGAATTGTACTGCAATAAATTACAGGAGGCAGGGCTTTTGCTGCGTGCTCTAACAAAAATCAAATTTTGAGGTTTTATAGCTATGGTTGAGGGAGTGTCTAATTTTGTGAGCTTAGCCACAGAGACTCTGAGTCTCCGTGGCAAATGAATTGGAATAGTCCATTCTTTTAGACACTCCTATGGTTGATAGCAAGTGTATAATCTTACCGTTAGCTAGTTTTTAAGTTAAAAGAATCTACGCAAATACAGGAATTTTTTAACCGCAGTCTGCCGTCAGCAGTCAAAATCAGGAAATTATGCTTTTGACTACGTTATAGTTAAATAACCTTAGGAGTTTATACAATATGTTGTTGAAAATAATTGCCTTGCTCATTGTGATTGGAATAACCTGGTCACTTCTTTACGTTAGACCCAACTTACTAAAAATATTTCGGCGCCCGTTGCTTGCCAATGATTATCTTGATGATGAGCTGAAATATCAAATTACCGCTTTGCTATTAGCGTTTTTGACCCTTGGGTTGGTCTATCTTGTTGCGCCAACGATGTTTCAAAAATATTTTACTTTCGGCAATATATCAGCGCAGGTTGTGCCGGTTCCAGCGATGGGCATTGTCCCAGCTCCCAATGAAACTTGGCTGCATATCGGCATTAATTTTTCAGTTGTGATTTCGGTTGTTACTTTTATTTTTATTTATTTGAACTTGATCAAGGGCAGGCGTACCTCAAAACAGTATATTCATTTTCTTCCCTGGGTCATTGTGTTTTCGCTAATGAATTCTTTCACCGAAGAAATGATCACTCGTTTTAGCGTCGTGGCTTTGCTCGATGGCGTAATTCCGTTGGCTTATGTTTATCTGGTCAGCGCGCTTGTGTTTGGGTCTGTACATTATTTTGGTACACCGGGGAAAATCCCTGGCGTATTGTTGGCGGGTTTCCTTGGCTGGTTTTTAGCGAAGTCTATTGGAGAAACACAGGGAATCTTTTGGGCGTGGTTCATTCACTTTTTACAAGATGTGATTATCATTACAGGATTGTTTTTTCATAAATTTTCTCAAAAAAATGAAAATAATTAAAAAAATGACCTCGAATTCACCGTATTTTTCCAATAAATATCACTGATTTTCACGCATGATAATTTTCCATGCTAGAATCTAAAAAAATAAAAACTCGGAGTTGCAAATGAAATCCCTTTTAGAAAAGTTAAATATTAAGCCTGTTAACGCAGGCGCTTCTACTGGCGTGGATGGCTGGTTGATGGATAAAAATGGTAAGGAGTTAATTTCTTATAACCCAAGCACGGGCGAAGCCTTGGCAAAAATAATACAGGCAACTCCTGAATCGTACGAGAAGGTTGCTTCAGCGGCGCAAAAGGCTTTCTTAAACTGGAGACAGCTTCCGGCGCCGAAAAGAGGCGATCTTGTGCGCGACTTGGGCAATGCTTTGCGAGAATTCAAAGAGCCATTAGGAGATCTGGTCAGCTTGGAGATGGGCAAAATTCGCACTGAGGGTCATGGTGAAGTTCAAGAGATGATCGATATTTGCGACTTTGCGGTGGGGCAGAGCCGTATGTTGTATGGGCTAAGTATGCATTCAGAACGTCCATCACATCGCATGTATGAGCAGTGGCATCCGTTGGGGATTTTAGGATTGGTAACTGCTTTTAATTTTCCCGTTGCAGTTTGGGCATGGAACTCTGCTCTGGCGGCGATTTGCGGTGATACTGTGATTTGGAAGCCGTCCTCTTATACGCCGCTGACTGCAGTTGCTGTGACGCATATTGCTAATAAAGTGATGGCAGATCACGGCTTGTCTGCCATTTTTAATTTGACGATTGGCGCGGGGCGTGACGTGGGCGAGTTGATGCTCAACGACAAACGAGTGCCGCTGGTTTCATTTACAGGTTCAACAAAAGTTGGCGTGCATGTTTCTGAAACTGTGGCGCGCAGGTTTGGGCGCACCATTCTTGAGTTGGGCGGCAATAATGCAATTATTGTTACTGCAAAAGCAGATTTGGATATGGCGACTCGCGCAATTCTTTTTGGCGCTGTGGGTACAGCAGGGCAGCGCTGCACATCCACACGCAGAATTATTATGCATAAATCCATTTCCAATGATTTGACTCAACGATTGGCGAATGCGTATCAACAAGTTCGCATCGGGGACCCGCTGAAGGCGGATACGCTGATGGGCCCTTTGGTGGTTAACACATCCGTAGAAGAAATGATGGACGCGATCCATAAGGCAAAAGCCGATGGCGGGCAGGTGATCACGGGCGGCGAGATGCTTCCCGAGTTGGGTACTAATTTTGTTAAGCCTGCCATTATCAAAATGCCCGCGCAAACTGAAATTGTTAAAACAGAAACTTTTGCGCCAATTTTGTATCTGCTTGAATACGATACTATTGAAGATGCACTTCATATTCATAATGATGTTCCGCAGGGATTATCCAGCGCCATCTTTACAGATTCAATGCGTGAAGCAGAGACTTTCCTCTCAGTGGGCGGCTCTGACTGCGGCATTGCCAATGTGAATATCGGCACATCTGGCGCGGAGATCGGCGGCGCATTCGGCGGAGAAAAAGAAACAGGCGGCGGGCGCGAATCAGGTTCGGATGCGTGGAAGATCTATATGCGCCGTCAAACGAATACGATCAACTGGTCGAAAGATCTGCCGTTGGCGCAGGGAATTAAATTTGGAGAGTAATATTTACCAGCCTAAGAATAAAATTTATAAATATAAAAATATAAGAGGAGTGATATCGAAATGAAAAATATAAACATTGAGAATAGTGACTTAAAAGTCTCCGAAATTTCGCTTGGCTGTATGCGGATTCACACACTTGCAAACAAAGAAATTTCTTCATTAATTCATACTGCTCTGGATGAAGGTATAAACTTTTTTGATCACGCCGACATTTACGGGGGAGGAAAATCGGAGGAGAAATTTGCTGAAGCTTTGGATATGAACCCAAGCCTGCGCGAGAAGATGCTTATCCAAACAAAGTGCGGCATTCGTAAGGGTAGTTTTGATTTTTCTAAAGAACATATTCTAGAAGCTGTTGACGGCAGTCTTAAGCGCTTGAGAACAGATTATCTAGATGTGCTCTTACTGCACCGCCCCGACGCCTTAGTAGAACCAGAAGAAGTAGCAGAGGCTTTTACGATCTTGGAGAAAAATGGCAAAGTTAAATATTTTGGAGTTAGTAACCAAAACCCGATGCAGATTGAGCTCTTGAGAAAATCTGTAAAGCAAAAAATCATCTTCAATCAGCTCCAGTTCAGTATTACTAATACTTCGATGGTCGATGCGGGTATCAATGTGAACATGGAAATTAATCGATCCGTAGACCGTGACGGCAGTATTCTCGACTACTGCAGATTAAATGACATTACCATTCAACCGTGGTCTCCATTTCAATATGGTTTCTTTGAAGGTGTGTTTTTAGATAATGATAAATTCCCAGAGCTCAACCAGAAAATAAATGAGATTGCCGCGGCTAAGGGTGTGACCAATGCTGCTATTGCGATCGCCTGGATCCTGCGTCACCCAGCCAAGATGCAGCCGATTATTGGCACCACTAACGCTGGGCGTGTGAAGGATATCTGTAAAGCTTCGGGTGTTACGATGACTCGGCACGAATGGTATGAGATCTATCTAGCGGCTGGCAATAAACTGCCGTAAGCCATTGTTAGCCCTGTAAATTTAATATTTGTACTGTCAACAAAAAACTCATGTCCTGAATTTAGACATGAGTTTTTTGTTCTAGTGCGAGTTGTGTGATTTTATTCAGGTTAGCCGAAATTTCTCTAGCCACCCAATGCTTTGTCAAATATCTAATCCGTTGGTTGAGTAGGCGGCGATCTTCCGCCGTATCGAAACCAACAGAAGAAAAAAAATATTCTTGGGGCAAGTTGTTTTCATGCATTGGTGGTTTCGATACGCCCTTCACAAAAACGCTCAGGGCTACTCAACCACCGCGTTTCTTAGAAATGTCGGATGGCTAGAAATTTCTTTACATGAATATGCTCTCGGCGGCGGCTTGATTAATAAAAATATTGTGCAATTTTAGAACAGCGATTTCAGATCGGTGGTCGCGAAATATTTTCTAAATGCACTTGCTTCATTTAGTAAACCCTTCAGTGCCACGAATAGCTCGGATTGCAGATAGATATTTTTACTTTTCAATGAACCATCTTCGATAGGGGATAGCATAATTTCATCATCATTGTCTGAATTTACAGATAGATATCCTCCTGCCGCCAGCCATTCCAGCCCGATTTGCACTGCGCTTTCACGGGATGCCATTGCAGAAGTTAATTCTTCTAAAGTTGTTTTGCCATTGCGTTGATTAAGCGCATATTTACATAAACCAGCCAGCTTGTTTAAATAATTTTCAGGAGTATCTTCTGCTGGGGAGATTGCAAAAACATAAATCGTTTTCGGCTTTACAATTTCTAATACGGTACGTAGTTCTGCGGGAGATGGAGGTGTTGTGTAAATAACGAATTCATTTGCTTGGCGTAAATGATACCGTGATCGTCCCTTTTCTTTATCTGTACCTTCTGCCCATACGAGTGTTTGAACGTTGAAACGTTCGAACGTTTCAACGTTTGAACGTAGATCATGCAGCTCTATTTCTGTTTCTCTAACTTCAAAGGGAGCATCTTCAAGAAGGCGGAATTCTTCAAATTGCAATGTAATTTGTTTTTGCTTGCGAAATGTGCCAGCGCGCAAGGAATAAGCGATATCAATTTTGCTTTCTACGGCTGGGAGTTCTTCTGCGGCGCTGTTCCACCATAAGATACTTTGCGTATTTCCGTTTTCGTCTTCAATATTCAAGCGGCGATGTTCTTTGGCTTTTCCAAGCAATGTAACTGATCTCAATATTAAATTGCGCGTAGCCAGTACGGGAATAGGGTTGCCAGAGCCGAAAGGGGAGAGCAGTTCTAATGATGTTACCAGTTCAGTTGAGATCTCTTCTAGGTTAAGCCAACCTTCAATTTGCAGGGTCGGCTCGTCGTGGGTGGCTGTTCCTACTTGAGCTTCAATTGCTTTGCCAATGCCTTTCCTAAAAGCAGATAAATTTTCCAGCGGCAATGAAAGCCCTGCCGCCATTGGATGCCCGCCAAAGTTGTGGATGATATCTTTTTGGGTGGCAATTGCTTCTGTGATATGTAAACCATCTACAGAACGAGCAGAGCCGCGCAAGATGCCATCCTCTGATTCGGTCAGCAATAGCACGGGTTTGTGATAGCGATTTACCAGGCGGTTGGCTACAATGCCCACCACTCCGCCGGGCCAGTTAGGATGAGACAAAATAATAATGGGTTCAGTCAACAGGTTTGGGTTGTCGCGCAGCAGCATTTCTGCGGCTTTATATATTTGGCTGGTTAATAATCTGCGCTGGGCATTGAGTCCTTCAATTTGCGCGGCTAATACCCGTGCGCGCGCTGAATCTTGCGTAATTAATAATTCCACAGCAGGGTTGGCATCACTTAATCTGCCTAAGGCATTTAATCTCGGGGCAAATGTGAACCCGATGGTTTCTTCGGTGAGAGTTTCGAGAGCGGTTCCTGATAATTCTGCGATAACTTTCAAGCCTATTCTTTTTGTTTCACGTAATTTTTGAATTCCCTTTTGCACCAGCGAACGTGTTTCCCCTTTAAGCACTGCAACATCTGCTACCAAGCCGAGAGCGACAAGGTCAAGCAAATCATCTGGCTGTAAATTTGCGGTCTCAGACTCTGGTTGATTGCTTAATAATGCTTCTGCTAATTTATATGCCACGCCCACACCCGCTAAATTTTTTAGGGGATGATGGTCTGGTAATAGTTTTGGATTAATAATTGCTTTTGCATTCGGGAGCGTTTCACTTAGATCATGGTGGTCTGTAATCACAACACTGGCGCCGCGCGAGTTTGCGTAATCAACTGCTTCGTGCGCGCTAATGCCTGTGTCACAAGTGATGATCAATGTTACACCACTGTCAATGATC
>VFJR01000042.1 GCA_009885945.1 Anaerolineaceae bacterium
CTCTACAGGCTCTTTAGAATCAGGAACCGCAATACTCACCTAAAATCGTTACCTAAAGTTGGAAAGTCAGCGATACAGGACAGATACTCATAACCCGAAGGCCGCAGGTTCAAATCCTGCCCCCGCTACTAAAACAGACACTTTCGAGTGTCTGTTTTGTATTAATTTGTGCGAAATCAGGAATCGAACCTATGACCCAAACGTTACGAGCCTGACGAGCTGGATCATTCTCTCCAATGAATTATTTTCGAGTATTTTCCTTTGGCTCATGAGTAGTTTCAAGGAGCTACGCTAAAAGCTGATAAGATGAAGACATGTTGAATATCCAAATCAAAAATCTCCTTGATGACAAGAAATGTTATGAAGTCATACGCGAACTACGCTGGTCGGAGGGCGTCACTTGCCTGACCTGTAAGTCAAAGAACATCAAAAAACGAGGTTTTCATTCACATCAGGCATTTCGGCAACGATACACTTGCTGTGATTGTAATGCGCAATTTGACGATTTGAGCGATACGATTTTTGAAGGACATCATCAACCATTGCGCGTGTGGATTTTGTGTCTGTACTTCATGGGTTTAAATCTTTCCAATGAGCAAATTGCTCAGGAATTGGATTTAGCGTCGAAAGATACCCAAACTATGACAAGCCAGTTACGCGCAGGGATCATGGTAAAAAAAAGCCAGTTGAACTAAGCGGTGAGGTCGAAACCGACGAAGTTTACATTACGGCTGGTCACAAAGGGTATCCAGCCATTGTGGCGAGCAAAAAACGCAAAGGCAGAAGGCGAAAACTCAAAGAAAAACGAGGACGTGGTACTCTGGCAGAAGAAAAGCCGACTGTTTTGGGCATGCTTCAGCGCAATGGCGAAGTGTCCATTAAGATGTTGCCGAATGTTCAGCAAGTTACCATTCAACCTGTCATGACCAAAGTGATTAAGCCTGGCAGCCTGATTTACACGGATGAATACAATATCTATGATCGTTTGGAGCAATGGGGCTATCAGCATAAAAGCGTCAATCACTCTGCTGGCGAATATGCTCGCGATGAAAATGGAGATGGCTTGCATGAAGTGCATGTCAACACGATGGAAGGCTTTTGGTCTTTATTGCGTTCATGGTTGCGTCCCCATCGCGGCATTTCCCAAGAAAAGTTGCCTTGCTATCTCGCTTTCTTTGAATTTATTCACAATGTCCGTCGCCGCGGCAAGGCTTTGCTTCATGCCTTGCTTGCTATTCTCATAGCTCCTTGATTTTACTTAAGAGCCTTTCCTTTTTTTTGGTAAATCATCAATCGATCGCTGCGACGAATCCCTGTCCCTGTGGTTTTTAAAGTGATTCACTTAAGCCATGCACTTGTGTGCCTGCGATGGTAACAAAATACCAAAAGCGGTTTTCGGGTCCGTTGTTGGATCGCATTGATATTCACATCGAAGTACCGCGCGAGGCGATTCGCAAGCGGGTGCAGGCGGCATGCAAAATTCAACTGACACGTTTTGCGAATATCGAATCATCGAATCTCGTTGCTAATGTGGATATGCGTGTTAGGGAGATACGGCAATTTTGTAAGCTACAGGACGAAGGTCAAAGCCTGATGCGGGCGGCGATGATACAACTCAATTTGTTGGCGCATGCCTATCATCGCACCCTGAAGCTCGCTTATACCATTGATCACAGGTTTGTTATTTGGAGGCGGAGCAACCGTCAATGCCGCCCAGGATGACATGCCCAATGAACCGCTCTATGCTTTGAAGATGTGGAGCGAAGATGTGAGCCTGCAATTGCAGAAGGACCCGGAAGCGAAAGTTGACCGCCTGATGGACCTTGTGCAAATCCGAACGCAGGATATGACGCGTCTGATCGACGCTGGTGAGCCGGTGCCCGATCAGATCAGACTGCGACTTGAACAACACATTCAAGATGCCTTGCAGACCTGCCTGACACTGGATGAACCAGCGCTCGACCGAACCCTGTTACAGATCCGCGACCGTTTGCAAGATCAGGATCGTGATATGGAGCAGTTGTTACTGCATACGCAAGATCAACTGCAACTTCAAACACAGGATCAACTGCGCATCCAGCTTCAAGATCAACTGCAGCTCCTGACACAAACCCGCACCCTGCTGCGTGAGCGTCTACATGTAGTGGAAGATGGTTTGGTCAATCACGAAATGTTCCGCGAACGAGTGCAAAACGGATTCCATTATGGACAGGATGATGACGTGACCCCGCCTGTGCAAAATGGAAACGGGCAACAGCAACAGAATGGTCAGCCGACGTTTGCGCCAGGTGGACCGAACACCAATCCAAACGGACCGAATACAACTCCCGGTGGTCCCAACACGGATCCAAATGGCTCGAATACAACTCCCGGTGAACCGAACACTACTCCCGGTGGACCCAATACTGATCCAGGCGGACCGAATACAACCCCGGGTGGACCCAATACTACTCCCGGTGGAACGAACACTGACCCAGGTGGACCCAACACTACTCCCGGTGGAACGAACACTGACCCAGGCGGCGCAAACACTACTCCGGGTGGAACGAATACCGATCCGGGTGGTCCGAATACTGACCCAGGCAGCAACGATAATGGTTCTGGCACCAATCGCCCATAACCAAACTCAGCCGGCTTCGAACTGAGTGCCATTACGAAAAACGAGCAAAAAAGAAGCACCTCTTGTGAAAGTTTCTCACAAGAGGTGCTTTGTTATTTTACATACAACATATTACTGGTGTTATGGTCCGCTGACGGTGGGATAACCAGCCGCTTTCCACTGCGTTAGACCGCCAGCCATACTGGTCACCTGGGTAAACCCTGCGCCGAGTAATAGATCGCGGGCTTGGGCGCTGCGATTCCCTGAACGGCACACGATCACAATTTCCTGGTCTTTCGGGAGTTCAGCCGCACGCGCTGCCAATTCGCCCAACGGGATCAGGGTCGAATCAGGGACATGGAATTCATTCCACTCTTCCGGCTGACGTACATCCAGGATAAATGCGCCACTGTCCCTTTTCGCAACAGCTTCATCCACAGAGATTTCCAGTGGATAGCTATCAGCCCCGGCTGCACCTTGAGAGACGAACCAGATGGCGGAAACTCCCAGAACGAGCAGGGCTAGTATGCCCCATAGTAATTGGCTATTATTCTTTTTTTGTTGCTGCACTTTACGACGCGCCTGCTTGGTCATATTTTATTTCCTTTACATTGTACGAGATAGAAGTCTTGAAACTCCAATTGCCTGTTCTCTATAAAGATTAGATGCAATTGTCCGCAAAAAGTTGCAAATCGGTGCGCGGCTTTGGCAGGCTGGCAGATCTATTTTTCTTTACCAAATCTTTACAAAACATTTGAACACTCTGTACAAATAAAAATTACACTCCAGACAATAAAATTTCTGGAGGTCAGTTATGGTCACTTTGTTCGGTAAACGCATCCGCTTGTTCCGCCCGCGCACCATCTGGATACGCCGGGTTGTGCAGTGGTTCTTCTTTTTGTTGATCGCGCTCATCGCGGTCAATCACACCCTCGTTGAAAGCGGAGCCGGGATTTCGTTCCTCTCCAGCGCCTCCCTACATGGCGTCTGTCCGTTCGGCGGGGTGGAGACGCTGTACACCTTCGCGACAAGCGGACTGCTCGTCAAGAAGATCCACGACTCATCGCTCGTTCTCGCTGCCATCGTTCTGCTTCTGTCCATTTTGTTTGGTCCTGTCTTTTGCGGATGGGTCTGCCCGTTGGGCACGGTACAGGAATGGGTGGGGAAGCTCGGCAAGAAAATCTTCAAGCGTCGCTATAACCATTTTGTCCCTGTGAAACTTGATAATGTTCTGCGCTATGCCCGTTATGGCATTTTAGCCTGGGTGTTATACGTCACCGCCATCAGCGGGACCTTGATCTTCGAAGCTTACGATCCATACTTCGCCCTGTTCAATTTCTGGAGCACGGAAGTAGCCTGGAGTGCCATTGCCATTCTCGTTATCACATTGATACTCTCCGTTTTTGTGGAACGCCCCTGGTGCAAATATGCCTGTCCGTACGGCGCAGTGCTGGGAGTGACAAACCTATTCCGCGTGTTCTCGATCAAACGCTCCGAAACCACCTGCAAGGCAGATGGTGCCTGCTCGATCATGTGCCCCATGAATATCCCCGTGGATAGCGTAAAGGTTGTCCGCGACCACCAATGCATCTCCTGTTTGGAATGTACATCTGAAGCCATTTGCCCGGTTGCCAAAACAGTCCTGTTCACGAGCGGAGGTGTGAAATGACACTTACTTCAAAACCTTTAGCAGTCATCGTATTGGTGATGTTGTTCGGCGGCATCTTCTTCTCATCCGCAATGGGATGGTGGGCAACCGAATCAACGAAAGTGCCCGTCACGTTTACAGAAGGTGAATTTGCAGGTCAGGCAAACCCGGTGGATATTCGCGGCTCATACACTTTTGGCGATATTGCTAATTCCTTCGATGTGACGCCTGAAGTATTATTCAGGGTAACCTAAGTTGCCTAACAGAAAGTTTTGCATTGTGAAAGAATCTGAGCAACAAATCTGGTCTACGGCGTAAGCGAGCAAAGCCGCGATCCAG
>VFJR01000063.1 GCA_009885945.1 Anaerolineaceae bacterium
AGGGCGAGTGTTGGATGGGGAGATGGTGGTTAAACCAGCTTTGGTGAGTGTAGCAATACCACCAACGGTTTCATCGGAACAGCTGGAGCCGATCAAACCAACGAGGGAGGTGTCAGTTGCGAGTTTGGTCGCAGCAGTTGCGCCACCCTCAGGGGTGCACAAAGCATCTTCGGTGGTCAAAAGAATATCATGACCTTCAAATTTGCCGCCTAAGTCTTCAATGGCAATTTCAACACCACGCTTGGAATCTTCACCGAGGCTGCCATCAGCGCCGGAAAGAACGCCCCAATAGGCGACGTGAACTGGTTCGCCAGCGGCAATAGTGACACAACCTAAGGCATCAGTACATTCGTACGAGCTAGCGGCGGCACCACCACAGGCGGCGAGCACCATGCTGGCGAGAACCAAAACGGATAGTAAAGCTAATAAACGCTTATTCATGATCTTACTCCTCCAAAAAGTTAACATATGTGATTTCGAATTCCCGTTTTATACGGGAGACAACGGGCAGCAGACAATGCTTTCTGCGTCGGCACCACCTCCTTGTTAAGTAAATTTTAATGAAAGAAGCCTAAAAAACTTTTTTCGAAGTTTTTCAAGCTACCCTCAAAAACAACCGAATATTATTTTGTTAATAATAAGACTTTTCTGGTTTGTGGTCAAGTCAAATAACAACATTTTTACGAAGCCTGGTTTTTCTCTTGCGGCTTATACAAAAGCTGCTCGCGGATGCGCAGATCTGTATTGCGTATCTTCATTGCCAAATCAGCCGCTAGGTTATACATCAAACGATACCCTAAATGCGGGTAGGTCTCGCACAGCATAATAAGCTTATCTCTTTGAATCACAAGCAATTGCGTTTCTTTTTGCGCGGCGCGTGCAGTTGCAGAGCGCAGCCCTTCATCTACCAGCGCAACTTCACCAAACGATTGCCCTCGTCTTAACTTAGCAACTACCGTATTTCCATTTGATTCCCCGCTGTGTATCAAAATATCCACTTCGCCCTGAGCAATTACATACAATTCCTTGCTGGCGCTATTCTCTCTAAAAATAATGTCGCCCTCATTGAAGTTGACCTCCTGGCACAAGTTTGCAACCAACTCTAATTGAGTAGGTGTGAATTGGTAGAAGATATCGCTTTGTTTGAGAAAGTTAACTAGATTGTTCATAGAGTATGAGTTTAGCATAGTTGATAATGAAGCGCAAACGCCTCGTACTACGGGTAGGCTTGATCCAACCAATCTTGCGGATTCACTTGGACGCCGTTTGCCCACACCTCCCAATGTAGGTGAGGACCTGTAACTCGTCCAGTTTGACCGATTTTTCCGATCAATTGTCCAGCAGAAACCTGTTGCCCAACAGAAACATAAATTTCTTCTTGGTGCCAGTAGCCAGTGTAAACACCCCAGCCATGATCAACAACCGTTGCGTTACCACGCACTACAAGCGGACCTGTAAACACGACCACACCGGGCGCTGGGGCGTAAATATCGAACGGTTTGACATCAGAACAAACGCCAAAGTCCAGCCCACTATGAAAATATGAATAATCACTTCCATTATAAGAGCGGCGCGTGCCAAACCAATCTTTGTAACAATAAGGAAGTGAAACGGGGAGTTGAAACACGCCCTGCCAGTATCTTTGGCTGGTGACAGGAGTGACAAGTTGGATTAATTGTTGAAGTTCTGGTTCTGTTACTGCAGGGTCAAGAAAGGACGGGTCTACGGTAATATCTTGTTTCCCGTAACTTCCTACTTCTATTTTTATGTACTGTTCATAAGATTGAAGAGAGCCGTCTGCCAAGGTAGCGTCTAGGCGCAGTGGGTAAACCCCGGGCTGTGTAAGAGAATGTATGCCTTGCAATGCCACATGCGTACCATCTTCTAATATAAAGAAATGCAAAGGACGATCTACTAAAAAGCCCCCAAGAGTTACACCTGGGATCGTTTTTATTTTGATATCGGCTGTTCCGCCTTGTTGAATGGGTAATGCCCGAATTTCTGCGCTGATGAAAGCTGATGGTAAACCGCTGGTAATTTGCTGAGGGTTATTACCAGCTGCATACAATACATCACTGGGTATCCCAGCCCAGGTGCCGTTTAACTGATTTGTAGTGAATAATGTCCAGGGATCTGTATTTCCCTTTACAGCCAGTTCAAGCAATGTTTCACCGGGCGAAACATTGAGCGCCAAGTTCATCCCTGTTTCTGGATCGCTTTTTGGAATGATCATGGTTGCGCCAACATAGAATTCTGTTGGGCTTACGATGCGGTTTAATTTACGCAGTATATTTCCAGGAATTTGCGTGCGTCGTATCAAACTGCGGTACGAATCGCCGAAGTTGATGGGCTGGGTATCTAATACGCCGCTGACTCCATCAAGCCCCGGAATAATGAGTCGTTGATCAATTGCCAACTGGTTTGGGTCTGTAATACCGTTGGCGCCCATTAAGTTTTCGACCTTGATGTTAAAGCGGGATGCAATTGAATATAAATTATCCCCAGCTTGAACAACATAAATAGCTACAGAGCCATCTTGGGCGAGTGTGTGTTTGGGGGTTGATGCTAACAGCAAAAAAAGCGTTGAAAGCAAATAGGCAATACGTTTAAGCATTGATAAATTCAACGGTGTTTCCAATTTCATAGTCAGTGAAGCGGGTGGGGTGAATTTCCAAAATGTATTTTGCGCCCTGTTTTGGAAAGTAGGCAGGCCGCCAAGGTTTGGCGATGATCTTATCTACAACTTGCATATTCGCGTTGATCCAAAATACAGAAATATCAAATGGGACGAAGAACATGTGGATGGAAGCGTCGAGGCGCGAGTCACGCCCCTGGACGAGAATCAAGCCTTCGTCACGAGCGAGGCGTGAGCGGAACATGAGTCCGCGTAGGCGTGAAGTAAAAGAGTCGCAGTATTCAACGCGCGCTGGCGAAAGATTTGGCTTTGTTATATTTTTTACAAAAATGAAATTGGGCATGGTTATGAAAAGAAAGGCGGCAATTCACTTTTGTTTAGTTTTGCGAACCCAGGATTTTTTCCACACTTGATAAAAGTTCTTGGGGGCTGAATGGTTTGGCGATGTAATCATCTACTTTGGCGATGTGTAAGCCAAGTACTTTATCTATATTTTGAGCGCGAGCAGTGACTACGATAACAGGGATGTGCTTGGTGGATTCTTCGGCTTTCATTTGCTGATATACTTCCCAGCCATCCATATCGGGCATCATCAAGTCAAGCAGGATCAAATCGGGTTTGATTTCTTTTAAAATGCGCAATCCTTCAACTCCGCCAGATGCGCCGACAACTTCAAACCCTTTGCGTCCTAAGATGACGCGAATGAGGTCTATCATTTCTGGTTCGTCTTCAATGCAAAGTATTTTTTTTGTCATAGTCTCCTGCCGCGCAAGAGTCTACCACGATTGAGTTTATATGAAAATTATGTCATGGAATGTTAATGGTGTGCGTGCCGCGCTGGGTAAAAACGCGCTTAATCAGGTTTGGGCGTTGAACCCGAATGTGGTTTGTCTGCAAGAGGTGAAAGCCCGCCCCGAGCAATTAAATGACGAACAAAAGGCAGGCTTGACGCTGGAATATGCCTGGCATCCTGCTGAAAAAGCAGGATATAGCGGAGTTGCCACATTCTATAAAGAAAAACCAAAACAGATTCGATTGGGCTTGGGTGTAGAAAAATTTGATGTTGAAGGGCGCGTCATTCAAACGCTGTATCCTGATTTTCGTTTATTCAACATTTACTTCCCGAATGGTCAGCGCGGGCACGAACGCTTGGATTACAAACTTGAGTTTTATGCCAGCTTGTTGAAATTATGCGATGACCTGCATAAAAAAGGCGAAAACATGATCATTACCGGGGATTTTAATACAGCACATATGCCTATTGATTTAAAGAATCCAAAAGCCAACGAAAAGACATCAGGCTTTATGCCCGAGGAACGAGCGTGGGTACAAAAGTTTTTAGATCATGGGTTTGTGGATGCGTACCGATATCTGTACCCAGACAAAATTCAATATACTTGGTGGACATATCGTTTGAATGCGCGTAAACGTGGAATCGGCTGGCGACTGGATTATTTTCTCGTTTCAGAGGCGCTGATGCCGCGCGTGAAGGATGTAATTGTTCATGATGAAATGCTGGGGTCAGACCATTGCCCTGTGGAGTTGGTGATAGGTTGATTTAGATGAAACTAAAAGATTTAACCGCCAAGCAGCCATGAAGCCAAGGGATATAAAGGTCGCGAATGGTTCTTCTTGGCGTTTTATCAAAACTTGGCTACCTTTGCGTCTTGGCGGTAAAAAGGATTTTGATTCTGCGTAAGGTCAGTAGTTAAAATAGATTTTCCTTAAATCTCTCTCATAAAGTAAGCATTAGAGAATCATATAAAATACCCCATTTACACATCGTCTAGGACGTGGGCTTGGTATAATCCAGCTACCTTATTTGGAGGATTCTGTGAATTCCCGTACACAATCATCGTATTTGATTTACTTTCTATTGATCGTAGCTGTTGTCACCATGCTCTATATGGGCGTGACTCAGAATAAAACGTCTGAACAGGCGTTGACAATCAATCAAGTCGCGCAGGCGGTAAAAGACGGCAAAGTCGCCCGGATCGTCATTGAACCGGAAGACAGTCTGCGCGTTATCTATAAAGTTGGAACAGAAGAAGGTGTTGCCTACAAAGAAATCAACGCCACGCTTGTGGAGCAGTTGATCTCTCTTGGTGTTTCACCCGAAAACCTTTCATCAGAAAACGTAAAAATTGAAGTTGAAGCTCCTTCTCAATGGACAGGTGTCTTAAGCAGCTTAATTTACTTTCTGCCCATTTTGTTTATGGGCGGCGTTTTGTGGTTCATTTTCCGTCAAGCGCAAGGAAGCAACAACGCGGCAATGTCATTTGGCAAAAGCCGTGCGCGCATGTTTAGCGGCGAACATCCCACCGTTACGTTTGCAGATGTTGCCGGCGCTGAAGAATCAAAACAGGAACTTGCTGAAATTGTAGAGTTCCTCAAAGAACCGCAAAAATTTATTCAGCTTGGTGCGCGTATTCCCAAAGGCGTTCTGCTGGTGGGTCCGCCCGGAACTGGTAAAACCTTACTTGCAAAAGCAGTTTCAGGCGAAGCCGGCGTACCGTTCTTTTCAATCTCCGGCTCTGAATTTGTAGAAATGTTTGTGGGCGTTGGTGCAAGCCGCGTGCGTGATCTTTTTGAACAGGCAAAACGCCATTCCCCATGTATCATTTTCGTAGATGAAATTGATGCCGTAGGTCGACAGCGCGGCGCAGGGCTTGGCGGTTCCCACGATGAACGCGAGCAAACTCTTAATCAAATGTTGGTTGAGATGGACGGTTTTGATACCGATACCAATGTCATTATTATTGCCGCTACCAATCGCCCCGATATTCTCGATCCCGCATTATTGCGCCCAGGTCGTTTTGACCGCCGCGTAATGCTCGACCGTCCTGATGTAAAAGGACGCGAAGCTATTTTGAAAGTTCACGTCAAAGGCAAGCCATTAGAACCCGCCGTTGATTTAGCATCTGTTGCGCGCGGTACACCGGGCTTTGTCGGCGCAGACCTTGAGAACCTAGTAAACGAAAGCGCCATCCTTGCCGCGCGCCGTAATAAAAAATCAATTGGTCAATCTGAAATGGAAGAAGCCATTGAGCGCGTAGTAATGGGACCTGAGCGCAAGTCGCGCCTTATCTCTGAAGAAGAAAAACGCATCATCGCCTACCACGAGGCTGGTCACGCCATCGTAGCCAATGCCATCTCTGAAGCCGACCCCGTGCAAAAAGTAACCATCGTTGGGCGTGGTCAAGCGGGCGGTGTCACTTGGTTCCGTCCGGATGAAGATCGCATCCTAATGTCACGCAAGAAGATGATGGCGACGCTCGCCATGGCTCTTGGCGGGCGCGCCGCCGAGGAATTAATCTTCGACGATATAACTTCCGGTGCATCGAATGACATTGAACAAGTGACTCGTATGGCACGTTCTATGGTCACCCGCCTTGGCATGAGCGCCGAAATGGGCACCATGACCTACGGACAAAAAGAAGAAATGATCTTCCTTGGGCGAGAAATCTCAGAACAACGTGATTATTCTGAGGCTGTTGCTCAACAAATTGACCGCGAAGTGCGCAAGATCGTAGAAGAAGCCAACAAGGTTGCCAGAGCTTTGGTGAAGAAACACCGCAAGCAGTTAGAGTTGATTGCCAAGAAATTATTGGAAGTCGAATCCATCAACCGCGAAGACTTCGAAAAACTTGTCCCAGCCCCAAGCGGCAAGAAAAGCGGAACTCCGCAAGTTGCGTAAAAATTTATAAAACAAAAAAGGCAGTCATTTGCGACTGCCTTTTTTTGTTTTAAGTTTAGTGATCAGTTAGGTTGTTGCCAATTTATTATGACCATCTTTGTATGCCTGCGCACTGGCGGCGTACATTACCAGCACTAGATACAAAGTGGTCGCTGGCAATAGGAATGGTATTAAACAAGCAAGAATGAGCGTGATATAAACTATTTGAATGGCAAACATTAAAATCATAGTTGAAAAGTAGTAAATGCCGAAAGCCGCAATAAACCCGCTGATATTTGCACGGAAGATCTGCCACCATTCTGCAAAGCGAAACCCAGCCGCAAAATCATCTTTTTCCAAAGCGTGCATCTCGGGAGCGGGGACAGTTACATTTATAGCGAGTGAAATTGGCAATATCAGACACATAGTTCCAAGTATAAAAAAGACAAATACTATAATGAGCCCTTCGGCATTGCTGTTATTTAGACTTTCTGCAAAGAAGGGTACTGCAACGCCAAGTAAAAAAAGAGGAATAACAAAAATCAAAATAGGAATTGAGTAAATGATCCTCACTCCAAACATTTTTGCGCCATCTTTAAACATGCCGCCCCAATCGTCCCATGGAATCATGTGCGGGGCTTCGTTATTTAATATCTGTTTAGCAATTCGCGCTCCATATCCATATAAAATGAAATACGGAATGATCGGAACGATAAACGCAGTCAACGAAACCACACAGCCGACCAAAAAATGCTTGCGTGAATCAGCGTCTTTGAAAGGGAAAGAAAATAACTGATTAAGATCATGTCCAAAAAACATAAAGTCTCCTTATGCCCACAGGGCTACGCCTACTACAGCCACAAAATGCGCCGCCGCCGCAAGCAAGACGAATATATGCCACATTTCATGAAAGCCAAAGACGCCGGGTATAAAATTAAAGATTTTGGTAATGTAAACCAATGCACCCAAAGTGTAAATTACACCGCCCGCGATCAGCCAAACAAGCACTGATGCAGGCAGTGTGGCGGTCATTTGCCCAACTGCTGCAACGCTAAACCAACCCATAATGATATATATGCCTGCGTTTAGCCAGCGAGGCGCGCGAATATAGAATATTTTTATGATAATTCCCAAAACAGCCAATGCCCACACAATGCTCAACATACCCCAACTCCAAAATCCTGTGAAGACATTTACACAGAATGGAGTGTATGAGCCTGCGATGAGTACATAAATTGCGGCATGGTCAATCTTGCGAAATATCTCAAGAGTGCCGTCTTTTACCTGCACCATATGGTACGTTGCGCTGGCGGAAAATAAGGCAATCAAACTAATGCCATAAATAGCCAGTGAAATATTTTTTGCAAGAGTACCCCAGCCGACGATCAGCAAGGCAATTAGCCCTATCAGCGCAAGAATCGCGCCTGCCCAATGGGTAAGGCTATTTACGGGTTCGCGCAGTTTATTTAACATATTTTTTTCCTTTTGTTTATTTTACATGATTATATTTTTTGTGGCGATAATGATCAAAAGTGTGCTGGATTTTAGATCAAGGATTTTTGTTTCAACTTTAAATTGCGCCTTGATAAAGGGCTGTTCAAATTTATGCTTGATGGATTCGTCTAAAGCGGATGGCGACTCGCCTGTGATTTTATAAACCCATTGCAGGATTCTACTGCTCGGCAGCGCAACAGGCAGGACGATGAGCCTGCCTCCGTTTCGAAGGACGCGTTTTGCCTCTGATAAAGTTTGCGGGCTGAAAATATATTCTGTTGGAAAAGTAGAGACGATCGTGTCAAAAGAATCGTTTGCAAAGGGAAGCGTTTGTGCAAGTCCGCGGGTCAGTTTTGCGGGTTTGCCTAGGCGGCGTTTTGCGATTCTGCCCATCGCCGCCGATTCGTCTATCGCAACGGGGAACAAGCCTCGGCGTAGTAAGAAGCGCTGCAAATGAGCGGGACCATGTCCAAGTTCCAGGATGCGGGTTCCTTCTATAAATGGAATCACGCTCGAGACCCAGTCTTTCCATTTCCCAAACGAAACGACAGCCGCGACGAGATCATATGTGAACGCGAATGGATGATATAGTAAGTGAAAAAATAGTTGCATAAAGCGGCGCATTGCAGTAGTAATGTCCTGTATTTAATTGTACTTCAAGGAAGTGGATTAATTGCGCGGTTGTAAAGTTGTTGTAAAATATAGCACGTTTTATTTTTACTATCAGGAGATTACCTTATGCCCTTAACCATCACAGAACTTATGTCTAAAATGCCCGATGCCTTTATCGCCGAAAAAGCAGGTGGAATGAGCGCGGTTGTTCATTTGAAATTTACTGGCGCCGATGCAGGCGAATGGCACCTATCTATAGCAGGTGGAAAATGTGAAGTTGCTAAAGGGGCTCCTGCTTCTAGCGCTGTACTGACTTTAGCAGTTGATGCAAACGATTGTGTTAAAGTTTTTACAGGTGAATTAGATGGAATGCAGGCGTATATGCAGGGTAAATTAAAGCTGACAGGTGACATGAGCCTCGCCATGAAACTGCTGCAGATGTTTAAGCTTAAGTAGTTTTTGGTAAAATCGCTTTATTCTTTTTAGGAGAAATAAAATATGGATTTTAGTTGGACTTCAAACCCCGAATCGTGGGTTGCGCTTGTTACCTTAATCGTTTTGGAATTGGTGTTGGGTGTAGATAATATTATTTTTATCTCCATCCTTGCAGGTAAGCTACCAAAAGCTGATCAGGCGCGTGCGCGCACCTGGGGCATTGTCCTCGCTGTTTTTTCGCGCATATTATTACTGCTTTCACTTTCTTGGATCATTAGTTTAGAAGAGCCATTGTTTGAGCTTTTTGGTTTTGCTTTTTCTGGGCACAACCTAATTTTGATCGGCGGCGGTTTATTTCTTCTTTATAAAAGCACATCAGAAATTCACGATAAGCTTGAAGGGCAGGATGGTCATACTTCTGCGAATGTGAAGGCTAATTTCACAAGCGTGATTATTCAAATTATGCTGTTGGATATCGTTTTTTCACTAGATTCTGTGATTACAGCCGTTGGTATGTCTAATGAAATTATGATCATGATCATTGCTGTAGTCATTGCCGCTGGAGCGATGATCTTTACCTCGGGTCCTATTGGTTTATTTGTAGAAAGACATCCTACAGTAAAAATGCTTGCTTTGAGCTTTTTGCTGATGATCGGACTGACCCTTATTTTGGAAGGGTTTGACCAGCACGTTCCAAAGGGCTATGTCTATTTTGCGATGGGTTTTTCCATTATGGTTGAGCTGATTAATTTACGCGTGCGCGCTAGCCATGTGCGCCCTGTTAATTTAAGAGATGCTTATAAAGAAGCCCAGCCAGAGTTAATCGCTGTTCCTGCAAAATCAGCGATTAAAAAAAGTAAACCAAAAAATAAAAAGAAATAAAAAAACAGGCTTTGGGTTTTACTCAAAGCCTGTTTTTTTACATATCAGGTAGTAAAATGCAATTCAAGGATGGAGAAATATGAATTTACCCCCAAAGAAACTAATTCCATTTATATGCTACTCCAAGGATAATTTGACCCTTGTCCGTGACTTTTCTGCTTATCTTAAAAAAGAAAGCTGGATCGATCCATGGTTTGACGAAGAAGACCTTTTGCCGGGTGAAAAATGGCAAGCCAGTGTAGTTGAGGCTGTGCGCCAATCTCATGCTGTTATTATTTTGTTGTCTAAAGAAGCAGTTGCCAATGAGGGCTTCTTTCATAAAGAATTAAATTTGGCGCTCGACACTGCCAACGAAAAACCAGAAGACACTATCTTTATCATTCCTGTACGTCTCGACGACTGTACTGTGCCGCAACGCCTTTTGCCATATCACTACGTTGATTATTTTGGCGATAAGGATGTGAAACAGCGTGTTATGGATAATTTGTTGCTGGCTCTCAAGCTTCGCGCTGAGGAGCTTGGAATTTTAGTGAAATAATAAAAAGTTACTCAGGGTCTATTTCTTACTTTTTTCTTTCGCCGCTTTTATCAACCCTGCAAACAATGGGTGTGCCTTGTTGGGGCGGGATAAAAACTCAGGGTGGAATTGGCTGGCAACCATGTATGGATGCGCGGCGAGTTCGGCAATTTCTACTAACTTTCCGTCTGGCGATAATCCAGAAAAAATCATGCCTGCTTTCTCAAACTCTTCACGATAACTGTTATTAAATTCAAAGCGATGGCGATGACGTTCTTGAATTTGCGGTTCTTTGTATGCGCTGGATGCTTTTGTATCAGGAGTCAACACGCAAGGGTAAAGCCCCAGCCTCATGGTGCCGCCCATATCTGTTATTGAGCGTTGATCGTGCATTAGATCAATAACAGGATGTTCTGAACCGTGATCAAACTCGGATGAATTTGCATCTTCGTGGCCAAGCACATTACGCGCAAATTCCACGCACATTACTTGCATTCCAAGGCATAACCCAAGATAGGGCACGTTTTTTTCACGAGCATAGCGTGCCGCCATGATCTTGCCTTCAATGCCGCGTGAACCGAATCCGCCCGGCACTAAAATTGCATCTGCAGACCGAACGATATCCCAGCCTTTATCTTTTTCAAGATCGGCAGAATGTACCCAGCTAATTTCAACTTCAACTCCGCTGGCAAGTGCGGCATGTTTTAGCGCCTCGCGCACCGACATGTACGCATCGTGCAATTCTACATACTTGCCTACCAAAGCAACTTTTATGATCGGTTTGGATAAATCATTTACTGTTTCAATCAGTTTTTTCCATGGCTTCCAGTTTGGCTTGGCGCTTGATTTAAGGCTTAGTTTTTCCAGTAAATAATCAGCCACACCTGCCTCTTCAAGCAATAAGGGGATTTCGTATAAAACTTTTGATGTGACCATCGGGATAACAGCCTTCTTTTCAACATCACAAAACAAGGCGATTTTATCTGTTAAATCAATAGGAACAGGATGATCTGAACGTGCAATTATCATATTTGGAGAAATACCAATGGAGCGCAGCGCCGCCACAGAATGTTGTGTGGGCTTGGTCTTGAGTTCCCCCGTTGCGCCGATATACGGCAGCCATGTTACATGGATGAAGAACACGTTCTCACGCCCGACCTCGTTGCGGATCTGCCTCAACGCTTCGAGAAATGGCTGAGACTCGATATCGCCAACGGTACCACCGACTTCGATCAAAATAATTTCGGCATTGGTTTCTTTTGCGGCTAAAGCTACACGGCGTTTGATTTCGTTGGTGATATGTGGAATCACTTGAATTGTCCCGCCTAAATAATCCCCATGTCGTTCCTTTTGAATGATCTCGGCGTAGACTTGTCCCGCTGTAAAGTTGCTGACTCGGCTGAGGCGGATATCAATGAATCTTTCGTAGTGACCAAGGTCGAGGTCGGTTTCTGCGCCGTCGTCTAGAACGTAGACTTCCCCGTGTTGATAAGGGCTCATGGTGCCGGGGTCAACATTAATATAGGGATCTAACTTTTGAACAGCAACTTTAAAGCCGCGCTCTTTCAATGTTAATCCGATTGCTGCGGCAGTGACGCCTTTGCCGACTGATGATACGACGCCGCCTGTAAAGAACAAATATTTTGTTTGCATTATTTTTCCTTTATTGTGTATGTCTTAACAAAGAGAATGGGGAGGGCGTTGAAGCCCTCCCCATTCTGGGGTTGCGAAACTATGTGGGGTAATGATATTGTTTTCTTTTCATCCGACCAGTTTTACAAGGTCTTCGGAGGCACGCCGCATTTCAAAAAGGACGAGACCTTCTTTGCCTTCAGGGCGAATCATAGCAGTTAAGACAGCCTCATCGCCAACAGCAACAAGCGCAATAAACCCTTTGTTGCCGCGAATATACACTTGTTCTAACCCTTTGCGCCCAAGTTCATTCGAAATTCTTTCGCCCAAACTTAGCATAGCGGCAGACATGGCAGAAACACGATCTTCTTCAACGCCAGCCTGTAAAGCAGACGCCATAATTAAGCCGTCTACGGATACTACAGCAGACGCTTCAATGTCAGGGGCGGCGGCTTGCATGCTTCGTAATCTTTGTACCATTTGGTCTGAGCGGGATTTTGCCATAAAAGTCTCCTCTATCAAGTTCAAATTGCTTTCAGTAGTTTACCAGAAAATTATTTATTCGAGAATTGTTTTTTTGTTTTGAACAGTTCTTCAAAGTGACTTATAATGTTTTTGCAAACCCTATCTACCGGAGGAACAAAATGACCGCTGAAAACATGGTAAATGATCGTAAAGAAATATTTGGCTGGGCAATGTATGATTGGGCAAACTCTGCTTTTAGTACGACAGTTGGATCTGTATTTTTGGGGCTATATATGAATGCACTTGCCACTGCTGTAGCAAAAGCAGAGTTTTTAACCCAAACAGGTGCGGAATGGACTGTGGAAAGCGGGAAATCTTTGGTAGTAAATTTTTTGGGTCTTCCAATTGCGCCTGAGGCTATTATTCCATTTGCGATTTCGTTATCCGTTGTGTTCCAAGCAGGCTTATTGCCAATTCTTGGAGCTATAGCGGATTATTCCCACCGCCGCAAGCAAATGCTTCAACTCTTTTCTACAATAGGCGCGCTGGCAACAATGGGAATGTTTTTTATAACATTAGAAGCATGGCTGCTCGGGCCCATCTTGTTCATCATTGCCAACTTGGCTTTTGGAGCTGCGCTTGTCTTCTACAACGCCTACCTGCCTGATATTGCCAGCGAAACAGAACGTGATCGAGTCTCTTCTTATGGTTTTGCTCTTGGTTATATCGGTGGTTTCATTTTGCTCGCCCTAAACCTTGCTATTTTTCTACTTCATGAAAAACTTGGCATATCAGAAGGTTTATCTATTCGAATAAATCTTGCGTCAGCGGGCGTTTGGTGGCTGGGATTTTCAGCGGTGACTTGGAAAAACCTACGGTCTCGTCATACGGCGCATAAAATTCCACAAGGCGAAAATATCCTTAGCATTGCCTTTAAACAACTCTCTGAAACGATGGGAGCATCACCTAAACTAATCGCATTTCTTTTGTTATCGCCTCTGCTATTCTTCATTTGGGTGCCCTTGATCACTCCTTTTGTTAACAAATTAATAAGTGTCAACCATTTAGACCCTGAGCTGGCTCTTCTCCCGATGTTTTTGCCACTTTTTGGTCCAATTGTTATGCTTGTTATATTCTTGCGAAATAAATATCGATCTATGCCAGAGACATCCAAATTCTTGACAGCTTATTTAGTATATAACGATGGCATACAAACTGTAATCGCGGTAGCATCAACGTTTGCCTCTGCTGAAGTTGTTAGAGGCGGACTTGGATTGGGCCAGGAAACCCTTATTGCGGTTATATTAATCATTCAATTCGTGGCATTCTTCGGAGCGTTGATGTGGGGCAAACTTGCAAATCGGATCGGAGCAAAACAAGCAATTATTGTCAGCCTTATAATTTGGGCTGGCGTTGTTATTTATGCCTATGGCGGCATGAAAGGCGATAACCGCGCAACTGAATTTATGATATTGGGAGCAATTATTGCTCTTGTTCTTGGTGGTTCACAAGCTATTAGTCGTAGCCTGTTCTCGCAAATGATTCCAAAAAACAGGGAAGCTGAATTCTTCTCGATTTATGAAATCAGTGAACGAGGCACTTCCTGGTTAGGAACTCTAGTATTTGGTTTAGCGGTGACATTTTTTGGAAATTTGCGTATTGCCATCTTTTCGTTAATAGTGTTCTTTGCGGTAGGATTAATTTTGCTCCCCTTTGTAAATGTAAAAAAAGCGATTAGCGATTCGGCGCGATAAGCAAAACATTTAATGTTTCAGCGCTTTTCTTTAAACTTTGCCATTTTTTCTGTGCTTGTCGATGCTCTCATAATTGACGGTGTCTTATGGCTTGTTGCGTATTACCGTCCGTTGTTCAATGTTATTGATTTCGCCCGTGAAGTTACTCAGCCTATTGACATTCGCGCAATTTTGTTCGTCATTTTTCCCTTTGTCTGGATCTTTATTATGGCAGGTTTTGATGTGTACAATGGGAAGAAAAACTTCAAGATGGTTGACGAATTTTCTTCCTTAACTTGGAGCAGTATCTTAGCTAGTGTAGCGATGGCAGGCGTGCTTTATTTGTCTTACCGCGAAGTTTCGCGCGTCCTTTTTATTGCTTTTATACTGATTGCTTACTTATGTTTTTTAATGTGGCGATTAATTGCACGGTCTTTATACCACCGCCGTGGGCGAGCTGCTGGTCATTATAGACAGGTATTGATAGTTGGCAGAGGCGTTGTGGGATTGGATGTTGCAGAGCGGGTAAAGGCACATGAAGGTTTTGGGTTAAAGCTGGCTGGTTTTTTAGATGACGATCCTGAAAAACAAAAAACGTATGCGGATATTTTTAATTCGCTGGGCGCCGCTCGTGAAATTATATTAGATAACCACATTGACGATGTGGTTATCACTTTGCCGCCGCGCGCGCACGAAAAATTATCTAAGCTTATCGCTGCCTTACATGATACGCCGGTGCGTATCTGGCTTATCCCTGATTACTTCGATTTGGCCCTACATCATGCTGAGGTAGGTGATTTTGCTGGGCTTCCTGTATTTGATTTGCGTGCTCCAGCTTTATCCCAAACGCAAAGGTGGGTTAAGCGTATTTTTGATCTTATAGTTACTCTGCTACTAATGATAATTTTGCTTCCGATAATGATGATAGTTGCTGTCATCATATATCTTGATGATGGACGTCCCGTTTTTTTCTCCCAAAAGCGTATAGGTGAGAATGGGCGTGCTTTTAAAATGCTGAAGTTTCGCACCATGATTCGCAACGCGGATAAACTCCAACAGCAGATGAATAAGTATGATGAAAATGGAAATCTTATTCATAAAAATAGAGATGATTTGCGTGTCACTAGAGCGGGTAAGTGGTTACGTAAATATAGTTTGGATGAATTGCCTCAGTTTTTCAATGTATTGCGAGGGACTATGAGCTTGATCGGACCTCGCCCGGAGTTGCCTTTCCTTGTTGAGAAGTATGAACCCTGGCAGCGCAAGAGATTTAGTGTGCCGCAAGGGATCACTGGCTGGTGGCAAATTCACGGTCGAAGTGACAAGCCGATGCATTTACATACAGAAGATGACATATACTATATCCAAAATTATTCTGTATGGTTGGATATTCAAATATTAATTAGAACGGTCTGGGTGGTCTTGAGAGGTAAAGGAGCTTATTAAATGGCCTTACGCAAAACTGCTATGTCTTTGCGAGAATGTTCTTGTTCTTCGTCCGACATCGTACTCTTTAGAGTAAGCAATCTGTTCTTGGGGGGTCCGAGTTGCTTCGCCGCCAAAACCACCCCGCAAGTACATCGGGGCAGGCGAGCGCGGCTCGCAATGACATTCATTTTTTAGTGGAGGTGAGGACAAAAAAACCTGACAAGCGTCAGGTTTTTTTGTTTCATAATAATAGCGAGAGTTTATACAGACTCAGGCCCGTCAGCCTTTTTAGATTTGCGAACAGCATCGATTGCGCTTTTGCCCCGTTCGCGAACCTCACTAGCGAGTTGTTCTGCGCGGGCACGTGCCTCGCGGGTTAATTCCTCGGCGCGGGTGCGGGCTTCCGTTGCAAGTTGTTCTGCGCGGGCAAGCGCTTCTTCGGCGGTGACTTGAACTTTATCGCGCAATTCAATGGATTTATCTTTAATCAATGCGCGGGTTTCTTCGCCAGACTGTGGTGCAAATAACAAAGCTACTACTGCGCCTGTTAAACCGCCAACTACAAAGCCAACTAAGAATGCGCCAAATTCGTCACGATCAGACATGTTAATCTCCTTTTGAGGTAAATGTTTTTATTTAGGTTTTATTCCTAATAATTCTAACATACGTTTTAAACTAGCCAAATAACCATTGAGTTTCATAACGGGCTCGATCACTTCTTCGCCTAAAAATTGGACAGTGCCGCGCAGGGTGTTAACTGTTTCGCTGGTAGCGTGCAGAATGGGACGCACTTCGTTTTGCAAAAGGTTAATCAGGCTTGCTAGTTGAATAATCAAAATAATTAAAGCTACGCCGATAATAAGGGATTCCAGCGCCACTACAATGATGAAAACATCGCGAATCTTATCTGTAGGGGTAGCGGGTTGCAGTAAAAAGTAAACAGCCAAGGCTAATAAAGCGAGCAAAAGCAATGCCGCAATTGAGGCAATAATTAGCATTTTCTTGGTCTGACGTTCTTGCTCAGCTCTTACTGCTAATTCTTCAGCAGAAGGTTGGGCAGATGGTGATTGGTGTGGAGGAAGGGGTGTTGCCATAAATTGAATTATAGCATTACCTCATTTTTTGTGGGTATAATATAGTATTCATCAATTAAAACAGGGTGGAGAGTGGATAAATATCCAAAAGCTAATTTTTAAATTATTCAGGACTTTCGCTTGTTGTTCTGAGCGAAAGTCTTGTTATTAAGGAAATAATTATAAACACAAAAAATCTACAATTAATATGATATGAAATTATAATTATTAATCTATTTGGGCAATCTACAAGAAACGGAAAAGATTTGTGAATCAAAGTGAACGAATTAAGGTTATTTATATCGCCGGATGGGGCAGAAGTGGCACAACTTTGCTGGATAATATTTTTGGCCAGCTGGAAGGTTTTTTTTCCGTCGGTGAAATTCGTTTTATATGGGAACGGAATTTTATAGGCAATCTTAGTTGTGGATGTGGCAAGAAATTTTCAGAATGTGAAACATGGGTTCAAATTATTAACGACGCTTTTGGTAGCGCAGAAAACGTTGATGTAGAATTTTTGAATAAAATGATGCGAGATTATACAAGCACTCGCCGAACGCCTCTGTTTTTTTTAAATCGAGGACGTATGCTCAGTCATGATGCTAGTGACCCGTATCGATTAGCCTTGATAAAGTTGTATAAATCAATAAGCAGAAATACGCGGTCTCGTGTAATTATTGATTCGTCTAAATTTCCATTGTATGCCAGCGTATTAAAATCAATACCAGATCTTGATGTGTATGTTGTGCATATACTACGGGATCCAAGGGCTGTGGCATATTCCTGGATGCATCCAAAAGCTGTTAATAATGATTTGCAGGGTGAAGAAATGGAGCGAATTTCCCCGCTTATAAGTGCAGGCCTTTGGATGGTATGGAATGTAACTTTAAGTTTCATGAAATATATGACGCCAAAGCGTTACCATTTAATTAAATATGAGGATTTTGTGCGCTCGCCCAGCAGTTCAATTAAAGAAATCCTTGCCTTTGCCGGAGAATCTGAACATGTCCTTCCGTTTTTAAGCGAGTTTTCTGTTCAAATGAAAAGTAATCACACTTTATCTGGAAACCCAAATCGTTTTAATAACGGAGTGGTTGAAATTAAACAAGATATTCGCTGGCAATCGGAGTTGTCGTTATTTTATAAAATCTTTACAGTTGTATTGACCTGGCCGCTTATGGTTTTTTATAAATTCCGCCTGTAAATCTATTATATGTTTAGTATTATTTTGAGCCTTAGGTAAAATGTTAGGGATTAAAGCGTAAATTTTGTAGTGTGTGTTTAAAAGTAATTATCGTGGTAATTTTAAGCTATTATCAGGCTAAAATCGTGAATGTTCGTGAGATCAGCATTGTGAACTCAATGCAATTTATTCGGACTCAGGAGATATGATGCAAAAAGATCGTGTAAAAATTTTATATATTACTGGTTGGGGGCGAAGTGGCTCAACTATTATTGAGAATATTTTGGGGCAGGTGAAAGGATTTACTGCTGTTGGAGAGATTCGTTATATATGGGATCGCGGATTAATTCAGAATCAAGTTTGCGGATGTAGCACGCCCTTTCATGATTGCGAAATGTGGCGGAAAATTATCAATGAAGCTTTCGGAGATACAACAAAAATTGATGCGGTACAGATGGATAAACTAATGACTAGTCAGTCGCGCACTCTGCGTATTTTAGGTCTCTTTTTACGAGGTAATGAAAATATTAAATCCCTACAGACGCATGAATATCTGGGATTCTTGAAAAAACTCTATGCTTCTATTTGTCATGTTACAGGAAGTAGCATAATTGTTGATTCGTCTAAATTTCCTGCGTATGGTGCGCTCCTAAGTCTTATCCCGGAGTTTGATGTTTATTACCTGCATGTTATTCGTGACCCGCGCGCTGTAGCTTACTCATGGTCCAAGCCGAAGTTGCTACCTGGAACAAATCGTTATATGCGAACAATTAATCCCTTTGAAAGTTCACTGAGATGGATCTACTGGAATCTTGTTATCGAATCTATTGGAAAACGTCAGCCTCAAAAATACAAACAGTTTTTATATGAGGATTTTATACTGCGTCCATTGGACGTAATGAAGGAAGTCTTGGAGATGCTAGAGCAAGGGTCTCAGGCGCTTCCTTTTATAAATGACCATACTGTATTATTAACGTCTAATCATGCTATCTCTGGCAACCCAGGTCGTTTTAAACTAGGAGATGTGGCAATCGTTTCTGACGACCGCTGGATAACAGATATGCATCCTCTGTCAAAATGGTTGGTGACGATTATTGTCCTTCCTTTTTTAAAGTATTATGGTTATCCAATCCTAAAAAAGAAGTAATAAAAGATGCGTGTATTATTGATTCATAATTATTACCGCCAACCTGGTGGAGAAGACAATGTCTTTGCAGATGAAAGTTCGCTTCTTCAAGAGCGCGGGCATTCTGTGGTCGAATATACAGATGTGAATGAGCGGCTTGAAAGTCCAATTGATCTGATGACGCATGTTTTATGGTCAACGGAAAACTACAGAAAATTAAAAACTATCCTAAAAGATTTTAAACCAGATATTGTGCATATTCATAATACATTTTATGCAATTTCGCCGTCTGTTTATTATGCTTGTTCATCGGCAGGTATACCTGTAGTGCAGACATTGCATAATTACCGTCTGGTCTGCCCGGCAGCTACACTCTATAGAAATGGTAGTGTTTGCGAAGAATGTGTGGGTCAATTTTTTCCCTTGGCAAGTATCCAACACGCTTGTTACCGCGATTCGCGCTTACAAACATTTGGTGTTGCTTCAATGCTGGCTCTGCATCGCGTGGTGGGAACCTGGAAAAATAAGGTTGTTGCTTATATTGCCCTTACAGAATTTGGAAAACTAAAATTTATTGAAGGTGGACTTCCGCAAAATAAAATATTTGTTAAGCCTAATTTTCTTCCAGCGGACCCGGGTGTTGGCTCTCATGATGAGCAATTCGCTCTTTTTGCCGGAAGGATTTCTGAAGAAAAAGGCATTCGCACATTACTGGATGCCTGGAAGATCACACAGAATGATGTGCCTCTTAAGGTAATTGGTAACGGCCCCTTATCTGTTTTTGTTAAAAAAAATATTTCAAATCTACACGGTGTTGAATATTTTGAGAAGCTTCCCCGTCTAGAGCTATTAAAGCTTATGCAAAAAGCATTTATTTTGGTTGTTCCATCAGAATTGTACGAGGGTTTTGGGCTCGTTGTAATAGAGGCTTTTGCATGTGGATTGCCTGTGATAGCATCCAATCACGGTGCGCTAAGTGAATTAATTATAGATGGAGTTAACGGGATGCTTTTTTCTCCATCTGATTCAGAAAGTTTAGCAGAGAAGGTAAAATGGGCAAAAAATCACCCAGATGAGATAGCTCAAATGGGGTCAAATGCACGCAAAACTTATGAAGAAAAATATACTGCTCAAAAAAATTATGATCAGCTTTTGCAGATCTATAAACATGTAATTTTTGATTATTCTCGGCGTAAAATATAGACTGAAAGGGTTTATTTTAATGACTAATATAGTTTTCTTTTATTGGATTATTTTGTTGTTTGGATATATGTTTCTTAATAAAGGCTTTGCCTACATTGGTTTTGCGCCTTTTTACTTGTCGGAAATAGGATTGATATTAGCCGCGATTGCATGTGTGGGTA
>VFJR01000175.1 GCA_009885945.1 Anaerolineaceae bacterium
GTTCAAACATAGGCATCCTGGGCAAGAAAAGAATTCCCCCAAGATACCCCAGTCTGAACATTTTTGGCAGGGTGGCTAGATTAATAGATTTTCATATTGAGAATTGCTGATTTGGTGCTTTGGCGGCAGAGAAAAGAAAAAAGTTGAGCCTTTGCCCAATTCGCTTACAAGCCACACATTGCCGCCATGCACTTCTATAATTCTTTTGACAAGAGATAATCCAATGCCAGTGCCTTCACTGTTTGCATCCAATTTATTGAACAAACCAAAGACGCGTTCATGATATTCAGGATCAATCCCAATGCCATTATCTTTTACATAAAACACAAGCTGTCCATTTTCATCATCGTCAAGTTTACCGACTTCCACTTGTGGGTCGGGGCGTTCGCCGCAATATTTAGCAGCATTATCTAAAAGATTTTGCAATACTTCAACAAGGCGTTGGCGATCTCCATAAATACGGGGCAGGTTAGCCTGTATTTGAAGCGTAACTTGTCGTTTTTGAAATATGCCGTCTACATTTTCCAAAGCCTCTTTGACCAAATCTTCAAATCCTATTTCTTCTTGTTTATTCATCAGCCGCCCAACGCGAGAAAGTTTCAATAAGTCTTTAAGCAAAGCGTCCATTCGATCAGCCGCATTATTAACGCGGAGCATATCTCGGTGAAAGCTCTCAAGGTTTCCCGTTTTTGCATCTTCCTCAAGATAGCCTAAGAAGCCTTTAATCGTTACAAGGGGGGATCGTAAATCGTGAGAAACAGTGTACGTAAAGCGCTCCAATTCAGCATTTTTTAATTCTAATTCTGAAAACATACGGGCGTTGTTAAGCGCCAATTCTGCAAGGCTGACCATAAATTGAGCTAGCTCAAATTCTGCTTGGGTAAAAGGCTGGTTCGTATTACGCAGCAAACCCAGCATACCAATTAATTTTTTACCTGAATGAATAGGCAAATAAATGGAATGCTCATGAATATTATTTTGTTGATATCTAGGCGGATAAATAGAACGGGGGTCTAAATGTGAATTGTTCACACACTCAGCTTGTTGTCTACGCGCAACATCCCCTATAATTCCCTGTCCGAAAGGGATAATCCAATTTTGAGGTACTATATTGTTAAATCCATTTTTTTCATTCGCCTCAACAGGGTGCAAAACCTGAGCAGCTTCATCTGCCCAAAATGGAAAAAATATATCATGATGAATTAAATCATTTAAGGTTCGGTGAATTATTTTAAAACCTTCATTAATATCTATGGTAGATAGCAATTCACTGCTAAAATCCAAAAGACGCTGACGTTCAACGCCTCGTTGCTCCAATTCAGCAATCAGCAATTTACGTTGATCTAGTTCGTTTTGCAGTGCAGATTTATCCAATTGGCGTTTAATGGCAGCGCCTAATACATTCGCCGCTACGGTAATCACATCAACTTCAATAGAAGTCCATTCACGTTCATTCACCATTTCATCAAAGCCAATAGTTCCCCACTGCCTGCCATCTACTACAATTCTCATCTCCAGCATAGCTTTTATGCCTGTGGGACTCATTTGTTCTTTTTCTTGTTCAGTGAAAAAAGATGAGTTACCTACAAAGGGCTTCCCGCTATTCAAGATGCTGTAATATCTCTCAAAACCTGATTCGTGCACAGGTGCGTTTTGGTAAATCGGATTACTCATGTCCGAATTCTGACCAGCAGCCACCCACTCATAACGCAGAGAATTTAATAAAACCCCATTTGCACTCATATGTTTTTCAAATAGATAGGCATGCGATGCATTAAATTCGGTTCCTAATCTTGCTAAAACAGCATCTATTGTTTCTCGCCAGTCAGCCGTTTTCAAAAACTGCTCCGCCGCAAAGGTCACTGATTCAAGCATGGATTCGCGCTTAAGTAATTTAGCCTCGGTAAGTTTACTCTCGGTAATATCCTTGAGGATGCCAATCACAGCAATACGCACATCATCTTTATCACGGATCTGGATACAAGAATCGGAAACCCAACGAATTTGACCATGCCGATTAATAATTCGATAGTCACACTCCCAATGACGTAAGATCCCTTTCTCAGTAAGCTGGTCCGCTTCTTCGTGAGTCAGATGCGCCATACTTCCACGTGGGAAGCGGAAGCCTTGCCAATTCAATTTATCCCATGTTGCAGGAGTCATTTCCGCTGCTGAATAACCCGTGATCTCCAAAATACCTTCGCCCATAAAGGTATAACGATTATTTACATAATCTAGATAATACGGAATCGCGTCTGCGGCTTCAATTGCCCGGCGATAGATCTGTTCGGACTCCCGAACAGCTGATTCTGCTTTCTCACGCTGAATCGCCGCTCCAAGAATCCCCGCGGTAATCTTCAGCGCATCTACTTCCGCCGGGCTCCAGTCTCGTTCTACCAGCATGTCATCAAAACCAAATGTACCCCACCAACTTCCATTTACAAAAAGCGGAGCTTCCATCATGGCTTTTACGCCAAGGGCATTAAGACGTTCGCTTTCAAACAGCGGAAATTTGGACGAGTTGCCAATAAATACTTCTCCCTGCCGCAATTTTTTATCAGTGCTTTCTTCCTCTTCGTGAAGAGAATGTGGTTTTTGGAATGTCGGGTTATCAAAATCACTGATAAAACCGGGCGCAGTCCATTCATATTTCAAATGAGAATATTCAATTCCATCAATATCAAACTGGTGTTCAAAAAGATACGCATGACTAGCCTTGATCGTTTCGCCCAACCGTTCTAGCACAAGATTTATATTAGCACGCCAATCAATCGTCTTTAGAAATTCCTCCGCTGCAAAAGTAATTACTTCTAAAATCGATTCGCGTTCACGCAGATCTGCTTCTACTTTAGCGCGCTCATTTAATTCCTGTTGCAACTGATCCAGCAGTCTGGCCTTATCAATCGCCAAAGCCGCTTGGACCGCCACATTTTCCATCAAGTGAATCTGATCTTTAGAATACGCATCAATTTTGGTACTTTGCACAGAAAGCACACCGATCATCTTTTCATTTGCGGCGAGCGGTATGCCCAAAAAAGTGTGCAGGATAAAGTCATTATCATCCACGGGTAAATATGTACTTTGAGCGTCGTTCGTCATCATATCTGCCAGATATAAAGTTTCGTTATTAAAAAGGACTGCGCCTGTTAACCCTGGGTTTTCACTCAAATGACGGGAAGGATGGTTTTGCGGTCTGCCCGCCTCAAAAAATATTGGGTAATCTACTACATCAGTCACTTCATTATAGATAGCAACGAATAAAGAATCTGCTTGAATTAATTTAAGGATTTCATTTTGAAGCGTAAATAAAGTAGTAAAGAGATCTTTGCCAGAGGCAAGTGAAATGCCAAGCTGATATAACAAAGATATTTCATCAGCCCGCTTTTGCAAATCACTAGTTTTCTTTTCCTTCATATGTCAGATTATCCTTCTTGTGCGCTGTTAAAAGCAGGCGGCACAATCGTCAGCGTGAAGTAAAAAATTGTCCCTTGGCCAATTTCACTTTCCACCCAAATTCGTCCATCGTGTATTTCAATAATACGCTTTACCAACGCCAATCCTACTCCTGTCCCATCACTAGCAGGGTCTAATTTATTAAATAAGCCAAATATTCGATCAAAATATTGAGGAGCAATACCCATGCCATTATCACGAACAAAGAACACAACTGCCTCATTATTTATACTTGTATGACCAATGGTAATAACAGGGTTCGACTGGGAGCCCATAAATTTTGCAGCGTTATCAATTAGGTTTTGGATCACTTCTAACAAACGCTGGTGGTCGCCATACACCAGCGGAAAATTATCGCTTATTTTTACAGCCACACGATGTTCTTGTAGTCTTCCATCCACTAATTCAACAGCTTCTTTAATCAGGTTTCCGAATGATATTTCCTGTATTTCATTTTTCACCCTGCCAATACGAGAAAGCGCCAACAACTCATTTAATAAGCGCTCCATTTTTTGAACCGCATCCTTAATACGCTTTACATCCTTCTTGTGCCGTTCTATGTTATTGCTCTCTACGTCCTGCTCTAAATAGCCAAGAAAACCGTTGATAGTAACAAGAGGGGATTTAAGATCATGAGAAACAGTGTACGTAAACCGCTCCAATTCTTCGTTTTTCGATTCCAGCTCGCGGATTAATTCCCTGCGCTTCTCCAGCTCAGCATACGCCGCCTCTTCATCTAGCTGACGTTTGATAGCCGCTCCCAAAACACCCGCCGCCACCTTGATAACATCCACTTCGGCAGAAGTCCATTCGCGTTCATGCAACACATCGTCAAAGCCAAGCGTGCCCCATTGCTGTCCGTTTACCACAATACGGATTTCAAGCAGTGCTTTCACTCCGATAGACTGTACATATTCTTTTTCAAATTCTGTAAAAAAAGAATTGCTACCCACCAAAGGATCGCCACTGTCAAGGATTTCATAAAATCTTTCAAAGCCCATCGAATTGGGCACAATATCTTGAAAATCAGGATCATCCAAATCTAAAGAAGACCCAATGGCAGCCCATTCATAGCGCATTGACGTAACAATGACTCCATTTTCATTAATATGTTTTTCAAATAAATAGGCATGGCTTGCATTAAATTCTTTCCCCAATCTCTCCAACACCAAATCTATTTTTTCTCTCCAATTTGCAGCCTTAAGAAATTGCTCTGCAGAAAAGGTAATGGCTTCCAAAATCGATTCACGCCGGCGCAGATCTGCTTCTATTTTTTTACGCTCCTGCAACTCTTCTTTAAGTTGATCTAACAAGCGAGCCTTACCAATAGAAATAGCCGCCTGCACAGCAAGATTCTCCATTAAGCGAATCTGATCTATGCTATAAGCATCTACAAGATTACTTTGAACAGATAACACACCAATAACTTTTTCATTGGAAGTAAGCGGAACCCCTAAAAAAGTGTGTATTATCAGGTCATTATCGTTTACCGGGCTATATTTCACCTGAATATCATCTTGCATCATGTCTGGTAAATACAACGACTTCTTGTTATTTATCACAGCCCCTGTTAAACCAGGGTTTACACTTAATACTCGCGTACCTTGAGGCATAAGCTTGCCGCGATTAAAGAAAATTGGATACTCAACAAGGTCCGTTTGGTTATCATAGATTGCGACGAAAAATGCGTCATGATCAATAAGCCCGGCAAGTTCAACTTGAAGCATCTTCAAGGTATCAAAAAGATCTTTGCCAGACGCCAAAGAAATACCAACATGATATAACAAAGATAGTTGATCCGTCTGTTTTTGGGAGTTGGGCATTTGTAATTCTTTCATACTCACTCAGCCGCATGCGGCAATGTAAAGTAAAAAGTAGCTCCCTGTCCTAGAGTACTTTGTACCCAAATCCTGCCGCCATGGACTTCGATAATCCTTTTAACCAAAGAAAGCCCAATTCCCGTGCCCTCTGATTTTGCATCGAGTTTATTAAATAACCCAAATACACGCTCGTGGTGTTCCTCAGCAATGCCAATTCCATTATCGCGCACATAAAAAAGAGGCTTGTCGTTTTCCATACCCTGCTGACCTATTTCAATAAATGGCGCATTGCTATTTGCGACAAATTTCGCGGCATTGTCCACAAGGTTTTGTAAGACTTCAACCAATCTCGGTTGATCGCCAAATACGAGCGTATTACATGGTTTGATATCAACTTTAATTTTATTAGCCATAATGCGTCCCTGCACAATTTCAACAGCCTCGCGAGCAAGGTCATCAAAACGCACAGGGCGGGATTCGTTAGTTAATCGCCCAACACGCGAAAGTTCCAGCAGTTCACTTAATAACCTTTGCATCTTATCTGCCGCTTCGCTAATTCGCTGAATGTCGCTGCGCAAACGAGTTACATTCCCCGCTTCAGCGTCGCTTTCCAAATAACCCAGAAACCCCTTGATCGTTATCAGAGGTGATTTAAGGTCGTGAGATACTGTATAGGTGAAACGCTCAAGTTCTGCATTTTTAGATTCCAACTCGCCGATCAATTTATCGCGCTCTGATTCAGACCACTTACGCATCGTAATATCGCGCACCATCACAATCCCCGTATCCTTGCCATTCGAGGTCACCCGCGCCTCAAACGTACGCTCATCCCCACTAGCAGATGTCAATTGGTATTCAAATATATGCATTTGTCCGCTATCTAATGTACGTTCGACAGCAGTCATTGTTTGTAAAGCAATATCTGGTGGAAAAAGCTCATTTATATTTTTACCTACAGCTTGATCTAAAACAAAGCCATTTTCTATTTCAGAAGACGCTGAAAAGTTTAGAAAAAAACCATCCATCGACAATTCAAAAAGTGTATCCGGAATGGCGCTCAACAGTGCTCGAGTGCGGGCTTCGCTAAACAGCAAAGCTTGCTGCGCTTGCTGTTGTTCAGTAACATCTTGAAACATGCAAAGAATGCAATGCTGATTATCAATTTCAATTAGTTCATAAAAGCCAAGGGTTGTACGTTCGCCCCCTTCTTCAGAATTATTTTTATACTTAACTTCTACATTTCGCAAAGAATGCTTTTCAAGAATTTCAGCAACAAATAGTTGACGTTCTTCAGAGGTTTGCCAAAATCCTAACTCAACAGCGGTATGACCCAGAATATCCTGCGCTGAAAATCCGGTCAACTTCCAAAAAGCATCGTTAGCATCTAAAAAGCGACCGTCTTCCAATGTCACTATAGAGATAGCCAGCTGATCAGTATCAAACACTTTTCGGAATCGTTCTTCGCTGGATCTGAGCGCGGATTCTGTTAAACGGCGCTCCCTCAATTCAGCTTGAATTTGTTCGTAAAGACGCGCATTATCAATAGCAAGTGATACAAGCGTGCCTAACCTTTCCAATAAAACAACTTGATCTGGTGAAAAAATCAATGTCTTATCTACCTGAGCTACTACTAGAACACCGTTTACCCTCTCGGTAGATATTAAAGGAACTGCAATTGCAGAGTGTAGAGTATTAAATTCTAGGTCTGGATTTCTGCCGTCCCAAGTTACATAGTCCTTTACAACGATTGTCTTACTAGTACCCCAAGCTTTTCCTGTTGCCCCTACATTTTTATTTGTAAGTTCATTATTAAACTGCTCAAAAACCCCATAACCAAGTTCCTGCTTCAAAGCTGATTCGTCCGACAAGAGTAAATCCAAACAAACATGCTCAGTTTCCATTAATTGGCTGGTGCGCGTTAAAATAGATTCTAATAAAGGGCGCAATTCAAGTCTGTTTACGAGGCTAAGGGTGGTTTCATGTAATGCAAGTAAATATTGGGTTTGTTTTTGTATCTTCTCTTCTGCACGCAAGCGTTCATTTAATTCAAGATGAGCATCTTCAAGCGATCTTTGCATTCTATGTTTTAATAAATAAACCAGTGTGATTGTAAGAAAAAAAATCACTGTAAGGTCAATAGCGTAGGAATAGTTATCATCATAGTGCTTTATGCTAATCATCCCGTTATTTTGAAAATAAGCAAACCCCCAAACCGCCAAAATACTGATGCTCATAAAAAAGATAGTTTCACTCCGCCCCAGTAAAATTGCAACTATCATGATAATAACCAAATAAGCAAGAATAGCCGCGTCTCGCACTCCTTCAGAGACCCACGCCAACCTGCTTACTCCCAGCCAGCCGATCGTTAACAAAAGCCATATAGCGGGTCGAACATATCCTCTGCGAATTAATATTTGATTCAACAACAAAATAAAAACGATCAAGAAGATAAAATAAACCGCTTCAGTGAAAAAGCTGGAAATGATGCCGCGTATGACACCCAAGATTATTAATGGAGGGATGGCTACCCAGGCAAACATATTAAGGTAATAGGCAGCACGTGACTTTGCCTCATCCTCAAATAAAGGAGGATTAACAAAGCGCACCATATCCGATCGTAAATCTCTTAAAAAGTTCATTGCAAGGATTATATAACAACTCTACTCAAAATATAAATCTATAGTTGGCATTTGAGCAATTTAAACCTATAATCGAGCAATAGTAACTTTAGATATCCAACATCATTTTCGATAAAGCTTGGAGGAAAATACACAATGAATAGACCTACCCTTAAGCAGAAATTTCAATACTGGTTTGACAACTACATGTCGCGCGGCACCATTGCCCTGATTGGCGGGCTGGCTGTAATTTCACTGCTGGTCATTTTTGCCGCCGCGGCAATCATCCGCGTAGGCAGCGTTGCAATGGAGGGAGAATCAACTCCCAGCTTCTTTGAAGCGGCTTGGCTGAGCCTAATGCGTACATTGGATGCAGGCACGATGGGCGGCGATACCGGCATTGGCTTCCGTCTTATTATGTTAAGTGTTACTTTGGGCGGTATCTTTATCGTTAGCACGCTCATTGGTGTTCTAAGCAATGGGTTGGAAGACCGCCTTGAAGAACTTCGCAAAGGGCGCTCGACCGTACTCGAAACAAACCACATTCTCATTTTGGGCTGGTCACCGCAAATTTTTACCATTCTTAACGAGCTATTAATTGCCAACCAAAATCAAAAAAACGCGCGCGTTGTCATTTTGGCAGATAAAGATAAGGTGGAAATGGAAGATGAAATTTCTGAGCGAGTTGAGATTAAAGGAAAAACAAAGATCATTTGCCGTTCTGGCAGTCCTATTGACCTAAGCGATTTGGAGATCGTCAACCCGCACACTTCTCGTTCCATCATTGTTTTGCCCGATGGGGACGACCCAGATTCGTATGCGATCAAAGCCACCCTTGCCATCACCAACAACCCAAACCGCCGTGAAGCACCCTATCACATCGTTACCCAAATCCGTGATCCGCGCAATGTAGGCGTGGTGAAAATGATCGGGCAAAAGGATATTGTTCAGCCCATCCTGACCAGCGATTTAATTGCGCGCGTAGTTGCTCAAACTTCACGCCAATCAGGTCTTTCACTTGTTTACACTGAATTAATGGATTTCGGCGGAGATGAAATTTACTTTAAGCAAGAACCTGCTCTCTCTGGAAAAACCTACGGCGACTCACTTCTTATGTATGAAGACTCATCTGTTATGGGCATTCGCCTGGCTGACGGAACAATTCAGATTAACCCTGCCATGTCCACACGCATTCAAGCCAGCGATCAAATTATTGCGATCTCTTCAGATGACGACACCATTAAATTGGCAGGGCATGGCTCTGCGCCGGTGGATGCAAAATTGATTAGGGCGGCAAGCAAAACTCGTGCCCCTAAACCCGAAAGATGCCTAATCCTTGGTTGGAACAGCTCAGGCTCTATTATTGTTCGCGAGTTGGATAATTATGTTCCCAAGGGTTCACAGGTAACTATTGTTACCAATATGGAAGACCTTGATAAACAAATTCGTGAGCAAAGCAAAAAATTAAAAAACCAAAAAGTGACTGTCCAGCAAGGGGATATTTCAGACCGCAATGTATTAGAAGAACTTGATGTCAAAGAATATGATCATGTAATTGTATTGGCATACAATCAACTAGGCATTCAAGAAGCAGACGCAATTACACTTGTGACCCTCCTACATTTACGCAACATTGCCGAACAGGATGAAACACCTTTCTCGGTCGTCAGTGAAATGCTGGATGTGCGTAATCGTGAGTTGGCTGAAGCCGCCAAAGTGGATGACTTTATCGTCAGCGATCACTTGATCAGCTTGATGATCTCACAGCTTGCTGAAAATCACGAACTCTTTGCTGTATTCAACGATATCTTCGATCCTGAGGGTTCGGAGGTTTACCTGAAACCCATTGGTGATTATATTGAAGTTGGGAAACCCGTAAATTTTTATACAATTTGTGACGCCGCCCGCAAACGCAACGAAACCGCGATTGGCTATCGTATTCTAAGCCAATCTGGTAATGCAGATCAATCTTATGGTGTGCATACCAATCCTAAAAAATCTGACCAAGTAATTTTTACAGCCGATGATAGATTGATTGTTATTTCTGAGGGATAATTGCACAGCAAGCAATAAAAAAAAAGCCACACCGATAAACGGGATGGCTTTTTTGTAAACATACACTTTCATGTTTGGCTATATGATCAACTCCTATTTGCCAATGCATTTTCAATAGATGCAAGTAAAACCTTGACCGATTTTTCCCAGGTAAACGCTTTGACCCTTTCAATACCATCACGAACGAGTTTTTGGCGCAATTCTTCATCAAAAGCCATTTTGAGCAACCCTTGAGCTATCGAATCAACATCATAGGCATCAACAATCAGAGCTGCATTGCCAGCCACTTCAGGAATTGATGATTGATTAGACACCATAATAGGTGTTCTGCACTGAAAAGCTTCTAAAATAGGCAGTCCCAGCCCTTCAAATAAAGATGGATAAACTACAAAGTGAGCAAGTGAATAAATACTCGGCATATCTTCAATAAGAACGTGATTTAGTCTATGCACCCGCGCTGACAGGCGATCTAATTGCGAAGTCAATTGTCGTGAACCCCAATGATTTTCACCAGTAAAATATAAATGATGTGGAATGTCATTATATATTTTCTCAAAAGCATCAAGCAAGCGTCTAAAATTTTTACGAGGTGAAAGATTAGTCGGGTAGAAAATAAATGGGGCAGAAAGATGATATTTTTTTCGAACTTCTTCCAATTGGGAATTGTCTGTTATGCGCTGATACAGGTTTGACGCAGCTCCGTAGATGTTATAGACTCGGCTGGATTCAATTTTTAAGAGGCGAATTATATCTTGGCGTGTAAATTCTGATATCGCATATAGCAACAAGGAATTACGTGCGGCATACTCCATTGCATGGCGCATATAAAACGTATTATATGCTTTGTATGCATTTAATTCCGGATAGAAATAACCAAGGTCAAGCATAATGGTGCCTTTTTTTGCCGGGCTCCAAAAAGGAATTGTCCCTTTTGGATAAATGACTATGTCCAACTGGTCACCAAGCAATGCAATAGGCAAGAAAATATGATCCCACAGAAAAGGGTTTGTTGCAGGCAAAACACGCTCTATAGCGGAAGGAAATCTACCAAGAAATTGACGGTTGTTGTAATATATAAAAAAATCATGTCGACCTGTTGTTTGACGGACTATTTCGCCTATTAGTCCATCAATATATTCGGCAGGACCGCTGGCGTATGAGTTTAAACCGCGTGCAGAAATTCCGATTTTCAGATGTCTCATATAAATGCCACTTCTACAATTCAATTTTACAAAAGCTTATTGATAATTTATTGTATTGAAAAATATGTCTTTTTACATCCGGTATATAATCATATTTAAATTACCGGAGAAAAAATGAGAATTTATTTCACAACAATAGTGCGAGGGATGTCACTCGAAAAAAGCGGGGAGTTGGTATGCCTAGATTGGGAAACAAAGACTGTTTTGCATCGTACATATATTTTTCCAAAAGACCCATCTTTTAAAGATCCAAACTCACGGGGAAATTCACGCGGCGGACGCGGAATTGCTTTATTACCCGATGGACGAATCTTGACTGCGTCCTACCATTCACTTCACATCTTTTCACCGGATTTAAAAAATAATAAACAAATCTCTGGATTTTTACTAGCTGGTGTACATGAAATTTTCCTAAGTGAAAGGAACACCCTTTGGGTAGCAAGCACAGGCGTTGATGCGGCTTTAGAGATGGATTATCACACTGGAAATATTATCTCACAATACTGGCCAAGAGAAATGGCTGGAATACAGAAAGCTCTAAACTTAATACCCTTGGATATTGATAAATTAGCGGATAATCGAATCCGCTTTATTGATGAGAAATTTACCAAGCACCCCAGCCATATACACCTTAACACGGTCACTGAGTGGAAAGGCGATGTGTTTGCGTTATTGCACACTTTTGGAGCTGTTGTTAATTTGAGTCAAGATAAAGTTGTATTTAGGAGCCAAAATCTAAAAGGATCGCACAATCTAATTTTCTTGGATAATAATTTGGCTATCATTAACAACACAAATAAACGGACAATTCAGTTTTATGATTTTAGACAAAAAAAACTTATACGTGAAATTATTATTACCGATTTTCCTGAAGTAAATCAATTGGTTTCATATTCACAAAGAATGAACTATTATTTTAGAGGAGTACGGAATCGGCTAGGGCTAAAATATTTACCCAACCCACTACCATTTTTTGTGCGGGGATTGGAATTAGTCGGCAAATCCTTGTTTGTTGGAACATCCCCAGCATCTATACTGAAAATTGATTTGGAAACAGGAAAACTGATGGATTTCTTTCCTTATTCTCAGGATATTTCTGTTTGCATACATGGAATTTCTTTCAGGAGTGGCTAAATATGTGCGCCAAGGAAGTCTCCGTCACATCATCTGAATAATTTGGAAAACGTTATTAACAGTGTAGTTTTTTGATGATTAGGACAGAAGTATATTCGATTAGCAATGCGGACATCTTTTCTCTCGATTTTAGCCCGCCCTCCTAGTCACCATCATACTGCACCAATCAATTATTATATTCATATAACGACAAGGGAAAAGGCTTATGAAAAGAATATGTTTACTAGGATCCTTTAGCGGAAGAAATATAGGAGACGATGCAATCTTACGCGGGATGATAAATTTTTTTAATTTAGCGAAAATTGATTTTCGGCTTATTGTTTTAACTAAATTTCCAAAATATTTTTATGGGTTTTCGCCTAACGTAACCCCAGCTCGCTCAAAAGTAGGATTATTATCTCTTAATACCTTTTGGGAACTATTTCATGCTGACATAATATTAATTCCTCAAGGCAGTTTATTTAGCTACAAGTTATTTAATCCATTTTACAACCGAGTCCTGCCGTATTATTTAATAACTATCATTAATAGTGCTTTTGCTAAAAAACCTATTGGGCTTTTCCTTGGAGGTATTGGACCTATTACGAATAAAATAAGCTCATTTTTTATTAAAAAAATAATCGAAAAACTTGACTTTCTTTTATTTCGAGATGCTTTATCAATTTCTTTGCTTCAAAATCTTGGAGTAGAAAAAGAATATGCAGCGGCTAGCGATATTGCCTTATTTTGCCCTAGAGAAAACACAGAATTTGTTCAAAAAATTAAAGAACAGATCGGCAAAAGAAATGTTTTGGGAATCAATATCTGCAAATACACATCTGAGTTTTTACATAATAAAAATACGACTGATAATTTATTATCACCTCTAATTTCTTTCCTGCAAGAAAAGAAGGACAGTTATTATTATTTATTTATGCCTTCAGATATTGAAGATATAAACCAAACAAAGATGATCATTACCGAAGCTAGTTTAAAGGAAGACTCCTACCTGCTTATAGAAAAATGCAAACCGGAAGAGTATATTGAGATTCAATCTATATGTGATTTTTTTATTGGAACGAGAATGCACTCCCTGATTATGTCAGCTGTGGCAGGAACTCCATTTATTGGGTTGAACTATAATCCAAAAGTTAAGGATTTTATGGAATTAACCGCTGTTTCATCATACTGTATCGAATATAATGAAACAGCATTAGGCAGCTTAAATAAAGTATTCGCCGAAATGGTCAAATACAAATCCGAATTAAGAGACTTGCTAAAACAGAACGTACACAAACAGAAACAAGCCATTACGCTTGGAATAAATGAAAAGGTATTATGCTATTTAAAATAACCAATTGGTTTGAGACTTCACGCGCAGGTGTAACAACTTATTTATTTTTAGATAAATTGATGCAATATATATGGGGGCTGGACGTTTTATTTAGAGACACAAGCCGATTTATATGGTGGTCATCTGCATTTAGACAGAACTATTCAGAATTTAGCATTGAAGCAAAAATGATTGCGATTTCTCATCGCATCGAGAAGGCATATTCTCTGCCCGAAACCAGACTCGGTTTCGGGAAAAATACAATATATGAGTTAATCGATTTAATTAAATTATATGAAAAAAACGAATATTCAAAGGATAAACTTGGATATCGCATTTCAATAAGAGCACTAAAGTTTTATTTAGAAAAACATAAAGAACAAAGAGTTTTTCTCGGTCCTATTGAAGATGAGATTAACCGCTTAAGCTCAACATCAAAACTTGAAAATATACTCCGTCCTATTCAAATCCATCCGAAAACAGGCGGTTTTGCCGAACTTGCCAAAAATCGAGCGAGCATTCGAAATTTTTCAAACAAACCTGTTGATTATTTTCTTATCGCACAAGCAACGGAATGTGTCAATGATTTGAGACACGAAATTCAAGAATTTAGTCACTCCAACGGAGAGACTGTTTGTAGACAAAATTCAGGTAAAATTATCTCACCCCCAAACGAAA
>VFJR01000092.1 GCA_009885945.1 Anaerolineaceae bacterium
GCATTTGCCTTCATGACCCCAAAGGGGTCAAATGATTATAGAATTGTAGATGGATGTTGCGAATTCAACCCCGAAGGGGTGTCAGAGCTTGTAAAATCCATATCATCCCTCGGGATTTTGCGATGGCGCGCATAATTTCTGTAATCTTGCCATCTGTTTCGATAAACTCAACACACCGCCTTCGGGATTGAGAATTGCATAAAGTCAGTGATTAAACAGCGACTGTTTCGATTGATTTATTCAATTGAATTCCAGCAGAGTTAAAATTTTTCAAAGGGTTGATCATTCTTGGTGAAGCAACATAAGCATCTTCGGATATATGCGCTTCCAGCAGGTTCAATATATTGCCATCTACAGTTTCATCGAATTTACGCGCAAATAAATCTTCACTCGCCATCAGGAAATTTGCATCTTGAGAGATGAAATCCCTTGGACGTAATTTGATCGTTCCCATGGGAACCCAGTCGATTGCCCTTTTATCATCGTTGATGATGACGGTTTTGTAGCTGGTGTTCATAATCACTGTTTGAAAAAATCCCTCGTCTGCGATCAAAGTGTTTTGATAAAATTCTTTAAAACGATCAACTTCTGGGCTGTATGTTAAAAATTCACAGAATTTTCGGCTCAAAATCATCCACTGATTTCCAATATAAGGCGTTACATTTGAAAGGAATGGGCGCTTTGGCTGTGGGGCAGTGATCACTTCGTTCTCCGACTCGGTAAAGAAGTCTTCGATTCTATGCAGTGTGTCTGGGCGGACTCTGGTTTGATTTGCTATTTTCAGAAAATCTTTCCCTTTGTGGTTACTAAGAAAATTGTGTATATTGGTTTGCGATTTTAGCGGAAAATCTTGCGCGCTTAGATTGATAAAGAATTCCCAATTCAATCCCTTCTTTAACAACTCTTTGATCGCTCTCAATTCAGCATCTACCAAGCTATAGCCTCCCCAAATTGCATTTTCGCTTTTCAGCAGAGACGAATTTGGGTACTCTTTTAGAAAATTCTGAATATTCACTTGCAACTCTTCTCCTGATCTTTTATCTACATGGATCACGTAATGGTTAGCAGGATGGTAAATTGCCTTGAATAATCTTTTAAATTGATTAGGATAACGATGGACGAGAATAAGATATGCGATCATAATTTTAAATCTCCTGTGGTTGTATCTTCTTTATATCAAAATGAAAACAGACTCAATTGGATGCCCAATTAAGACATTCATCTTGATGTGTTCAAGAGGATGCTATAAGTATTAAATTACCGATAATGAAGATGTTTTCAATAGAATGGGCGCGTCGAACTGCCAAATAGCTCCCCGCTTGCCTGCGCCTAACTTCTTCTTGTTGCCTCTGATTTCAGGCAATATACGCTGATATGGCGCTGAATTTATGCGCTATATCTTAAGAAACGAACAATAACACAAGGGAAATTGATCAACAGGATGTACCCCCAAAAGCATTTTGAATGACCGACATACAGATAACTGTACGAACTTGATTAAAAAGAGTATAGCACAGATTAATCCCATGCTTTGCGTCAGACTTTCGTTAATCCTACTGTTCATTCAGTTGCACAATTAGCCATCCAGCCTTATAGTCAACCAACCACTTTCTATTTCCCTTATTCATCAGGAGACAACAAAATAATGTTCCATAGCGGTTGGTTTTCATACATGCGTTCGGGCGACGATAAGCCTACAGTTACTAAAGAACTATTGGTACGCGTACTAGAATATGCGCGGCCCTATTGGTGGCACATTGGCGGAATGTTATTCACCATTGTGATCAGCACTACATTGAGCTTGGCTTCCCCGCTCATTTTCCGTCAGCTCATCGACCATATCTTGCCATCCAAAGACATTAATCAATTAACCACTTTTGCTGTAGCGTTATTGCTTATCCCTATTGTCAGCAGTGGTGTTGGTATTTTGCAGCGCCGATTAAATGTCTCGGTCGGGGAAGGTGTGATCTATGATTTGCGTGTGGCTTTATTTACCCGTTTACAGCGCATGTCCTTAAGGTTTTTCACCAATACCAAAGTGGGTGAGTTGATGAGCCGCCTTAATAGCGATGTTGTTGGTGCGCAAAATGCAATTAGCAACACCATTGTCAACATCGTCACCAATATTATTCAAAGCATCGCCATTCTGGTTGTAATGCTTACTCTTGAGTGGCGGCTTACGATCGCCGCTGTTTTAATTCTGCCTTTGTTTTTACTGGTGATTCGTCAAATGGGCACACGTTTGCGTGATACTGCGCGCCAAGCAATGGATATCAACGCGCAAATGAACGCGCACATGAATGAAACACTTAACATTGGCGGCGCATTATTAGTAAAACTATTTGGACGCGGGCGCGAAGAAGAAAATCGATTCAGCGAACGCGCCGCTAGTGTGCGTGATATTGGTATTCAACGCGCCGTGCTTGGTACAACTCTTTTTGCAGTTCTAGGTTTAATCAGCGCGGTTGGCACAGCGCTTGTGTATGGTCTTGGCGGTTATTTTGTGATCACCAATGAATTTACAGTGGGCACGATTGTCGCCTTCGGTTCATATCTTGGTACTTTATATGGTGCATTGCAAGGTCTGGCAGGCGCACCCGTAGAATTTTCTACTAGCATGGTTTCGTTTGAACGAGTATTTGAAATTGTTGACTTGCCCCATGATATTGCTGATAAAGAAGGCGCAACGATTTTGAATAACGTAATGGGTAAACTTGAATTCGATAATGTTACCTTTAATTATAAAGTGGACGAATCCAAATTACTTAAAGATGTTAAGCGTTACGGAAGTATAGATAATGTAAAAGGATCGCTTAGCGGAGGAAATACTTTAACAGCCAAGAATCTGATTCAGAAAACCGCATCAGACTCAGGGGAGGTGGAGGCGACCTCTCAAGCGCGAGTTGTCGCTTTGGAGGGCATCTCCTTTACAGCCGCCTCGGGACAGTTAATCGCGTTGGTAGGTCCCTCTGGCGCTGGCAAAACAACGCTGACGTATCTCATTCCAAGATTGTACGACCCCACTGAGGGAATTATCCGCATTGATGGGCATAACGTAAAAAACGTTACGCTTGATTCGCTTGCCTCTGCGATCGGCATGGTAACGCAAGAGACTTATCTTTTTCACGATAGCATTCGTACAAATTTGACCTATGCCAAAATGGATGCAACACAAACCGAAATTGAAAACGCCGCCAAAGCCGCAAACATTCATCAATTTATCATTGACCTGCCCGATGGCTACGACACGATTGTGGGGGAGCGCGGCTATCGTTTAAGCGGCGGCGAAAAACAGCGCATTGCTCTGGCGCGCGTTATCCTCAAAGATCCGCGTATTCTTGTCTTGGATGAAGCCACTAGCTCACTCGACAGCGAATCCGAGTCGTTGATTCAAGAAGCCTTGAAGCGTGTGATGGCAGGCAGAACATCTATCGTGATTGCTCATCGTTTATCTACCATCCTTGCGGCCGATTTAATTTTGGTGATGGATAAAGGCAAAATTGTTGAAAGAGGCACGCACGACGAGTTGATCAAAATGAATGGCTTATACGCCCAGCTTTACGAAACTCAATTTAGAGGCGAACGGATATAAATTTCTTAAAAAGCCCCAATAATTTATTTAAAGTTTATTCATGGTTGGTAATAATCTCGCTAATACTTCTTTTCTCTGAGTATGCCGCTTGAACATTTTCATTAAAGTGTCCAACAGCTATCAGCATAATGATTTCCTCTTCTTCAGCGATTTTTATAAGCCTGCGAACCTTTTTATCTTTTGACGGCTTTGCGCACCAATTTAAGGCGCAAGTTCCAAGCCCAATATCTTGAAAAGCGTACATTAAAGACATTGAAAATAACCCGCCGTCTATGTATACTTCAAAACGTTCCTTAACATTTAGGAAAGAGCTCAAATTAGACGTGACTACCAAAACCCAATCTGACGTATGCCCAAAACCGTTGTTTCCGCCTTGTAAATTAAGAAGCTTTTGTTTTATAGCGTTATCATGATACGCATGAACGTGCCATGGCTGACGGTTACATACTGATGGAGTATGTCTAGCCATGTCTATTGCCCTCTGTGACTATAATGATGAGACACTGGTACCCAATAATTTAGTGTGTAGGGCGCAGGAGAAAAGGCATGTCTCAA
>VFJR01000145.1 GCA_009885945.1 Anaerolineaceae bacterium
ACTTGCTTGTTCAACTGGTCGGGGTGGAGAGATTTGAACTCTCGACCTCGCGGACCCGAACCGCGCACTCTACCGGGCTGAGCCACACCCCGAATGAACGGATTGCATTATACCATTTGACTTTGTTTTGCAATGGGGGCGAATTAAAAAACCGCTTAAGTGAGATATTTCACTTTCTATATTCCTAGTAGTATAATCTGTTTATGACAGCATTGAGTAGTGTGAAAGTTGTCCATGTTGCGATTTGTCTTATAGGCGTAAGAAATGCGCAATATATGAACGTGCCTGGTCAGATAAAACCTGACCAGTTTTTATTTTCCAAACTTCTTATTTCTTGTTTAATGTCCACAAAATCTTTAGCGGAAAACTTATATAAAAAACCAAAGGAAACTATTTATGAATAATTCAAAAATGATAAATACCCCTGCAGAAACTATCGCTCAAACTCGGAAGGCAGATCATAGCCTTACAAATCATGGAGTTGACAATTTGCGTTTGGCATATTGGAACCTTACAGCTGAAGCTCTAGTAGAAGAGGCAGTCTTCCGTAACGAAGGCAAGATCGTCTCTGGCGGACCCTTTGTGGCTAACACCGGCGCGCATAAAGGACGCAGTTCCAATGATAAATTTGTAGTCAAGCATTCTGATTCTGAAGGTAACATTTGGTGGGGAACCTATAATCGCCCATTTGACCAAGAGAAATTTGAAGGCATTTATGGGCGTATGTTGGGTTTTATGCAGGACAAAGATGTCTTTATTCAAGATGTGTACGTAGGTGCGGATGAAGCGTATCGTATGCCAATTCGCTTTGTAACAGAATTTGCATGGCATAGCCATTTCGTGCGTAATATGTTTATCTTGCCTAAATCACAGGAAGAATATAAGAATTTTATCCCTGAGTTCACAGTTGTCGATTTACCTTCTTTCAAAGCCAATCCCACGGTAGATGGCACAAATAGTGAAACTTTCATTCTCCTTTCTTTTGAAAAGAAAATGATCATTGTAGGCAATACAGCCTATGCTGGTGAATTAAAGAAATCCATCTTTACTATTTTGAATTATCTCTTGCCGCTTCAAGGTGTGCTTTCCATGCATTGTTCTGCGAATGTCAACCCGAACGACAATGACGATGTGGCATTGTTTTTTGGATTAAGTGGTACGGGTAAAACTACGCTTTCCGCTGACCACTCCCGCCGCCTGATCGGCGACGACGAACATGGCTGGAGCGACAAGGGCGTTTTCAACTTTGAAGGCGGGTGCTACGCAAAAGTCATCGGTCTTTCAGAAGCCGCTGAGCCGCAGATTTACGCTACAACTAAACGCTTTGGCACAGTACTCGAAAATGTGCCTTTTGATACAGTTACACGCATGGTTGACCTTAATGACGATTCATTAACAGAAAACACGCGTGCTTCATATCCGCTTGAGTTTATTGATAACGCCGTGCCAGAAAAGAAGGCTGGACACCCAAAAAATATTATCCTGCTGACTTGTGATGCCAATGGAGTTATGCCTCCCATTTCTCGCCTTACATCTAATCAGGCTTTGTATCAATTTATTTCTGGTTACACTGCTAAAGTCGGTGGAACAGAAGTGGGTATGGGCAAAGAACCATCTCTTACATTTTCTGCTTGTTTTGGCGGACCATTCATGGTGCATCATCCCTATAAATATGCTGAATTGCTTAAGGATAAGATCGAGCGTTATAAAGTTAACTGCTGGCTGGTAAACACAGGCTGGGTAGGCGGTCCTTACGGAGTTGGCAAACGTATTTCTATTAAATACACTCGTGCATTATTGACTGCCGCTCTGACAGGCAAGCTCAATACTGTGAAATATAAAAAAGACCCAATCTTTGGCTTTGAAGTACCCATGTCGTGCCCAGATGTTCCCGCCGAAGTTCTAGACCCCTCTATCTCTTGGGCGAATAAAGCAGATTACGATAAGCGATACAAAGACTTAGCATCACGCTTCATTCAGAATTTTGAAAAATTTGCGGAAGGCACACCGCAGGAAATTATTGACGCAGGTCCAAAAATATAAGCCATTGGGCGGAGTTTACTCCGCCCATATCTTTATTAAGATATAATCCCGCCGCTATGGCAGAATTTTTATCGCGTTGGCGCGCAGGACTCGCCAAAACCAGCAAGACAACATTTGGCAGAATTGCAACACTGCTTGGTGCAACAGAAATTACACGCGCCACTTGGGATGAACTTGAAGATTTATTGATTCAAGCTGATCTTGGAATAGAAACCACTACCGAAGTCTTGGATTCACTTCAGCGCCTCACTCGAAGCTCAGGCTGGACTCAGTCTAGTGAGCTTTATTCTGCGCTTCGGCAGGAATTGCGTTCACGGTTGGATATCCCCCCTGCAGTTGTATTTTCAAATAAACCTGCTGTTATTATGATGGTTGGGGTCAACGGTGCAGGTAAGACCACCACAATTGCAAAACTTGCCCAGCGATTTTTAAATGAAAAGAAGACCCTTCTATTCGGAGCCGCTGACACCTTTCGCGCTGGGGCGGTGGATCAACTTCAAGTTTGGGGAGACAGGCTTGGGGTAGATGTGATCGCAGGCGCTCCTGAGTCAGATCCCGGCGCGGTGGCGTTTAACGCCATTCAAGCAGGAATTGCCCGAGGCGTAGATATCATCTTAATTGATACCGCAGGACGTTTGCACACACGCTTCAACTTAATGGAAGAGCTAAAAAAAGTTCACCGCGTCATTGGCAAAGCATCGCCCGATGCGCCGCACGCTGTATGGTTAATTTTAGATGCAAGCACTGGGCAAAACGCATTGCCGCAAGCGCGCGCATTTAAAGAAGCAGTTGGCGTTACAGGAGTGATTCTCTCAAAATTAGATTCGTCTGCGCGCGGCGGCATGGCGTTTGCAATTCAGCATGAATTGGGTTTACCAATTTTATTCGCAGGCTTGGGCGAAAAACCAGAAGACCTGACACCCTTTGACCCCGATGCTTTTGTTGAAGGAATTTTAGGGAATTAATTTTGGAATTCATCAGCTACGTGTTCTTTAGAGTATGCTGATGAATTGTTGGGTAGCAAGCTGCCCGACCCAGAGTTGAAACTATTTACAGACTTGGAGATTGATGATGCAAGACCTTATAAACCGTTTGAAAACTGCGCAAGAATTAACCAATCAAATTATGGTGCGTCTTTGACTTTGCGTCTAAAGAATTAAAATATTTAGAGTTAGAAAAAGAAATAGAAGCGCCAAATTTGTGGGATCAGCCAGTGCAGGCACAGCAATTAATGAAGCAGTATAACGCGCTCAAATCTGAGGTGGATTCGTGGCGCACTATTATGCGTCACTTGAAAGATTTATTCGATCTTGCAAAAATGGACGACGATAGTTTGCGCACTGAGCTTGAGGGTGAAATTGCTGATTTAGAAAAAGACCTTGAGAAGCGTTCTTTCAATGCTATGTTTTCAGGGAAGTATGATCACGACTCTGCTATTTTAGCAATTCACGCGGGCGCAGGGGGAACAGATTCGCAAGATTGGGCGGCGATGCTCATGCGTATGTATTTGCGCTGGGCAGAAGACCGCGGCTTTACAACAGATATTTTGGATAGCACAGACGGTGAAGAAGCAGGTATTAAGACAGTGACCATCGCGATTAATGGTGAATACGCATTTGGATATTTGCGTTCTGAAAAAGGCGTTCATCGTCTTGTGCGTCTTTCTCCGTTTGATTCGGCGCATCGCCGCCATACTTCATTTGCATTAATAGAAATTCTGCCGCAAGTAGCAATGGACGACCCAGATTTAGTCATTGATCCTAGTGAGATAAAAATGGACGTCTATCGCTCGTCTGGCGCGGGCGGACAAAATGTGCAAAAGAATGCCACGGCGGTGCGCTTGACACATCTTCCGACAGGGATTGTGGTTACTTGTCAAAATGAACGTTCGCAGTCACAAAATCGTGAATTTGCGATGAAGATTTTAGCTGGGCGGCTGCTGGACTTAAAGAAAGCAGAACGTGAAGAAGAGCGCGCTATTCTTCGCGGAGAATATACAAAAGCAGAATGGGGCAGTCAGATTCGTTCTTATGTTTTACATCCTTATCAGCTGGTGAAAGACCATCGCACTGATTTTGAAGTGGGCAATACGCAGGCAGTTTTGGATGGAGATCTTAATAGCTTGATGGAATCGTTTTTGAGAAAAGCTGATTAGTGAAAACGTGCAAGGTATAATTAGAAAAACTTCTACGGAGGCTCTATGGAATTTACCCCTCTTTATACAAAAATTGAAAAAGAAACTCAAATAGGGATTGGTACGATTCTCTTGGAAAACCCTAGCGGATTTCCGCGCAATAAATGTAATTTATATTGCATCAATGACGACAAAATTATTTGGGAAGCCGAGAAACCAGAATCACAATCTCTTTTTTCGCGCCTGAAGCTTAATGAAGATGGCGAGACGCTTTCCACATATACAACAGATGGCTATGCCTGTGATATCGACATTAAAACAGGAAAATTAGTCAGCAAGACTCCGTTTCAATAGATTAGGCTGTCCCTTGAATATCAAATTTGCGAAGCTTGTTGCCCCCAGCGCTGAAATCACCGAATCATTTACTAAATGGGAAAATGACCCTGCGCTGATTTATTTAATGCGCCCAAATCAGACCCAAGCAGATTTAGATCGAAGAAGCGTTATTACACTGGAAGAACTTCAAAAGCGGCTTGAGCACGATTCTATATACCTCATTTATTCAGAGGGTCAACTTGTCGGCGAGATGGATTACCAAATGAACCCCACTCATCTTTACAAGCAGGAAGTTAATACCGCCTGGCTTGGGATTAAGATCGGCGAAGAATCAGCAAGAGGCAAAGGCATTGGTTTTCTTGCCATTCAGTTTTTAGAGCGGGTCATTAAATTACAAAATGTAAAACGCATTGAATTAGGAGTGTTTGAGTTTAATACTAACGCGCACAAGCTCTATCAAAAATTAGGCTATCAAGAGATCGGCAGAATCCCTAATTTCACTTTCTGGCAGGGTAAAATGTGGACGGATATTCGGCTGGAGAAGTATATTTAGCTATCAGAAAGAAATCCCCGTCCTTGCTTGGAAAGGGCAAATTGCGTTAGAGATTGCTTATCTACGGGCACATTTCGTCGCAATGACAGGTTAGATAGTGAAATAAAAGGAAAACAAAATGAAATTTTTTTCTATGCTTTTTATTTTTGTAATTCTCATATCTAGTTGTGCCCCCGCCGCGCACACGATTGCGCCGACTCCAACATCTGCTCCGGCAATCACAGTAACATTCACTTCCCCGTCCGAACCGACGATGACATCAACGCCAATGGCGATGCCATCCGCGACTCTTGAACCCGACGATTTTGTTTTTGAAATTGATCCAGGCGCGCCAGATGAAGATGTCGCCGAAATAAAATTGGGAATCAATTTAGCACGCGCCTATTTGCGCGATTATGCGGGCGGAGATATTACAGCAGATAAACGCAATTTTGTTGTAAAAATAGTATTAAATGGTACTGGGTGTTGTACTGCATTTGACGAATACGGTCCCCGTCCTTATTTTGATCTGTCTAATGGGTGGAATATTGTATCTTCAGATTTTTGGGACGGATTTGACCATCATCTTAATGCTGGAGCGCATGAGTATGCTCACATTTGGCAGGGTGCTCTGGGTTGCCTAACAACGCATCACTCTCCGCTCCCCGATTGGCTTGATGAGGGAATTGCCCAGTATGTTTCAATCAACTCGCTTAAGTTAGGCGGTTATGTAACCGATAGTGATATTACTCAAATATCCTATGAGTTTAGTAGACGTATAAAAAATAGGTCACTTGCTCTTTACGAGGTGGATCCTCCGGTGTGGCCAGGTGATATAGGGTTTCTTGCCGTAAAAAAACTCATCGCAAAAGCGCCAAATGGACCACTTGCTTTGCGAATGGTTTGCGAAGGTGTTGCGGCTGGAAAATCAGTGGATGAATCCTTCGAGAATGCCTTTGGTATTTCAAAAGAGGAATTTTATAAAATTTTCCACTAATTCCAATGGAACATTTTATAATTATCCGCTCTCTAGATGATTGAGTGAAGTAAGATTGGTTTAAGTTATGGTTACAGAATTTTTAATTCAAGGAGCACTGCATTGAAAATCATCGCATGTATCAAACAAGTCCCAGACTCAGAGGCGAAGGTAAAAGTTGAGGGCGGGAAAATATCTTGGGGCGATTCACCTTTGGTGATCAACCCATTTGATGAGTACGCTGTTGAAGGTGCGCTTTTACAAAGGGAAGCCAACGCAGGTAGTACGGTCACAGCTTTATGCGTCGGTGGCGAATCTGCTAAAGACGCGCTGAAACATGCGCTTGCTATGGGCGCGGATGAAGCCATTCTCGTTTCAGATTCAGCATTGGAAAACCTTGATACTGTTGGCGCGGCGAAAGTTCTTGCCGCGGCGATTCAAAAAATTGGCGATGTGGATATGGTCATCTTTGGCAGGCAGACACTTGATAATGGCGCAGGATTAACGCCCGCGCAGACCGCAAGAGTGCTCGGCTGGGGAATGCTGGGGTTGGCGGGTCAAATTCAAGTTAAAGAAAGAAGCGTGCAAGTCGAGCGCGTGATCGAAGAAGGCAGGCAAACCGTCAAAGCAAATTTGCCCGTCGTGATCAGCGTCGTGCAAAGCATTGGCGAGCCGCGTTATCCATCTTTCATGGGCATTCGCAAAGCGTCGAAGGCAGTCATCCCTATATGGTCATTGAGCGATTTGGGAATTACTGCGCCTGTGGCAATCATCACGCGTAATGAATTAATTAATCCGCCAGTGCGCGAAACCGTTGTGGAAATGATCACAGGTGAAAGCCCCGCCGAGATCGCCGAAAAACTTGCCGATAAAATTCTCGCGGAGAAAGTGCTATGAAAACTTTTGTTTATATCGATCACTTCAATGGCGAAGTTCAGCCTGCTTCATGGGAAGCGCTGGGTCTTGCGAAAACATTTGGCGCAACCATTGCTTTGGTCTTTGGCGCAAATGCAAATGATGTTGTAAAAACTGCTTTGGAATATGGCGCGGATGAAGTCATCGTTGCGGATGATTCTACGCTCAAAGATTATCGCGCTGAAATGTACGCTTCTACGCTCTCCGCGCTCGCATCATCCTTAAGCCCAAACTTGATTCTGTTTCCGACAACTGCGCGAACTCGTGAGCTTTCTGCTATGAGTGCAGTGGATTTGAATACAGGCGTGTTTACCGATGTGACAGGCTTAGAAGTAAATGGTAATAATGTAACTGCAACTCGTCCTATTTACGAAGGTAAGTTGTTCGAGAAAGTAACTTGCGCTGGCAAGCCCGTCATGGCAACCATCCGCGGGCGCGCGTTCCCAAAACCGAATCGTGAAGCTGGAAAAAACGGCACAATTACAAAAGTGGAAGCAAAAGGTGAAGCAAAATCAACTGTGGAAGGATACTCTGCTTCTGAAAGCGCGGTTAACTTGGGGGACGCAAGCATTATTGTTTCGGGTGGGCGCGGCGTTTCAAATAATCCAGCATTGACCCCGCCTGCTGGTTTGGATGAAAAACAAGCTGAGGTTTGGCGCGCGCAACAAGGTTTTGCGTTAGTAACAGAATTAGCAAAAGTTTTAGGCGGCGCAGTGGGCGCTTCACGTGCGGCAGTAGATGCGGGTTATATTCCTTACTCGCATCAAGTGGGACAGACAGGCAAAGTTGTTGCGCCTGATTTGTATATTGCAAACGGAATCTCTGGCGCTATTCAACATTTGGTTGGGATGAGAAATGCAAAAGTAATTGTCGCTATCAACAAAGATGTTGATGCGCCCATTTTCAAAGCCGCGCGTTATGGCGTGGTGGGTGATTTGTTTGCAATTCTGCCTGCGTTGACAGATGTATTGAAGAAGAAGTTGGGAAAGTAAAATGTGCTATAATTTTGATATCATGTTGACCAAAAAATTCTTCGCCAATAATAATAACGATAATAATAACCCTGCTGTCGTTGGGCGAAGCTTTGCTGGTTGACGGAATACTCAAGTCAAAACCAAATCGCCCGACGCAAATGCGAAGGGCGATTTATTTTATCTATATAACATGTCATTGCAAGGGCGCTTTTTGCCCGAAGCAATCTCCTGAGTTTTCAGGCAGGTTGATTCGGGGAAGGGCAAGAGCCCCTCGCAATGACATATAAAAACGGAGGCAGATTAATGTACAGAACTCATACTTGCGGAGAACTACGAGCCAGCCATGCGGGGCAAACTGTCACGCTTTCAGGTTGGGTGAATCGCCGTCGCGATCATGGCGGGCTTGTTTTTTTTGATTTACGCGACCGCGCAGGGGTTATTCAAATTACAGTCAATCCAGATTTATCAAAAGAGATATTAGATATGGCTGCTAATGTCCGCTTTGAATGGGTGCTGCAAATTGAAGGCATCGTGCAGTTACGTCCTGACGGCATGAAGAATCCAAAAATGGAAACGGGTGAAATAGAAATCATTGCGCGCGATGTGAAGGTTTTGAATCCCGCGAAGACTTTGCCTTTTATGGTCAGCTCTGACGCGGATCTGCCCGACGAAAACACCCGCCTCAAATATCGCTATCTTGATTTGCGCCGCGAGCGTTTAACTAAGAATATGGTCTTGCGCCACAAGGTCATCAAATTCATGCGTGACTATCTCGATGAAAAAGGCTTCATCGAAATCGAAACCCCGATCATGTTCAAAGCGACACCTGAAGGTGCGCGCGATTACCTTGTTCCCTCACGTATTTTTCCAGGACAGTTCTATGCTTTGCCGCAGTCGCCTCAGCAATTAAAACAACTGCTCATGGTGGCGGGCATGGATAAGTATTTTCAGATCGCGCGCTGTTTCCGTGACGAAGACTTGCGCGGTGACCGTCAGCCTGAATTCACGCAACTCGACCTTGAGATGTCGTTTGTCCATCGTGATGACGTACTCGCGCTGGTTGAAGACCTGTTCACCAAAATGATTCCTGCTGTTGCGCCGCATAAGAAATTATTTTCATCGCCGTGGCCCAAATTTTCGTATCGTGAAGTGTTGGAAAAATACGGATCAGATAAACCAGACTTGCGCTTCGGTATGGAATTGGTGGATGTCTCGGATGTTTTCGCAAAAAGCGAATTCCGCGTCTTTCAATCTACGCTGGAAGCTGGAGGCGTGATCAAGTGCATTGTCGCCCCTCGAAGTGCGGATATGTCTCGCAAAGAATCAGAAGCGCTGACAGAAGTGGCGAAGACTTTCGGAGCGAAAGGGATGCCCACGTTGGCAGTAACAGGCGAAGGCGTGAAGGGAGGCGTTTCTAAGTTTGTGACCGCTGAAGAAGTAGAATCGCTCAAAGCGAAGATAAATGCCAAAGAAGGCGACCTCATCATTTTCGCCACTGATGCTCGCTCAATTGTAAATAAAACACTTGGTGGACTTCGCTTATGGTTCCGCGATAAATTGGATTTAGCAGATAAAGACATGATGGCGTTCGCGTGGGTTGTGGATTTTCCATTCTTTGCCTATAACGAAGAAAGCAAAACTTGGGAATCGGAACATCATCCGTTTACGATGCCGAAGATGGAAGACCTCGATAAGTTTGATACAGACCCCGGCGCGGTTGCATCTGACGCATATGATATGGTTTGTAATGGATATGAAACCGCTTCGGGTTCGATAAGAATTCATCGGCGCGATATTCAAATGAAGATGTTTCAAATGCTTGGGTTGAGCGATGAAGAAATTCAAGCGAAGTTTGGTCATATGCTTGAAGCGTTTGAATACGGCGCGCCTCCGCACGGCGGCATGGCGCCTGGCATCGATAGATTGGTTATGCTTTTGGCAGACGAGCCCAATATTCGCGAAGTGATCGCCTTCCCCAAGAATCAAGCGGGGCGC
>VFJR01000014.1 GCA_009885945.1 Anaerolineaceae bacterium
CAACATGCCCATAAATATGAAACCTCCGAGGTCTTAAAGACCTCGGAGGTTTATCTAGCGGGGAGGGAGGGATTCGAACCCTCGGTGGACCGGAGCCCACAATAGTTTTCGAGACTATCCCATTCAACCACTCTGGCACCTCCCCATCAAGCGCCGAGATTATAACTTATATTTCAACGCTGGAATGCAAGCTTGGATACACTACCTTATCCATTCCATTTTCCTTTAATTTTTCAATTAAGGTTAAAGCTTGCTTTTCTTCACCATGCACAAGAAAAGTCTGGCGAGCTTGCCCTTTTAAGCGAAGTGCATATTCCATCAGCAAGTTCTGACCCGCATGACCAGAAAGTCCGCCGATCGTAGCAACATCGCATTTACGTTTATAAGTTTCGCCAAAAATTCTTACTTCTAGTTCACGGTCTGCCAGACGGCGACCTAACGTTTCAGGCGCCTGCCACGAGACGATACAAATTGTGTTTTTTGGATTCTCAATATTATTGCGAATATGATGAACCACACGCCCCGTTTCTGCCATGCCAGAAGCAGAGATAATAACCATGGACTCTTTGCGCTCGTTCAACGCTTTTGATTCATCTACAGTTTGAACATAGGTAAGATTTTTGAAATCCAATGCAGGATGACGAGCCTCTTGCACAAATCGATTCGTCTCATCATCAAAACACTCAGGATGTGCTTTAAATATACCAGTCGCTCTCACAGCCAATGGGCTATCCACATACACAGGCACAGACGGAATTTCACGCCCTGTCATTAATTGATTCAAATACAAGACAATTTCTTGGGTGCGCCCCACAGCAAAGGCAGGGATAATTAACTTTCCACCGCGCTCAAGCGTTCGCTTGGCAACATCACGAAATTCAATGAAAGCTTGCTCGGGGTCATTATGTGATTTATCACCATAAGTAGATTCCATTAACAAAATGTCTGCTTTATCTGGCAAAACAGGATCACGCAACAAAGGCATCCTGTACCTGCCAATATCACCAGAAAACCAAAAACGAATCTTCTTCCCTTTTTCTTCAATATCAAGCGCAACCGAAGCAGAGCCTAAAATATGTCCCGCTTCATGAAAATTAGCCACCACACCTTGAATCGGCTCAAAAGATTCGCCATATCCCACACCTTTAAAGTACTGCGCGGTTTCTTCAGCATCTGCTTGCGTATACAAAGGCTCAATCGACGGCTCGCCTTTTTGCGCTCGTTTCTTATTTACATATTCAGCATCGCTTTCCTGAATACGTCCCGAATCTGCGATCATCAATTTCGCAAGATCAGCCGAAGCCTTGGTCGCATACACTGGACCTGCATATCCCTGACGCACCAGATTTGGCAAATTTCCAACATGATCAATGTGCGCGTGAGAAAGGATCACGGCGTCAATGTTGCGCGGATCAAATTTAAAGTTTAAGTTTCGCTCATAAGTATCTGCGCGCCTGCCTTGATACAAACCACAATCCAGCAAAAGCCTAAACCCATTGATCTCCAATAAATGCTGGCTGCCCGTCACTGTCTGCGCCGCGCCGTGAAAATTAATTTTCATTTCAAACTCCTGCAAGCCTTACAAGCTGTGAACCATATTTTTCAACACGAGACGGAGAATCTTTCATGATGATTTTCAGGTCATCAATATCCGTTGGCGGATTTTCTGAAAGCGCGCCCAAATAACGCTTGGGCAGTACAACATCTGATTCAACTTCCATTTTTTCTGCGACTTTCTTTCTCCACGCTTTCAACTTTTCGAGTCGCCTCAGCGTCGCATCACTCGGCATTTTGGGCTGTTCTCGTTTAACAAGCGGAGCTTCTAACCCGCGCGTTACCGCCTCCAGAAAAGAATCGCCCCAAAGCCGAATCTGTTTTTCGCTCAAGCCAACCCCCGAAAGGTCAACCTTTTTAGAAGCCTGATTACGGGCAATGACCAGCAAAGTATCATCGGCTACAACCTTAAATGCAGGGCGGTTTAATTTTTCCGCAACCGTGTCACGAACTTGCATCAATTCAAATAAAATAGTCAAGTCGCGCAATGAAACATCTTTTCGGGCGCTAATGCGCCTCCATGAACCATTTGCGCGGGCGGGCTTGGGTTTTTCCACATTACATGCGCTTGTAAAATCTTCCAGCGCAAATGAGAGACGTTCTTTTTCACGCAGTTCATTTTCGAGGGCATCACGCAAGTTAAATAAATAATGAGTATCTAAGCGTGCATAATGAATCTGATCCTCTTTAAGAGGTCTAACCGCCCAATTTGCTTTTTGGTGGCGCTTGTCCATTTCAACACCAAATTTTTCCCCTAGCAAACGATCCAAACCCACTGCTTTGTACCCCAGCACGCGCGCGGCGTGCATCGTGTCAAACAGATTTGATACATTAAAAGAAAAATCACGATTTAAACAAATCAGGTCATATTCTGCGGCGTGAAAAATCTTTTCAATTTTAGGGTTTGCAAAAAAAGGAGCTAATCCACTCAGATCATCAAACATTAGCGGGTCGAGCAAATAATCCTCATTAATAGTGGAAAATTGAATAAGACAAACCTGTTCGCGAAAGGCGTGCAAACTGTTCGATTCGGTATCTACGGCAACACGTGTTTGAGACTCAACATCTGCAATCAATTGCGCTAGTAATTTTACATTGTCCACCCAAATAGGTGGCTGGAGGGTTTCAGACATATAGGCTGATTATAAAACCAAAACTATATGCTGGGCTCATCAAATGTTTTTCTCCATGATCATTCCATCTTCACCGTCATTGTAATAACCTTTCCAAATATCCATTGTTTGATACCCTTCCTGCTGATAAAGAGCCATCGCAGTGTGGTTAGAAACCCTTACGACTAATTTTACCTTTAGCAGTCCTTTTTCCATTAATTTATATTCACACTTTTTCAAGAGCGCGCGCCCAATGCCGCGCCGCTGAAAAGCTGGATCAACGCCGATGGTGGCAATCCAAGCCCAGCCTTCAGAAAGACGCGGATCTCCAGCAACAAAGCCAACCATTTTGCCATCTTCCACTGCCTTAAGACGAACAACCTCAGGCATAGAGAGCACAGCTATTAAATCAAAAATAGGCCATGCGTCTTTTTCAAAACAGACAGCCTCTAACTTCCTCAATGCGTTTAAATCCAAAAAATTTGCGCTGACGATTTCCATAATAAAAAATACAGCCTCCCGTTCAACTGGGAGGCTGTATTTTACTCGTAGTTTCGATTAACCCTTTGTTTTATCTTTGCCAAGAAAGCCATCCAGCATACTTGTAAATTCCATCGGGAAGATGTATTTAGTGGATGGGCTTGCACCAAGAGACTTGAGCGTTTCAAAATATTGCAAGGTCATGGTCTTTTGGTCTACTGTTTTGGCGGCATTGTAAATAGCTTCTAACGCCACAGCGAAACCTTCAGCGCGCAAAGCCTGTGCCTGTTTATCACCTTCAGCACGCAAGATATTAGACTCGCGTTCGCCTTTGGCAGATAAAACTGCGGCTTGCTTGGTACCTTCGGCGCGATTGATGGCGGCTTCTTGATCGCCCATCGACTCAGTTACAAGCGCGCGGCGGATACGCTCTGCAGACATCTGGCGATTCATTGCTTCTTGCACTTCGCGAGGAGGCACAATCTCACGGATTTCAACGTTGGTTACTTTCACACCCCAGCGTTCGGTTACTTCATCGAGGCGGGTACGCAACATGTTGTTAATATGTTCACGCTCTGAAAGTACATCGTCCAATGGGATACCGCCGATCACTGCGCGCAAAGTTGTTGCGGCAATACCTGCCGCAGCAGATTCAAAATTGCCTACCTGTAAAACCGATTGACCTGGGTCAAGGATCTTGTAATACCAAAGGAAATCAATCGAGATGGGGGCATTATCTTTTGTGATCGAAGTTTGATGTGGTACTTCGCGCACTTGCTCGCGCAGGTCAACCCATTTGAAACTGTCTAAAAAGGGTATAACGATGACAATGCCGGGACCTTTCGGTTTATCCAAGACACGCCCAAGGCGAAAGACAACCAAGCGCATATACTCAGGTACGATCTTAATTGCGCTCCATAAAAAGATAACACCAATGATGAGTGCGGCACCAACAAAACAAAATAATGTAGAACCAACAGCAGTAGGCATATTCGTCTCCTTTTTAAATTATCTCAAATCATTAAATTTTTTCAACCACGAGGGTAAATGCCTCGCGCCGAATCACGCGGACTTGACTACCCGCGGGAATTTCTGTTTCACTGCGCGCAGACCATAATTCACCTGCAACATATACATTTCCCTCATTGCTAACCATAGATCGCGCGTCGCCGATCTGCCCAACCAAAGCATCTAGACTATGCGCGGGCTGGCGAGAGATGGCTTCTAAAGACTTTCGGAGTATAAGCCAAAGCGCGCCTGACATCAAAGTAGAAGCACCGATTGCAATCACTGGATTTACTGAGATCAAACTGTCTTCGCTTGCAAACAAAAAGAGGGAACCAACAATCAGCATAAGAATAGATAACCCAAGGTATAACTCGCGTCCCTTGCCGCGAACAGCAAAAACAAACGGAACAAAACTTAACAAAACAATACCCAATGCCCACCAATGAATAGTAAGGTTATATATTGCATACCCAGCAAAAACAAAGCAAAACACTGCACTTAATTCAAGCAAACCCGTGCCCGGGGTAGCTATTGCAAGAATGGCAAGGAAAATGCCCGCCAGTAAAATCAAATAAGCAGTGTTGGGGTTAAGAAAAATGTCCATAAATCTCCTTTTCATTATACAACAGGAAAATAAGTTATATATTAGACGATATCGAAATAATCGACAGACACTGTACTTGCAGAGAAATTCTCAGATTAGACAGATTTGCAATTTATAAGGGAAAAATCTGCGAAAATCCGTTTAACTTGCGCTGAGCTTGTCGAAGTATCTGTGGATAAAAGTACTTTTGCAAACAAACTACTATTCTGTCTACGCTGATATCGACCTTAAAGTTGCGCAAAGGTTTCCTGCGCACAGTTGTATAATATGTTCGCAATTGTTTAATCTTTCTTTTAGGAGCTTCAGTGAATTTCAATAAAATCTGCATCATCGGGCTTGGCTACATTGGCTTGCCCACCGCGTCTACCTTTGCCACACATGGGCTTCATGTACTAGGCGTGGATATTAATACACATATTATAGAGACCCTGCGCAAAGGGGATCTTCACATTCATGAACCTGGTTTACGAGAAACAATGACACAGGCAATTCAATCTGGCAGATTTACATTCTCTACCAAGCCAGAAGAAGCCGATGCTTTTATTATTGCTGTGCCTACGCCTTTTCAGGAAAACAAATTTGGGGAATACAACGGCGTCCGCTATAAACTGGCAGATATGCGCGCTGTCACATCTGCCGCCGAAGCGATTCTGCCTTTTTTAAAAAAAGGAAATCTCGTCATTCTTGAATCCACTTCCCCGCCGCGTACCACCACAGATTTGATTGCCCCTATTCTCGCTCGCTCTGGGCTCGAGGCTGGGCGCGACTTCCATTTAGCATATTCTCCCGAACGGGTTTTACCCGGGCAAATTATGCGTGAGTTAGTTGAAAACGCGCGTGTAGTTGGCGGCATTACCCTCGAATCGGCAAAAGCCGCGCGCGATCTTTACAGTACTTTTGTCAAAGGTGAGATCATTGAAACTGACGCAACCACTGCAGAGATGGTCAAGCTCATGGAAAATACTTACCGAGACGTGAACATCGCCATTGCAAATGAGTTCTCACGCCTCGCTGATAAATTTGGCGTAGATGTATGGGAAGCCATCAACCTGGCAAATCGTCATCCGCGCGTAAAAATTCTTAGCCCAGGTGCAGGTGTCGGCGGTCATTGCATTAGCGTTGACCCTTGGTTCTTTGTAGAAGCCGCTCCAGAAATTACTTCGCTTATTTATCATTCGCGTCAAGTGAATGACGCTCAACCAAGTTTTGTAAAAGAGGTTGTTCGAAGGGCATTAGGTTCATTAAACGGAAAGAAAATTGCAGCACTGGGTCTTGCTTATAAACCAGATGTAGACGACTTGCGCGAAAGCCCCGCCAACGAAGTGGTTCACTTATTACAAAATGAAGGCGCAGAGGTTAAGGCTTGGGAGCCCTTCAAGCCAGAAGCCAATCTTGCAGGAATTAATATGGCTTCCTCTTTGGAGTCTGCGATACAAGATGCTGATGCACTTCTGTTGCTGGTCAAACACACAGAGTTTGCAAAGATCAATCCTCAGGAAATCGCCAAGAAGACAAAAGCGCGGATTATTGTTGATGCAGTAAACGGCTGGGATCGCGAAGTATGGAAAAAGAACGGGTTTCAATTTTTCCGCATTGGTGACAATAAATCAAAATCATAAATTGGAAATTATGCATTGAAAATACTCTCAATATTTGGAACCCGCCCCGAAGCCGTGAAAATGGCGCCAATCGTGCGTTTGCTGGCGCAAACTGCGGATATAGAATCGCGTGTATGCGTCACTGCGCAACACCGCCAAATGTTGGACCAAGTTCTTGATCTATTCCAGATCAAACCAGATTATGACTTAAACCTAATGCGCGACAATCAAAGCTTAGCAGAATTAAGCGCCGCCATTTTCACTCACCTTGAGCCTGTGCTAGAAGATTTCAAACCAGATTGGGTTATGGCGCAAGGCGATACAACCACAGTAGCCATCACCTCCCTGCTGGCATATTATCGGCGCATTAAAGTGGGACATGTAGAAGCCGGCTTACGCACTCATGATAAATGGCAGCCCTTTCCAGAGGAGATCAATCGCCGTGTGGCTGGCGTTACCGCAGACCTACATTTTGCCCCCACCGAGCATGCTCGGCAGAATTTACTACACGAAGGTGTTAGTGACACAATCATCAAAGTGACTGGCAATCCTGTGATTGACGCATTGCAATTCGTTGCTCAGCAACCCGAGCCTAAAGAAGTGACACAGTTAATCCAATCAACTGTAAAGGATAAAAAATTAATACTTGTAACTGCCCATCGCCGCGAAAACTTCGGCAAGCCAATGGAAGATATATGCTTGGCATTAAAACAACTCGCTGAAAGCGAAGATGTACAAATTATGTATCCTGTTCATTTGAATCCAAATGTGCAAGAACCAGTCAATCGCCTGCTCAAAAATGTTAAAGGTGTCACTCTGCTTCCACCGCTGGATTATTTACCGCTGGTGTATCTAATGAAACACGCCAAATTGATCTTGACCGACTCAGGCGGCATTCAAGAAGAAGCGCCAGCCTTTGGCATCCCTGTGTTAGTATTGCGCGAAGTAACCGAACGCCCCGAGGGCGTTGCCGCAGGCGTATTAAAACTTGTTGGAACATCAACCAGTTCGATTGTCACTGAAGCGAAACGCCTGCTACATGATCAATCAGCATACGCAGAAATGGCTAAGGCGTCGAACCCATTTGGAGATGGGCACGCGGCAGAAAAGATTGTCGGCGCGCTATTAACCCAAATGTGAGTATAATCACCTAATATGATGTACCGCCGTATTCTGAGCGCATTTCTTGTTGTTTGTGTTTTAGCAATCACGTATCGTGCTGTCGATGCGCAAACAAGCGACTCTCAATACTTCAATGAAACAGGACATAGCGTCTCGGGGGAATTTCTGGATTTTTATAACAAAGTATCAAATCCATTACTAATGTACGGCTATCCCATCACTGAAAGATTTATTTCCAAAGACGGCAAAGACGTGCAATATTTTCAACGAGCCCGCTTTGAATATCACCTCGAATTACCCGCGGGACAGCAAATTCTACTGACCCCCTTGGGCGCTGAAACCTATAGAGCCGAAAATCCAATTAACATTTTCAGCCCGTTCGCCTGTCGTTATTTCGAATCAACAAACAACTCAGTATGTTTTGCTTTTTTAGAATTTTTTGACAATCAAGGCGGAGTGCAGCAATTTGGGTTACCCATTTCTCCATTTGAATACCACGATGGAATGTTGGTGCAATATTTTGAACGCACACGCCTCGAATGGCATCCATGGAACCCAAACAATCAACTTGTTTCGGTCGGCGACCTCGGCAGGATATATTTTGAATTAATCGGCGAAGATCCCGCACGACTAGCCGCCGCCCAACCATTGGATGCAAACATTCAAGCGCTGGTGTTGTCGGTACATGTGCGTGCTTTTACTCAAAATTCTATTATGCCTTCTGCGGGAAATCAAACCGTGTTTATTATTACCCAAGATCAACATGGTACAGCGATTGAAAAAGCAGATTGCTCATTGATCACAACCTGGCCCGATGGTCACGCTGAAATTGGAGCGGTGCAAACCAACGCAAACGGCATTGGCTCTATTTCGTTCTCATTCAAAGACCAGCCGCACGGCAGTTTAATTTTCATCGGTGTAACTTGCAGGTATCTAAATGTTGAGGGCAAAACAACCTCATCGTTCCGAATTTGGCAATAAGAAAAAATTAAAGCAAATCAAACAAATTAAATACGGGGCCATCTTTGCAAGTCATCTTCCACTCTTTTTGAAAATGAACAGCGCACACTCCGCATTCGGCAAGCGCCCCGCACGGCATAGGTGCGCGAATTAAAATCTGCGCTTCGCATTTAAGCGAAGCCTGATTCAGCGCCCCAAGCATTTCCCTCAACGTAGACAAAGACCCTCGTGCCGCATCTAACGCGCTGAATGTAGACCACTTGAGCACATCTACTAACGCAGAAATGGGTTGAACTTCTACATCTGCAGATAAACCATCTGGCACATAACTGCTCACCAAAACAATGGATGCATCTTGCTTAAGGGCTAGTTGTATAAGCGGAAATAACCTGCGCGGCGAATCGTCAAATGCAACTAAGGCAACATGCCTTGCAGAATTGGGCAGTGAAAATCCATGCCCAAGCGGACCGCGTATATTGAGCGTCATGCCTGGTGACCACGCGGCAGGAATTGAGGGCACGGTTATAAAACCGTCAGAGGTGGCAGCGCTTGAGAAAACTGAATCTGCTATAGATGAGTCTGAGGCGTGGCTGGAGAGTAGATATTGCCCGGGGGCAGGGATCAAATCTACAGCGCAGAGTAAGCGCGCGGCGGGTTTATCATCTAATAATATTATTTCTTTAATAATTGCTTGACCAGATTTCATTTTTTTTGACCTTATAAAAAGTAGAGCGAGATAGTGTATCTCGCTCTACCAACCTGAAATATATTGCGCCCATTCGCTGTTTTCTGAAACGTGTTTTCCGAAAATATATTGCGCGCTGGCGGGGGGTTCGTGCGGAATGTGCAATAAGCGCATGTGAGATTCTTCTAAGCGTCTGCCGCCTTTGCGATGATTGCAAGACGCGCAAGCAGCAACCACGTTTGTCCATATATGCGTTCCGCCTAAGTGACGCGGCATGACATGGTCAAGCGTCAAGCTGATATCGCGGCGACCACAATATTGGCAGGTGTAATTATCACGGCGAAATACTTCTCTGCGGGTTAGTTTGACGTGCGGACGCGGACGATGGATTTGACTTTCAAGGCGGATAATGGATGGGCGCGGGATAAGTTTTGAGACAGTTCGAATTTGCCCGCGGCCATTTGCTACCATGTCTGCTTTGCCCGCCAGAACAAGGAGGATGGCGCGCCGGGTTGAGCATACATTAATTGGCTCGTAATTTGCATTGAGAACCAGGACAGGTTCGTGCATCGGCATCTCCGAAATTTTGGTGATTATAGCACGGGAAGTTTTATGAATTCAAACCGCCCTACAAGCCAGAGTTGCTGAGAAAATGGGATAATATAGCAGAACATTATGCTGTGAAAAATAATCTATCACAGACAATACCTATTCTTCACAATGGAGAAGTTATGAAAAAATACGCGTTCATCATTTTTATTCTTTTATTAACCGCCTGCGCCCCTGCAACACAGCCGGGTATATTTTTGCCGATACAAATAGCTACCGAGCCTGCTTTTATAGACCCAGCATCCTATCCTACTTCACAGTCGGCGGATGTTTCTGCAAGTCAATTAACAAGCGGAATCAACGTACGCGTTGAGCGCGCTTGGCGGGATGGCAAAAATGTGAATGCAAATGTTTGTTTTAGCCTGCCCGACCCATCGGATTGGGCAATTTGGAATGCAAGCTTGTCTTATGGTGATTCAATACTACAAGAGTATGAAACAACTCTGCTTTCGACACAGAACGGGGAACGCTGCGACACACTGACCTTTGTGGTTGCACCAGACGCGGATACAAGCACTGCAATCATTATCGTGGACGCGATAGGCACAACCCCGCGCGCGGATGAATATTGCACAGTGTACATGCCTAAAATTCAACAAACACTGAACGAGCGCGGCGCTGGGATTATCTTGGATTGCGTTGACAATAGTGGTCTGCTGACAATGCAGATTGTTAGCTATCCACCAGAAATGACCCAAGAACAAGCTGAGCAAATGGTTTACAGCGATGAATTCTATACAGTTAAGGGTCCATGGGTGTTTACATTTAGTTTAGGGCAATAAATTGGTCTTTTAGCGAAGCTGATATTCCATCAAATTGTAAAAAGAAAACTACAAACTCAGCTCTCAACATTGCAAGTTCATTGCTTTTTTGGTATTAGTACATTAGTACTAGCTTACATATATGGAAAGTGCCATAAGTATATACAAGCGTTATAATTGCACTATGCTAAAAAATAATATTACTGTTTCATTAAGAGAACAAGGAGTTTTCATGAAAATTCAAAAATCATCGCGGGGGGCTTTGCGCACGATATATAACACCTTCGCCCTGATCGTTGCAATTTCCATGCTTGGAGTGAGTGTGCCGCAGGCACAAGCGCGCGGAGAATTAGGCGCGGCTTTGAACACAAAAGCACTGGCATTGGCATTATGCACCGACAACGGACGCGGCTCGATTAAAATTAACAATGGCAATAATACATTTGTAGGCACCGAACATGGCAAGCCCATGCGCGTGGATGCCTCTCTTAAAAACGGTAACGCATCAGAGACGGCGGCGGCTTTTCTTGCTCAGTGCGGAGACGCTCTTTCGGCGCAGAGTCAATCACCAGATTTGACCCCGCTGCGAGAAAATCATTCCAGCGACGGCAAACGCAAATCGGTTAAATTTCAACAGACTTTTAACGGCGTGCCTGTATTAGCAGGTGAAATGTTCGTGCAGTTGAATGAAAACAGCGATGTTTTAGCAGTGGGCGGAGAGACACTTTCAAATATTTCTTTGGATACCA
>VFJR01000101.1 GCA_009885945.1 Anaerolineaceae bacterium
CAATAGTTTTGATAATAAATCAAATATTTTGGTTTTTAGTAAATTTATTTGAATTTTCCTCAAGATATAAAATCGTATTTGGCTACGCGCTAAAAAGACGGAATTTTTTCACCTCGGAGTCGCTGAGAACACAGAGAAAACCTTAAAAACTCTGCCTCTCTGCGATAGTGATTTTTTATCCGTTTATGATGTTAGATAAATTACTTGATAAACAATTTTAAACAAAAAGGACCCGTCATGATTTCTCATAACGAGTCCTTTAAGAGAGTGCCGAAGGAGGGAGTTGAACCCTCATAAGATTGCTCTCACTACGACCTGAACGTAGCGCGTCTGCCATTCCGCCACTTCGGCATTTCTATGGCAACGATTTGTATTTTATCTCAAAAAATCGGAATGTCAATTGACGATTATAATCGGCTCATATTTCCAAACGGAGAATCAATGCAACGCATTTTTAAACGCACCTCTTCTTTTATTGCGCTTTTATTAATTTTGACCGGCATTAGCTTTATATTATTCTATCAATCTGCAGAACTGCTCACCCAGCATAAACACAACACAGACGCGTTCAATTCACTTTTTGCAGGTTGGGATAACTACCTGCACTTCAAGGTTGCATGGCGCGGCAGGTTATTTTCAAATGCACTAGCGGCGATTGCCACTCGTGCGGGAATTTCAATCCTATCACGCACAGATGTATTTTTGATCAACACTCCAATGGAACTTAGCGCCTCTCTGTGGACCTCAGGCTGGTTCTTCGCCATCGGCTTGATCTACATCTGGAGCGCCCGCCAGCGGTCTTTATTTTATATTTTTGGTATATTCACAGCCCTGTCATTCGGCTACTTAACCCGCGTAACCAATCGAATCTATCCGTGGGATATGCCTGCCTTATTCACGTATGTTTTATTTACAATCCTTTTTGTACGTAAGCAATACAAATGGATCATGCTCCTGCTGCCCATCGCCATGGGATTCAAAGAAACTGCCTTACTGTTATGCCTAGGTTTTTTACTAACAGACCTGCCGAATTCGCAAAAGATCAAAATGACCGTACTTTCTGCGGGCATGTGCATTTCCGTAAAATTGATCATCGATTTCTACGTTCAAGTTCCTATCCCCTTCTTTACCATGCAACCAGGGCTTTCGTCCAGTTTTACAAGAAGCCATCTTGCCATTAATCTTGATGAACTTTATGCCATCACTCCTTATTTAATCAATGCAGGAACATTACTAACATTTCTTATTTTGCCGATTTATGATAAAAACGTCCTAAGCTTCAAACTAATAGCTATCCTATTCATTATAGGCAACTTTGTTTTTGGGGTAATTTCTGAATATCGTATTTGGTTTGAGATGATACCGTTTGCTTTATACAGCCTCGAGAGATTTTCATACGGCAACGCTTCACTTCAGCCGCAACAAGAATCTCTTTCCAATCTAAACGCCCAGGAGAATAAACATGCTGGTTAATTGGCAACAACTAACGATTGATACATTTGTGGATCAACTAAGATTCGCTTATAAACGAATGTATGGCGACTTAGATAAGGAGCTTGGCGGTGTAACTGCGTGGTGCGGACGATTAGCGCTAGAAAACATCGCAAATTCAGATGCTTTATATCACGACATAGACCATACCATTATGGTTACCCTGGCGGGTATGGCAATTGTTGAAGGCAAACACCTGCGCGAAGGCGGTGTAGCTCCTCGTGATTGGATGCACTTTATGATCGCATGTATCTGTCATGATATTGGCTATGTACGCGGTGTCTGCCGCGCCGACACTAAAAATGTCATTGCTACTGGCGTTGGAAAAGAAACCACATCACTGCCGGCACACGGCTCAGATGTATCCCTCTCGCCGTATCACGTAGATCGAGGAAAATTATTTGTCCAAGAACGCTTTGGCGGTGACCTGCTCAACAACATGAACAGTGTTATTGACGCTGAAAAAATCCTATCATTTATAGAAATGACGCGTTTCCCATCCCCCAAAGATGATTTCTACAAAGACACAAAAGGATACGGCGGCTTGGTACGCGCGGCTGATTTTGTCGGTCAACTTGGCGACCCGGACCGTATCCGCAAGACCCCAGCCCTTTTTTATGAATTTCATGAACTGGGTGTAAACGAGAAACTTGGATTTAAAACCCCAGCCGATATGAGAACTAATTATGCAAAGTTCTACTGGGAAATGGTCAGCCCCTACATCCAAGATGCCCTTACATACTTGCGCATGACAGAAAATGGCAAGCAATGGATTGCCAATATGCACTCTCATGTCTTTGATTCGGAACATTCAGAATAATAAAAAGACCGCAGATGAGCGTCTGCGGTCTTTGGTTTTAAATGAGCGCTTACTTTTCAGACAAAACCAAATCGCTCGCCTGATCAAGCTGCGCAACGTCATCATCTGTCAACTTCCAACCTGCTCCACCAGTATTCTGTAAAGCTTGTTTGGCATTTTTAGAGCCCGGTATCACCAAGGCACCTTTACAAATACACCAATTCAAAGCAACCTGCGCATTAGATTTGCCGCCATGATTTTGCCCAATCTCTGTCATTGTTTTCAATAACGGCGCAATTTTATTGATCAAACTCGCATATTGAATAGAGCGCGACCCCTTGGGCGGGTTTTCTGCAGTATATTTTCCCGTCAACATCCCCATCTCAAGCGGCGAATAAGCGATCAACCGCACGCCCAATTCTTTACAACGCGCTAACAAGCCATTCTTTTCAATGGTTCTATTTAACAAACTGTAATGCACCTGATTAGATGCTAGTGAAATATTATGCCTCGCCAATGTAGAATATGCCATCATCATTTGCGACTGATCAAAATTAGAAATACCCACAGTGCGCGTCAAACCAGCTTTCACACATAGCGCCATGCCTTCTATTGTTCTTTCAACACTAAACAAGCCAGGCCAATGGACTTGATATAAATCCACCGATTCGAGCTCCATTCTTGCAAGGCTAGATTTTAAAGCCCGTACAGGTGCATCTTTCAGCATCCGCCACGGAAATGGAAAAAATTTTGTAGCCACCAAAACAGGCTGCTCAGTTGCTTTTAGAAACTGTCCCAAAAGCCTCTCAGAACGACCACTGCCGTACACCTCAGCTGTATCTATAAATCGAACGCCATGTTCAAGCGCAGTATCAAACGCTTCACGAATATCCTGATCTGTATGGGTTTGACCATATTGCCAAAAAATTCGATCGCCCCATTGCCATGCCCCCAATCCCATTTCGATAGCGTGTAAAAAACGCGTCTCGGTACTTACTTCAGTTACAGGAATATCCATGAAACTCACAACTCTCATAAAATAAATTCAAATTCAGAAAACAAAGTATCCAAATATGTAAAAGGATTGTATCAAATCTTAAAAAATCGTGGGGCGTAAAAATTCAGGTTACAATACAACTCGCTAAAAAAATATTCGGAACTAATGGGCCGCGAGCCTCTCCCCCTTTCACCGTAGTAGATGTAGAGTCTTGCGCTCCGTGAGTTCCACGGAGGAATCCCCATGACTTCCAATCCCAACAAGCGGGATATAGAATCCGCTTCCAGCCTCGCCCTGAGGCTGGGTCTGTCCTTTTCAAACTTATCCCTGCTGATACGCGCCCTGACCCACACATCCTACGCTAATGAACATCAGGATGCCAGCGAAGACAACGAACGCCTTGAATTTCTCGGCGACGCCGTGCTAGACTTTGTCGTTGGTGAATGGGTATACCATCGCTTTCCAGATTTGCCCGAAGGAAACTTAACCAAGATACGGTCATCCCTGGTGAAAAACGAAAGACTCGCAGAATTTTCCAGACAGCTAAAATTAAGTGATGCCCTCAGACTAGGACGCGGTGAACAAACAACAGGCGGAGACAAACGTGAAAGTATGCTGGGTTCACTTTTTGAAGCATTGGTTGGCGCAATCTATCTCGACTCGCATAATATGGAAAAAGTAAAAACTTTTGTTTATCCATTTTTGGTTTCGATGCGTGAAACTGTTTTGGATGAATTAAATGACCCTAAAAGCATTTTGCAGGAATGGTCACAAGCCAATAAACTTGGCACACCAAAGTACAAAATCATCTCAGCCACAGGACCTGATCACGCCAAAGAATTTGAAATGGAAGTAGTAATTGCTGGTGAAGTAAAAGGCCGCGGGTCTGGTACAAGCAAAAATTCAGCAGAGCGCGCCGCCGCCGCAAATGCAATTATAAATTTGGGAATTTCGTAAAAAATACATGCCTCTTCGTCTAAAGTCTCTAGAACTTCAAGGATATAAAACTTTCGCTTCGCGCTCAGTCTTCGAGTTTGCCAGTGGAATTACCGCGATTGTTGGACCCAATGGGTCTGGCAAGTCGAATATTGCCGATTCGCTTCGCTGGGTATTAGGCGAGCAATCCTATTTATTATTACGCGGCAAAAAAACCGAAGACATGATCTTCAACGGTTCCGAAAGCCGCGCGCGCGCAGGCATGGCTTCTGCTCATATTGTTTTTGACAACACGGATAACTGGCTGCCATTAGACTTTACCGAAGTAGGCATGACTCGCCGCGCTCATCGTGATGGACATAATGACTACATGCTCAATGGTCAACACGTGCGCCTTAAAGACCTGAATGAGATTCTCGCCTCAGCTGGGTTGAGCGAACGAACTTATACGATCCTAGGGCAAGGCTTGGTAGATGCATCTTTAGCGCTCAAAGCAGATGAGCGTCGCCGCTTGTTTGAAGAAGCCGCCGGAGTTGGTTTGTATCGTGCCCGCCGCGAAGAATCCCTTAAAAGACTAGATACAACTCAACATAATTTAGAACGCGTACTCGACATTATGGCAGAACTGGAACCACGCTTACGCAGCCTGGAGCGCCAGGCAAGACGAGCCAACGAATATCTTTCAGCACAAGCTGCGCTAAAATTAATTCTGCGTGATTGGTATGGCTATCACTGGCACCGCGCCCAACGCGATTTGACTGATATCCGCGAGACGGTGCGCCAACAAGAAACGCGGGTGAAAGATGCGCGCGAGAATCACGCCAAGGCACAAGCTGAGTATCATGCGTATCGCGAAAGGCTTTCGGGTCTGCGTTCACAATTAAATGCATGGCACCGTGAATCGGCAGATTTACATAATCAACGCGAATCTATTAGCCGTGAGTTGGCTGTATTAGAAGAACGCCGCCGCGCATTAACAGCCTCACAAGCCGCTATACTCTCTGACCAAGAACGTACAATAGATGAGGAACGAATTACGCGCGACCGACTTGCCGAGGTAAATCAAGAATCTACGCGCTTGCAAACAGATTATGACGAAGCGCAAAAACAATATGCTGAAACACAAACAGCTTTGCAAACCAAACAAACTGAACGCGCATCTTTAGAAGAGAAACTTACAACTTCGCGCGCGCAAATGGAAAAGTGGAACTCTCAACGTGCTGAATCGCAAGCGCGGGGCGATGAGCTAAAGTTGCGCATGGCGGCTTTACAAACAAAAATTGGAGCTATTCAAAAAGCCTTGACATCTGCTGAAGAAACGTCACACAGTGCAGAAGAGTTATATGTGCGCGCAAAAAAGAAGCGTGAGAATGCGGAAGTTGAACTAAAGGACGCTGAAGAGAAGGTGGAAAGTAGAAAGAGGAAAGAAGGGGAATTGGAATTTGCAAGACGGAACGAGTTAGAAAAACGCACCCAAGCTCATGGCGAGTATGTGCGTGGGCAGGCTCAACTGGAAGTGCTGGAACAATCTGAGCAATCTTTAGCTGGCTACGCTGAGGGCGCGCGCTTTTTATTGGATGCGGCACGTGGAAAAAAACTGACGGGGGCACGCGGTGCTTTAAGCGCGGCTTTAGATGTACCTATTGAGCTTGAAACTGCCATCGCCAGCGCTTTAGGCGACACTTTAGATGCGGTCTTAATTGGCGAAAATCAAATCGAAGATGCATTGATACTGCTCGAGGCAGATGAAGCGGGGCGTGCGGCTTTATTGCCTTTAATAGAGCGAGATATTATCTCACTTTACGCTCCTGATGATGCTGATTGCTTGGGGGTTGCTTCTGAGTTAGTGAATGCGCCTGATGAATTACGCGGCGCAGTAAATTTAATTTTGGGGCAAACACTGATCGTTAAGGATCGCTCTACGGCACGGCGATTAATGAAAGAATTACCTATTCATGCACGGGTGGTGACTTTGCGCGGCGAGGTCTTCCGCGGGGATGGATTGATCATTGCGGGGAAACCTGCCTCATCCTCTGCTTTGAGCAGACCACGCCAAAAACGTGAACTAAACGAATCTTTGATTACGCTTGGCGCGCAATTAGAATCATTAAATCTAAACGTTGAAACGCTTTCAAATCAATTAACTGAGGCACAGCGCGAACTGGCGCAAGCGGAGCTGGACTTGCGCGAAGCACGCGTCCGCTTGGGAGAGGCTCAGGAAAACGAGCAGCAGGCTGGGCTGGAGAATGAGTCGACGAGGCGAATGCTGGAGTGGCAAAAAACGCAATTGGAACAGAATCAAGCCGAAGCCGCCTCGGCAGGTTTGGATCAACAAAAAATAATTGATCTGTTGATAGAGATCGAACAATCTTCTGCAAAGGCGCATGATGAAATGCGTTCGTTGACAACTGATTTTGGCGAAACAGATTTAAGCGAGATGCAATCGCAGAGCGCCTATTGGAATACGCGCGTGGCTGTTTCTGAACGGGCATTGAGCGATGCAAAAATGAGGAAAGAAGAACGGGGCAAAGATGGCGAGAGATTTGAGGCGCGGCGCAATGAATTAAGCGCACGCATGATTGAAATTGAAAATTCCCTGCATGGGGTGGATGCGGAAAATATTAGTTTGCGCGAACGTGAAAGCGGATTACATGGTTTGATCGAAGACTTGCGCGTAAAGATCGACCCTGCCGAAAAAGATTTAGGCGCGGCAGAGGTGGAAGAAAAACGTTTGCAAGCTTTAGAAGATGCGGCGCAACGCACCTTTGCAAATAGTGAGCGTTTGTTTGGGCAATTGCAGTTAGACTCAACGCGCAGGCAAGAAGCGCTGGAATCTTTACAACAAAAGATCAGCGATGATTTTGGGTTGGTGATGTTCGAATATGCCGCGGATGTTTCTGGACCGGTACCTTTGCCTTTGGAAGGCATGGTGGAGCAATTGCCAGTGTTAACTGAAATTGCGCCAGAGCTTGAAGAACAACTAACACAGCACCGCGCACAATTGCGGCGCATGGGACCGATCAACCCTGATGCGAAAATAGAATTCGATAAAGAGAGTGAACGTTATACGTTCATGAAGACGCAAATCGAGGATTTACGCAAAGCAGAAGTGGATTTGAAACAAGTGGTCGCTGAATTGGATGCATTAACCATCCGCGAGTTTTCGCGTACATTCGATGCTGTGGATAAGCAGTTCCGCATCATGTTTACCAAATTATTTGGCGGCGGTTCGGCACGGTTGGCGCTGACCGACCCAGAAAATTTGGTGGAAACTGGCATTGAAATTGAAGCGCGTTTGCCCGGCAGACGCGAGCAAGGTTTGGCATTACTCTCTGGCGGCGAACGAAGCTTAACCGCAGTGGCATTGGTGTTTGCCTTGCTTAAGGTATCCCCCACCCCTGTTTGCGTCATGGACGAAGTAGATGCGATGTTGGACGAAGCCAACGTCGGTCGCTTCCGTGATCTGTTGGTTGAGTTAAGCAAAGACACTCAGTTTATTATCATCACTCATAACCGCAACACCGTGCAAGCGGCAGATGTGATCTACGGCATCACCATGGGTCGCGATTCGGCGAGCCAGGTCATTAGCTTGAAGCTGGATCAAGTAACTGATGATATGTTGAAGCGGGGCTAGAATTAAATTTAACGGAGTGAAAGATGTCTACTGAGACCATCGTTACACTTGCTATCTCATTTCTGGCTACATTGGGGCTTGGAAGCATTTTGGGTATTTTTTTACAAAGACGCTTTGAACAGCAAAAACAAACCAGCGAACATGATATTAAAATTTTCAAGCAAAGTAATGAATTACTGTCTGAACAAAAACTTGCGCTCATTGCAAGTTTTCATTTATTAAAGGATCATTCAATAGCTGATGATGACTTTTACCTATTAACAAAATGGTGTATATTCTTTAGTGAAATCGGAAATCAATATCTCGACAAAAATACAGCCAGGCAAAACCAAAAACTACTTAATGATTTAGATCAGCTTACAGATTTTATAGCTTCAAATTTTTTTAGCATAAAAGGGCAAAATCCCAGCAACAAGAGTAGATATCTAAAACCTGATTGGAATCCAGAGCGGGCAAATGATCCAAGCCCAGAAAAAACAATTAAGTATAATGAATACGCAAAAGAATTAAAAAATATGACCGAAAAGGTATTGCGGCAATATTCTTACTACCGATTTGCTATTAAGCAAAATTTAAAGATCTAAAATTCTTGCCTGTACTTTCCCTATTGCCACTTGATTATATATAATTTAGAATGAAATAGCTTTCGCTTTTAGCCCATTTCAACGGAGTGCTCATGCCTGAAATTGACCTTGCCCCTCTCAAACCCGCCATCGAAAACTACATTCCATTGGGACGTTCAGGTTTGCTGCCGGCGCTTCATGCCGCGCAAAAAATGTATGGCTGGCTTCCGCAAGAAGTGGCTGGCGAGGTTGCAAAAATCTTGCGTGTGCCTTTGGCAGATGTGCATGGGGTCATTGAGTTTTATTCCCTTTTTTACAACGAACCTGTCGGCAAAAAAATAATTCGCGTTTGTACCGATCAAGCTTGCGCGCTCAAGAATGCAGATGGGATTTTAAATCGCCTTTGTAAACAATATGATCTAGAACCGCATCAAACTCACTCAGAGTTGAATCTAACCATTGAGCCGAGTCCCTGCCTCGGCATGTGCGAACTCGCGCCCGCAGTATGGACAATGGACAATGGACATTCCACAGTCGGCGACGGCTTGAGCGAAGTAGAAAGTCCACGCTCGCTGGTCTATGGTCAAAATAGATTATTGACCGCCAATTGCGGAAACGGCACCACCTCGCTTGATCAATATGGAAAATATTCTGCGCTGGAAAAAGCGAAAAGCATTTCGCGCGAAGAAGTTGTCAATGAAATTAAATCTTCTGGCTTGGTCGGACGCGGCGGCGCGGCATTCCCAACGGGCATCAAATGGGAAGGCGCAATGAAAGCGCACGCTGACCAAAAATATGTCATCTGCAACGCAGACGAATCTGAGCCTGGTACCTTCAAAGATAGAATCTTATTACTAGATGATCCCCATCGCACGATTGAAGGCATGTGCATTGCCGCTTATGCAATCGGCGCGAGCAAAGGATATATTTATATTCGCGCGGAATATCCATATATCCTGCCAGTGTTAGAAAACGCATTGACCGAAGCGCGAAATGCTGGTTATCTCGGCAAGGATTTTGATATTGAAATCCGCGTCGGCGCTGGCGCGTATATTTGCGGTGAAGAAACTGCGTTATTTGAATCCATCGAAGGCAAACGCGGATTTCCGCGAGTGAAACCTCCCTTCCCAACGACTTATGGCGTCTTTGGAAAACCCACTGTTATAAATAATGTAGAGACTTTATGTAATGTTCCTTTGATTCTCTCCATAGGCTCTGCTGAATATCGCAAGATCGGCACAGAAAAATCACCGGGACCAAAATTATTTTGCGTTTCTGGTGACGTAGGTAAGCCCGGATTATACGAATTTCCATTCGGCGTCACATTGCGTGATGCGCTTGAAATGGCAGGCGGGGTTGCAAATAAGAAACAACTCAAATCCGTTTTGTTCGGCGGCGCGGCGGGAGCATTTGCAACCGCGGAACATTTAGATGTAAAAATGACTTTTGAAGATTTACGCTCCGTAGGTTTGCCGCTAGGTTCAGGCGTGGTGATGGTCTACGACGAAACCCGCGATATGCGCGACGTGTTGAAGCGGCTTGGAAAATTCTTTGCGCATGAATCTTGCGGCAAGTGTTATCCCTGCCAGATGGGCAGTCAGCGCCAAATGGAAATTTTGAATCGCATTGCGGATGGCAAAACTCAGGCGGGGGATTTTATCCGCTTGCAAGATGTAGGCTGGACAATGACAGATGCGAGTCTGTGCGGTTTGGGGCAGACGGCGGCGAGTGCGGTGTTGTCGGCGATGAAGATTTGGCCCGAGCTCTTCAAGGATGAAGGCGGAATGATGAAGGATGAAAAGGAAAGTCGAAAGTCAAAAGTTGAAAGTCGGGTGTCTAAAGCGCCTAAGGCTTCGGCGAAAACTGTGAAGAAGGCTATTGTGAAGAAAAAAGTATCTAAAGTTTCGAAGAACAATGTTAAGACAGTAAAGAAAGCAACTAAACCAAAAGCGACTAAAAAGAAAACAACAAAAACGCCAAAGAAAAAATAACTCTACCTTCGACTTTTGACCTTCAACCTGCAACCTATTACTTTCAACATAAGGTAAACAAATGACAATCACATTCTCATTAGACGGCAAAGAAATAACTGTAGAAGATAACGCAACCCTGCTTGACGCCGCGCGGGAAAATGGCGCAGACGTGCCTACTATTTGTTACCACGATGCAACCACAGCAAATGGGCTATGCCGCATGTGCGTCGTCGAAGTAGAGGGGCAGAGAGTGCTTCAGCCTGCGTGCATTGTCAAAGCAGGAGCAGGCATGCAGGTCCAGACGCGAAGCGAGAAGGTCATCCGTTCGCGCAAGACGATTTTGGAAATGCTTGATTCCACCATGGATTTATCCGAAGCGGAAGAAGTTCAGACAATGATGAAAGATTACAGCGCGGATGTGAATCGCTTCCCCGATGCAAAACGCCGCGAGTCGCCTGTAATTGACGATAATCCGATGTTCATTCGCGATTACTCGAAATGTTTGTTGTGCTGGCGCTGTGTGCAAGTCTGCGCGGACGATGCACAATATACATTTGCAATCAACTTTGACGGACGCGGATTTGAAACTCAGATCGGCACATTTTTTGATAAACCGATTCCTGAAACATCCTGTGTCTTATGCGGACAATGCGCCGCAGTTTGCCCCACTGGCGCGTTAAAGCCAAAGCGCGAATTCTTATTGGAACAAGGCATGACGCCGCAGGAAATTTCTGTGTTGAATACTGGCAGGAAAAAACGTAAAAACGTTTAAACGTTTAAACGTTCAAACGTTATGGAGCCCCTATGATCAAACCCGACCGAATCGTTACCACTACCTGCCCCTACTGCGGTGTAGGCTGTAATTTACAGTTACATGTCAAAGATGAACATATCTTCAAAGTGACATCGCCATTTGACTCGCCAGTCAATCACGGCAATTTATGCGTCAAGGGACGTTTTGGATATGACTATGTTTATCACCCCAAGCGCATGACCACTCCGCTTGTGCGTAGATATTTATTAGAAGTCAAAGAGAAACCAGCAGGGCGTGAACAAGTTTTTGCAGTGAGCAAAGATGGGCAGCCTATTGATTCTCAAATATCTAACCTCTGGGACTGGGTCGAAACGGATTGGGACACCGCGCTCAACATTACCGCCGATAATCTCACGCGCATTTATAAACGTGACGGCTCAGAAGCAATGGCAGTCTACGCTTGCGCAAAAGCCACCAATGAAGATAATTATCTTTTACAAAAAATGTACCGTGCAATTTTCCGCACCAATAATGTAGATCATTGCACGCGTTTATGTCACGCGGGTTCAGTCGTTGCGTTACAACAAGCCACGGGTTCTTCAGCGATGAGTAACACGGCTTCGCAAGTGATTCAAAATGATGTCTTCATTGTGACAGGTTCCAACACCAGCGAGAATCATCCGATCATTGCATTGCAAATGAAAGAAGCCGTACGTCAGTATGGCGCGAAGATGATCGTCATTGATCCGCGCAGAATTGAACTTGTAGATTTTGCCGAGATGTGGCTGCCGCTTAAGCCCGGCACGAATGTACCCGTCTTCTCTGCGATGGCGCATGTCATCGTGAAAGAAGAATTGGTCAATCACGATTTTATTGAACAACGCACCGAGGGCATTGATGATTTTCTAAAATCGCTGGATAAATTTACGCCCGAATATGCAGAAGAAATTTCTGGCGTGCCCGCCGATGATATTCGCAAAGCCGCGCGCATGTATGCTACCGCGAAGAAAGCCGCCATCTATTGGGGCATGGGCATCTCGCAGCTTTCACATGGAACCGCTTCTGCGCTAGCGTTAATAAATCTCGCATTTCTCACAGGTCACATTGGGCGCGAAGGCACGGGGCTTAATCCACTGCGCGGACAAAACAATGTGCAGGGCGCGAGTGATATGGGTTGTATGCCGTTTCATTATCCTGGTTATATGCGCGTGGATAATCCTGACAATCGTGCCAAATGGGAAAAGGCATGGAACATCGAAGAAGGCGGGCTGAGTCTTAAACTTGGTTTGACCACTACTGAAATTTTAAGTCACGCCCACGAAGGCGGTGTGCGTGCTTTGTACATCATGGGCGAAAATCCGATGATGTCTGAGCCGAATTTAAATGAGACTCGCAAGCACATGCAAGAACTTGAATTTTTAGTAGCACAAGATATTTTCATGAACGAGAGCGGTGCCTTCGCGGATGTGTTTCTACCCGCGACTCCCTTCGCAGAAAAAGATGGCACATTCTCCAACACAGATCGCCGCGTACAAAGAGTCCGCGCCGCGCATGCACCGCGCGGACAAGCACGAGTAGATTGGCAAATTATTTGCGACTTAGCCCAACGCCTCGAATCTAAGCTGGGAGTTGCTTCAGCTTACTGGAACTATTCCAACCCCGAAGAGATTCTGCGCGAGATGGGCGGCGTCAATTCAGATTATGCGGGCATCACCTACGAACGCATTGATAAAGTCGGCTTGATTTACCCTGTGCCCACATTAGATCATCCCGGCACACCCACCCTTTTCAAAGAAACCTTCCCGCGCGGTCGCGGCAAATTCCATGCTTTAGATTATGTGCCCGTACGCGAAGAACCTAGCGATGAATATCCATTTATCTTAACTACAGGGCGCGTGCTGGAACATTGGCATGGCGGCTCGATGACTCGCAACTCAGTGCTGGATGAAGCCTACCCAGAAGCGCGCGTGGAGATGAATCCCGCTGACGCTGAGATTCACGGCATTCGAAACGGCGATCCGGTCAAAGTTCAGAGTAGACGCGGGGAAGTTATTTTGCGAGTCACCGTCACCGAAAAAACATCCGTTGGCGTAGTTTTCATCCCCTTCCATTTCGCAGAAGCCGCCGCGAATTTATTAACCAATGACGCGCTTGACCCACAAGCAAAAATCCCCGAGTTCAAAGCCTGCGCAGTGCAGATCTTCCCAGCCAGAGAAAATGATTTGCCGAATGCAGAAATTGTGCTGAATAGAGGACGGTATTAGGAATAGGTCGGATTGCCAATCCGACCTACTTCAAAGCCTGCGCGGTGCAGGTCTTCCTCGCCAGGGAGAGTGATCTGCCAAATGCGGAGATCGTTTTAAATAGAGGCAGGTACTAAAAAACAGACCCTAAAGGTTTCAAAAACCTTTAGGGTCTTTATATTTTAGAAGATCAATCATAATCATCGCCTGTAAACCATTTGCTTTGCGCGTCGGCGACCCAATCGCTATGAAGCGATAAGTATTCATCTTTGTTTCCAAACCACTTCATGACTTCGTTTCGATTGACGATCGTGTGTTTCGTGGACAGAATAACCCCATATGACGAGTATTTCCAATCCCGAAAATCCATCACAAATTTATGCTTTTGCGGATTTTGATGGATATAGGCGATGACTGTCCAAAACTGACGATCATCTGTAATGGGAACGCGCCCGAAAGGATGCTCGAATAGACTCCCAGTGCGTGAGTAGGCAACATTGATGCTTTTGGCGTAGGCATTGAAGAAATTTGAGAAGCGTTGACTGGCATAATGATTAGAGATAATCCCTAAAGGTTTTGTTTGCAAACTTTCGTCTATGCTGGCATTAACATCTTGCAAACTGGCTGCCGAATCGGGCGCGGAAACCTTTAGGGATTTCTTGGAGGAAACCTTTAAGGTCTGAGTAATTTCCTCTTCCGACTTTATTCGCACTGCGATATGAAAATGATTTCGAAGCAAGCAATAGGCGAACGTATCTGCTATAGGTGTAATATGTTTTTCGTACAATTTTAGGAAATATTCGTAATTCCGCTCTTGAATGAAAATGTTCTCGCCGTTCGTACCGCGATTGTAGATATGGTAGTAGGTATCAAAAAGAAGCGGAGATGGGCTAGTCATTAAGGAAATTATATCCCTTCATGTAAAAGACCCTAAAGGTTTTCTTCGTAGACAATCACCTTGATTGCAAATCATTGGCGTTTGACATAGCGACAATTAACGAAAGAAACCTTTAGGGTCTCCTATGAGTTCAAAGCCTGCGCAGTGCAAGTCTTCCCCGCCAGGGAAAGTGATTTGCCGAATGCGGAAGTTGTTTTGAATAGAGGCAGATATTAAAAAGCAGAACTCCGAGATTTTAGAAATCTCGGAGTTCTGCTTTGAAAACTACTTCACCGTAACTGTTAAATCTGCATTAATCGTTATCTCTTGAACTGGCTGACTTGTCGCTGTGTACTCAAAGATCAAGTTTCCACTTGAATCTCGCAGCCGCCATGCATGGCTTTCAAATGCACCTTGATCTATAGCTTCGCCGGGTGCAAATTCATAGAAAGGCTCTTCGCCTCCCTCAAAATTCATCCAACTCAACTCTATCACCTGATCTGTTTTATTCTCAAATTTCAAAATTACTTCTACATAATCGATAGCTTCAGTGACTGGCGCGCCTTCAACCGGGTATCCAGTAAATATATATCTGCCATCCGTTTTAGACGGCTCTGAAGAGAGGGACAGCTCCGATTCAATGGGTAAATTAGCGCATGTAGCATCATATTCCTTTGCGTCGCCGATATAACGTGCCCATTCTTCGCGGGTTAGATTGCGGGGCAAATTTTTGCAGGCGTTGGCAATCAAATCTTCAGGCATCCAATCCCAAACAAAAACTTCCTGATCCTCCCCGCCTGTTAATACATGTTTTCCATCCATGCTGAAAGTAATCGCAAAGAGAAAATTATTGTGATCCTTTCTGGAAATTTCCACACCTGTAAATGCGTCCCAAACTACAGCAATATTGTCGCCGCTCGCGGACGCGATATATTTACCATCGGGGCTAAACGCAATAGAGTTTATAACGTCGTCATGTGTAAAATGCGCAACTTCCTGACCACTAGCAAGATCCCACACACGCGCAGTGTTGCTATAATCACCTGTTGCCAGCTGCTTCCCGTCAGGGCTAAAAGCGGCTACTACCACAGAATTATCCAGCTGTTGTTCAAAAACAACATTTTTCGATTCAAGCTCATAAACTCTGATTTTTCCGTCCATGCCCGCCCTGACGGCATATTTACCGTCACTGCTAAAATCAAGGGCATATTTTAAAACCCCATCATCTTCATACGGCAGTGTGCTTACATCGTAAAGATATACAGATTCAGGGTTTGCTGATTTCCAGGAGGATGTATCCCATGCCATAACTCCATAGACTGTTCCATCACGTCCAATCAGGTGTTTTCCATCAGCAGTAAAATCGAGCCAATAAACACCGTTCTCCACGACAAGGTCAACCACCTTTTTTCTAGATGCATAATCCCAAACAGTCAAGCCGCCTATATTATTTCCTGCAGCAATAAACTTTCCATCCGGGCTGACCGCAATGGATGCAATCACCGACTTCCCAATTAATAATGGAAATACATTAGCGATCCCGGATTCCCAAATTCGGACAGAATTATCATTTCCAATAGTAAGGTTCTCTTCCCCGCCCCCGGAAGCGACAAGCTTTCCGTCGGCGCTAAAGGCTAATTCATAAACATAATTATCGTGTGTCATTCTGGATATTTCCCTGCCAGATTCGATATCCCACACGCGCGCAGTGTAATCAGCGCCGGCAGTTGCAATAAACTTTCCGTCAGGACTGAAAAGGATCTTGTAAATCGTGCTGTCCATCTTCAAATTGGAAATTATGTTTCCAGTTTGAACATTCCAAACCCCAACAAAGCCATCCCAATCACCCATGGCAGCATATACTCCATCGCGGCTGAGCGCTACTGACATGATGGACGTGTCTTGAAATTGATTTGGCACTTTTGAGACCAAGGTTCCGGTTGATGTGCTCCACACTTCCACTCCCGATCCAGTTTCTGTAATAAAGTAATCCCCACTTTCACTGAAGTCATATAACTGACTTCCGCCACTGAAACTCGCCACTTCTTTCCACGTAGAAATATCCCAGATATACAGTTTACTTCCGCCGGCAAATAGTTGTTTCCCATCTTTTGTGAACATTACCTTGGTAATGCCTGAAAGCACAATGGCTTTTACCTCTTTTCCGGTAGCTACATCCCACATTTGAACTGAATCTCCGCCGGATGCCAAATATTTCCCATCTGGGCTAAACATAATTGATTGAAGGTTGTCAGTCGCATTTAATTGAAGTTGCTCGTGTGATATAAGATTAAGGACGTTAATCAACCCATCACCGCTTGCAGATGCCGCATATTTTCCATCCACACTAAATGCAACATCCGTAATGCTATTTGTGTGCTCAAAGGCTGTTAAGATATTTCCAGAGGCAGTCTCCCACAGCATAGAACCCCCGGCTCGATCCCCCGACAGGGCATTTTTTCCATCGGAGCTAATTGCGATAGCCGTAACGCGATCTTTATGAGACACACGCCCTACCATAGGAGCCGCCAGGGATGTGTTGTTGACCAACTCTGCCAGCGCGTCTGAAGATTGTGAAATCTTATAGGATTGAACAGCAAGCAACAGGGCAGTTAACTGCTTCGAGTTGCGCGTTGAGCGAATGGATTGCGACTGAGCCGCCAATTGTTTTGAAAGCGCAACATTTGCCTGCTTGATTGCTTCCTGCCGTTGGAAATAGGCCGTTATCCCCAACGCAACGGAGACCACCAGGGCAATGGTCACGCCTGTCAGTGTTATTCTCTGTCTGCGTGTGGCGTCTTTTCGGCTGGCAAGAACAAATTCACCTTGAAGTTGTGTCGGCTCCGGGCTTTTTCCCGCTGCTCCAGAAATAAATTGCTCACCGTCGGTTAGGTCTTTTCCTCGCAACGTGAAGGAATTCTCACGTTTCTTTTTATCCCATTCAACGGCGCGGACTTGAACGCGGGTATGCGTCTTAATCCAATCGAGGTCGGTGTCCATGGCGCTTTGCAAGGTTTCAAACGCTTTGTCGAAATTATCCGTATCGCGCATGTACACCCAGTTGATCTTTGCCAATTCAGGCGGAACTTCCTGCCCTTTATCCGGCATGATGTACAAAATAGGCAACAGACGCTTGCCATGTTGAATGGCGTGTATCATCTCCTTGCGGCATTCGTTGGATTTCATCCACTCTGGGCTAAGCAAGAAAAGCACGGTGTTTGTCTTTTCTATACCTTCCTTGATTTCTGCGTCCCAATCAGATGCGGCAGGAATGGAATCCCAATCCGCCCATACCTCGCGGTTGGCGGCTTTGAGCGCGTCCACCAGTTTTTGGGTAAACACTTTGTCGCGGCGGGAATACGAAATGAATACGTCGGTCATAATAGTCTCCTTTGATGAAGTAATTTGTAATTAAATATTTCTGTCACGAAAATGCCCGCATGTATTCCTATCATTTGGGAAAATATAGATTTTATTATAAATTATAAATCCATGTAATAGAAATAGTTGTTTACAAAAAAGATAAGCGTTTAAACATTAAAAGCTTATTCTCTTTTATTATTAAATATCAAGTAAAATCACAAAACATCAAATGTCACCCAATTCCTTGCCCGCATTTTCAACATTGCCAGAAAAAGATTTACGCGGGGAATTACTGCGCACCATTACAAGAAGCCTGGTGGGGATAAGCATTGGCTTTGTATTATTTTCTGTATTCGCCGCGCGCGAGATCATTACGCGCACATTGTATATTGCGGCGGCAATTATTTTTTTAAGCATCATTGTCTCACTATTAATTCGCAAGGGTTTTATCAGGCTTGGCGGCTATATTCTGGTTCTGTTTCTATGGATAACAGTATCAGGCGCCGCGTTTAGCGGGGGTGGTATTTCAGCGCCGATATTTATGGGGCATTTGGTTATCATCTTGCTTGCTTCGTTATTGTTAGGTACTAACTACGGGTTATGGATTGCGATCAGCACAATAATATTCGGATTTTTTACAATTTACGCAGACACAGCCGGCTTTCTGCCCAGCCCTATACCATACTCCCCAATTGCAAGGCTTGCGATCTATGCATTCTTCTTTTTAACTGCATTTGTTCTTCAAAAAGCTTCCGTTAACACAACCATTCGCGCGATTACCCGCGCAGACCATAGCGAAAAACAATATCGCTCTTTCCTTGAAAACATCTCAACTGTCACCTATATCAACGACCTTTCAGCCGATTCGTTGACCCTTTATGTAAGCCCTCAAGTTGAAAAAGTGATCGAATATACCCAAAAAGAATTTTTGGAAGATCCTACACTATGGTCGAAGATCATTCATCCGCTAGACCGCGAAAGTGTATCCGCCGAAAACCAACGGACAATCAAGACAGGCGAGCCGTTCAATATTGATTATCGAATTATTACCAAAGCAGGCAAAACTATCTGGGTAAAAGACGATGCCTTGCTGATCAAAAATGAAAATAACGAACCGCAATATTGGCTGGGGGTTTGGACCGACATCACAGAGAGAAAACGGTCTGAGCAAGCAAATGAAGAAACTGTTCAGATCTTAACCATGAGAACCACCCAGCTAATGACAGCCAGTGAGGTTTCGACCGCGGCAATTTCTATCCTTGAATTAAACGAATTACTACCAAGAGTTGTAGAATTGATTCGCTCTCACTTTAAGTATTATTACGTAGGTATCTTTTTAACAGATTCCAAAAATGAAGTTTCTATTTTACGCGCCGCCACAGGAGAAATGGGCAAAAAAATGCTGGAAGCCCGCCATTCGCTGGTAATTGGCAATTCGTCCATGATCGGATGGTGTATCGCCAACAATCGCGCGCGGATTGCTTTAGACGTTGGCAAGGATGCGGTACATTTTAAGAATCCCGTCCTGCCTCTCACCCGCTCCGAGTTGGCTTTGCCTATGAGGGCACGCGGACAAGTGATTGGAGGCATGACCATTCAATCGGAAAAGCCTTCGGCATTTAATGATGGGGATATCAAAGCATTGCAAACCATGGCAGATCAAGTTGCCAATGCCATCTATACAGCCCGCCTCTTTGATGAACGTTCTCATTTAATTAAAGAACTGGAAGCAAAAAATGCCGAGCTTGAGAGATTCACGTACACGGTGTCTCACGATCTAAAATCCCCACTTGTGACTATTCGTGCCTATTTGGGATACTTAAAAAGCGACGCGCAAACCAATAATTTCGAACGCTTTGACAAAGATCTCGCAAGGATCATCAAAGCCACCGAAACCATGCAAGCTCTTTTAAAAGATCTTTTAGACCTTTCTAGAGTTGGCAGTATCATCAATACAACCGAAAGGCACTCCTTTGAAGAACTCGTCAAAGATACCCTTGATGTAATACTTTCTCCCCTGCTTGCGCAAAAAGTTAAAATCAAAGTTCAACAAGATCTGCCTTTTATTTATTGCGATAAAACACGCGCAATTGAAGTTTTACAAAATCTAATTTCGAATGCCATAAAATTCATGGGGGAACAACCAGACCCTCAAATTCAAATTGGACTTAATGGTATAGATCCAGAAACAGGCTACCCTATTTTTTATATTAAAGATAACGGAATAGGCATTGAACGTCAGTATCACGAGCAGGTATTTGGACTTTTCAACCGTTTAAACCCGCAACAAACAGAGGGAACAGGGATTGGGCTAGCTCTTGTAAAGAGAATTATTGAAATACATGGCGGCAAAATTTGGGTGGAATCAGAAGGAAAAAATAAGGGCAGTACCTTTTACTTTACCCTTCCTAATGTAAAGTAAAAGAGTGGTTAAACAAAAACGCCGAGATTTTTCGAAATCTCGGCGTTTTTATGGCTTCATAATTACTTACACGCAAGTAATAGTATCAATGTTTCAATCGTACACCCGCTCTTTACAGTAGATAACGGCGCACAACATCCCAAGTCTAAATTTAAACCATTTCCAGGCGAACATTGCGCCGAAGGTACCAGTAAATTTGCGCAAGACGAATTACAAAATTCAACTTGAAAAGGCTGTTCCTTGGGACCTGTGCATGAAATACGCGGTTCACCTTTCGCATTATTTGTTTCCTTAACACAAATGAAGCCGGGCGTCAGCACTTCAAAGGTTGTGTCAACTGGCAATTTGTAAAGATAATATGGCTTTTTTTCCACACAGAATGTATCTAACAGGTCAGATTTTGGCAAAGTACAGCTTAAGGTTGTATCGCTTTGGCAAGCCGGGAGAGAAACAATAGCTTGTTCACCCGCTGCTGGCTGCTGGCTGGCTGACGCAAACACATCCTCTTCTTTAAAGGTTGAACAGGTTGCCTGAGTGTCAGCCTCTGCATCTGGAAAAAGTTCATTCCAGGCCGGGTCTAGATCGCCGAATGTAAGCGCACAGGCTTTTTGCGCCCATGATTTCGGGGTGATATCCCAGAACAAGATATTCGCAACCTGGGGCGCAGTATTGTAATAACTGTTTGAAGCCAACATATCACCAAGAGGGCTAAAAGCGAGATTATCAAAATAAGTATTTTCTCTGCTAATTTTGCTCAATAAAATAGGCGTGCTAAGGTTTGCGATATTCCAAAGGTTTATTTTTTTATCATCACTTGCAGATGCCAGCATTGAACCATCGGGGCTAAATTCAAGACTGACCACCCAATCGACATGATTTCTAAGTATGCTAAAAACTTCAGGTTTGGTTGGGTCAGTAATATCCCACAAAGTGACCGATTTATCTACACCAGCTGTTGCGAACAAATTGGGGTTTTTAGGACTAAACGCAATACTTAACGCTGTTTTGGAATACCCTTTTTCAGGATTCAATTTAATTGGATTAGAAGAATTCTGAATATCCCATAAGACAATCTCACCGCCAAAAAAAGGAGTGCCTTCAATGTAGGTGATAACTTTTCCATCGGTACTAATTTCAAGGTCAAAAATTCTTACATCCAGCAAGGGTACTTCCGTAAGTAGAATTGGTTTTGCAGGGTTTGCAATATTCCACAGAGCTAATTTATTACCTGCAATTGCCAGTGTTTTTCCATCGGTGCTAAATTTAATTCCATAGAGAACATTATAATTTGTAGTGATCGTCTTAAGTTTAACAAAATCTAATGTATCCCAAATAGCCACATTATTATTAACGTCACTTGTAGCCAAAAATTTTCCATCAGCGCTAAAAGCTTTAAAATCTGCAACTTCTTCACCCAAGCTTTTGACCAGGCGCGGCTCTGCGGGATTAAGCACATCCCATATTTGTAAATCTTTGTCTTCAGAATTTGTAACTGCCAATATATTATTGCTATTGGGAATAAATGCGAAAGATGTATGGTTATCCATAACCCCTTTTTGTAAAGCGGGCTTGGGATCCCTTAGATCCCATATCATAACAGTACCATCTTGACTGCTCGAAATCAGTACCTTGTCATCATAATTAAATAGTAATTTAGTAACGACAATAAAGTGCCCATTGATTGTTCTTATTTTCTTGGGGGTATTTCGATTTGAGATATCCCATAAAATAATCGGCGCTTTATTGTCTTCTTCACTGCTGGAGGCAAGGGTATTTCCATCTGCGCTAAAAGCCAGGCTGTTCACTAAAGATGAATGCCCGCTCCAAGAGCTGAATTTTACAGGCACAGCAAGGTCAGTGATATCCCATAGGGCAATGGTAGCATCCAAATCGCTGGTTGCCAGCATCTTGCCATCTGCACTGATCGCAATACTCTGCGGATAATATTTTTCATCTCTTTGGATACTCAATAAAGGGCTGTTTAGATTCGTTATATCCCAAACAAGAATATTCCCATTTTGAAACAAGGAAAACAATAGATGATTGGCAGGATTAAATTCAATTGCCTTCACAGCCGTATCAGCATCGTTCGGAAGAGTGGCTATTTCTAGCGGTGTTTTTTTATCACTTATATTTAATAGGAATATAGATGCTATACCATCTTCATTGTCTTTTATAGTCAAAATAGTTTTATTATCTTGTGTGAATTCAACACCGCTGTAAAAAACACCTTCAGTTTTACTTAACAATTGCGGGCTGGATGGATCCTGTATATCCCACAAGATCAAACCATCATCGCCAGTAGAAACCAGAGTTTCACCATCGGCGCTAAACGCTACACCATTAACGGAAGCACGATGCTCTTTCAGGGTGCTTAGAGTTACCGGCAAGGCAGGATTTGATATGTCCCAAAGAATAACACTGGCATCCCAACTAACAGATGCCAAGAACCTGCCATCCGCGCTAATAGCCGCACTATTAACCCAATCTGTATGCCCCGTTAGAATCTGAATCAAGCCCGGGTTTCGCTGCACTATATCTGAAATTGCACTTTGTGCAACCAAATTACTTGCCCGATTATCTTTTGAACGTAAATAAGTTTTTACCCCAAGCAGCAAGGCTTCATTAAAGTTTTGATCTGCTTTTGCCACTGCCTGAGCTGAAAGTTGATTAAATCTTGCTTCAGCTTCTCTTACCATTGCAACTTGTCTTGCGCTGTTTTTTTGTATTATTTCTTCCTCAACACGTTCTAGGGCAATCGTTGCTTGATTAGCTTGATACAAACCATAAATTCCCAAGAGAAGCATAGCAACCGCAGAAGCGCTTGCCAGAATGGTAGCCCATCTTCTTTGTTTATCGACTGCTTTGCGGCTTAAATGTACAAATTCCCGCTGTAAATCGGTTGGATGTGGTATTTTGGATCTATCCGCCGCAAGTAAAACTTCTCCATCATGCAAGTCTTTACCTCGCAGCAAAAAGCCGCTTTCGAGGTTGTTACGCACCCAATCACGCGCCTTGATCTGCAAACGGCTGTGCGACTGCGCCCACTCATAATCGGTGTTGATAGCGGTCAATAATTTTTTAAGCGCATCTTTAAAATCATTGCCAGAAAAAGAAATATATTGTATACGTGCTAATTTTTCTGGCATTCCACTTTCTTTGATCTTACGCACCATAATAGGAATCAGGCGTTTGCCATTTTTCACAGCGTGCGCAAGTTCGCTCATGCACACTTCGGATTCAATAGAATCAGGACTGAGCATAAAAATAAACATATCCGCTTCTTCAATGCCTTTTTCGATCTGCTGCATCCAATCCGCGGTCGGCGGAATGCCTTCCCAATCCACCCAAAAATCCAGGTTGCTTTTTTGCAATTCGCCCGTCAATTTCTTGGCAAACTCAACATCATTATGTGAATATGAAATAAAAATTTTACCCATGCGGCTTCCTTAATATACAAGTATCACTGTATGCAAATTAATTTTACCCCTAATTGTTTTATTTATAGGACTCACACAAAGCCCTATTTTAACCAGAGATAAACAAAGATAAAACCGATTTTTATCAACTGTCTTGCTTAAGTTCTAATTTCGATAAAACTGAATACTTGATTACAATTCATCAATGCAGAAGTCCTATCTTGTGCCCTTGTCCGAAATTCGCCGCGAGCAAATTGTCAGCAACTCCCGTTTTATTGCCACACTCGCGCCAGCGTTTTCCATTGACGAAGCGCGGGCGTTTATGAAACGCATCAAAATAGAATTTTCAGACGCGAATCATAACGTATCGGTATATATCATCGGTGGCGGGAATACTGTCACCGAATATTTTTCTGATGATGGAGAGCCGAGCGGGACTTCGGGGAAGCCTGCTTTGGCGGTGCTGAGAGGCAGCGGGCTCGGAGACGTTGTACTAGTCATTACGCGTTACTTCGGCGGCACCTTGCTTGGCACTGGCGGGCTGGTCAAAGCATATACCGAAGCCGCTCAATCCGTTGTAAACATTGTCGGTCGTGGGCAAAGAATTTCTGTAAACATTACCATGCTAGCAATTCCCTATAATTTATTAGAACGCTTACGATTGCTGACAGCAAAACATCACAGCAAAATATTAGGCGAGGATTTTGCCGCGGACATCACCCTCACTATTCAAATCCCTGTAAATGAATTTGGTGTCTTTCAACTTGAAGTAAGCGAACTTTCTGCGGGAAAACTAAAAGCAGAAATCATTGAAACAAAAGAAGAGATCATGCCATTTCCTTAATAAGATGACCTGTTATTGCGAGCCGTATTTTGGCGAAACAATCTTCTGTGCTCTATGGGAGATTGCTTCGTCGGGAAGAGTGCCCTCATCGCAACGACTTATGTACGGTAGAGAGAGAAAAATTTATGATCGGCGTAATATCCTGCAAGTACAGTATTAGCGGATTATTTCGGATTCTGTCTAAAGTACTCTCGCCAAATTGACGATGGTTTTCTCTTTCATCCTTCATCCTTTTGGTATTTCAATCACCACCCTCAACCCCTGTCCTATTTCACTCTTTGCCCAAATTTTGCCTTTGTGCATTTCGATAATAGATTTGGCAATGGCAAGCCCTAACCCTGAACCGCCTTCATCACGTGCGCGGGATTCGTCGGCACGGTAGAAGCGGTCAAAAAGACGCGCGGCTTCTTCAGAGGATACGCCGCTTCCGTTATCTTGAATTGAAATTTGGATAGTATCCTTTTGCTGAGTTGTGGAGATTGATACTTGTCCGCCTGCGGGGGTGTGGCGTAACGCATTATCGAGAATATTCATCAGGACTTGCGAAAAACGGCTCGGGTCAAGATTCGCTTTGAGCATAACAGAAACAGGTTCGAGCTTAAGTTCGACGCGCTTTTGGTTGAACTGATAATTGTAATGGGCGTGGATATCGCTGAGCAGTTGCTGAACGTCCACGAGTTGGAATTCTACAGAAAGTTCCCCTGCGTCGGCAAGCGATAAGGTACGCAAATCATTGACAAGTTTTTCAAGGCGTTGAGCCTCTTCGCGAATGATCTCAAAATTTTCAAGGGTTGGCTCAAGGACTTTGTCGTGCACGGCTTCGGCGTGCCCAATGATCAGGCTTAAGGGAGTGCGCAGTTCGTGGGCAATGTCGGCAGTCATTTGTTTGCGGATATTAAATGAATGCGCAAGGTCATTGCTCATCTTATTAAAAGATGTAGCCAATTCGCCAATTTCGTCATTGGAACGCACAGGCACTTGCTGGTTTAAATTTCCATTTGCCATTTGGCGCGTAGCGGCGGTTAGTTCGCGCACAGGGCGGGTTATATTGCGCGAGAGCAGTACACCCACAACGATGGCAATTGCAACTGCGCCAAGCACGATCAAGAACAGAGAAGCATCTAGCCTGCGAAAAAATTCGGTGCGCATTGGCATATCAGCGGGTGACTCAAAATTATTGATGAAGAGAATTCCAATAGGCACTCCATCAAGAATGATTTTACTGCCTTGTTCAAGATCATTTTCAGCAATCACATCGCCAACATCATAGCCATATCCCGCTACAATAACTACTCCGTTGGTATCTGCAATTGTAAAAAATAAGGGGCGTGATTTATCATCCATCATGTGCCAATGATGATCGGGGCGCATTCCAAATTTGACTTCCAACTCAGCCCACGAGCCGTTCTCTGCATAATAGGAACTTAATTGAGCGATCAAATCTTCTTTGAATTGATCCTCGATCAATTGATCAAATTGACGGCTGGTGGAAAGGCGCCCAAATAATGCGAGCACGCCAATGCTAACAATACTGGTTAACATAATCGCAACAATGAATTTGGATGATATAGATCGCATGAGGTTATGCCTTCTTTAAACGATAGCCAACGCCGTACACTGTTTCAATATAGCGCGGGTTGCGCGCATCTGTTTCCATTTTGGAGCGCAGATTTTTGACATGGGTATCAATCGTGCGTTCGTATCCTTCATAGCGCACGCCCTGAATGACATCCAACAAGTCCAGACGGGAAAAAACACGCCCAGGCGCAGACATTAAAGCAGAAAGCATATCAAACTCTGAGGGTGTCAAATTCAAGAAGCGATCTTCCACTTTTACTTCGCGGCTGTCACGGTCAAGTGATATATCAGCAACTTTTAGGGTTTTTCCTTTGGCTTCATTTTTGCCCATACGCCGCAAGACGTTCCGCACACGCGCCATTAGCTCGCGCGGCTTAAAAGGTTTGGCAACATAATCATCTGCACCAAGTTCCAGCCCAATTACTTTATCTTCATCTTCTATTTTTGCGGTCAGCATAATGATAGGCGTATCATGCTCAACACGATGCGCACGCATAAATTCATAGCCATTCATTTCTGGCATCATAATATCTAAAATAATAAGGTCTGGTTTTTCTTTTTGAGAAACTGTTAAGGCTTCACGTCCATTAAACGCCGTGACAACGCGATAGCCCTCCTGCACAAGATAACTTTGTACAAGCGAAACAAGTCTTTTTTCATCGTCAACAATAAGGATTGTGTGAGGCATGATTCGATTATGCCATACTAGCTGTGAAGAAATTGTGTGGATTAAGGAACACCCGCCTCTTACGAAGCGGGTGTTTGATTCAGATCAAATAACTTTCATTTACTCTTCTACTTTTTCTCATCTACAGGCGCCGCCACCTCAGCTTTAGGTGTGACTCTAACAACTTGCCAGCCGCTGTTCTTGATCCACTTGTAACCCAGCCAGCCGATCAAGCCTAGCAACGCAAGATGGAAAAGCCCAAAGATGGGCGGAAAGAAACCGCCGTACCCGTGGTGCCCCTTTCCAAATTTACCTGAACCATTCATATGGTTGGCGTACATTTGGGCATGTGCTTGTCTTCCAGAATCATTATCAAAGCCATGCATGGGCATAAAAAACGCAAATTGCGAATCTGCATTTACACCATCTGCCGCTTGAAGAATACCAGCGCCCTGCACAACCCCTACGCGATATGCAGAAATCCCCACCGCGCCAAGAGCAGCCAAACTTACCAAAATACTAACTGTCCATTTCAACCATTTATTTGTGATCATGTTTACCTCCAGTTTGTAAACTTGATTCATTATCCCATTCAGGTGTGATAAGGCAGTGAAGGAAATGTGTGGAATTTATGGGGCTACTCTTCTCGGTTTCCAAAGACCCAATCTGTATCTGTGCCTAAAATCTCTGCTTCAAAAACCTTTTGGCGCACAAGGTTCAAGCGCTTCGCCATAGGTTTTGTGATCAGGTCAATAGATTTTCGTGAGTAGAATATTTTATACAAACGATTTGACGCCGCTTCATCCCACATCCAAGCTGGGTCAAGAGCAGAGAGATTCATTGGGCGGGTGTATCCTCGTAAAGTTTTTTGCCGATTCAGATTCAAGTAGTGTTCAAAATAGCTCATCACCAATTCGCGAATATTTTTGTAAACGGGTTCACGATATTCCAATTGCAAGTAATTAGATTTTGCCACTGCGCCCCAACGACCATCCACTTGGAAAAGCGCCAGCACATGATCATCATCCAAGCCCGGGGCTGGGATCAAGTCTAGGACAAGCGGCTTAAAGCCCAAGTTCCAAAGAAGAAGCGTGGCTAAGAATCCGCCATCAAGGCAATGGCATTGTTTATCCAAGATCACATTCAGCGGTGAACGATCTCTCTCTTCCGCGTTATAAGGCATACTAGATAAAAACTCTTGCACATCAAATGGAGTCTTTATTGCTTTAATTTTTTTCTGCGCTTCGCTTGGCAACAGAGATTGAAAATAAGATAAAGGTTTCATGACGTAAGTATACAAGCAAAACAGGTACACAAGTCATCAAACCTGTGTACCTGATTACTGATTACTAATCACTGTTACTCGTACGCCAACGTATCCCTCACCGTCAACCTCGATGCCCGCCGCGCAGGCAGTGCGCTTGCGAGTGTACCAATCACAACCGTGAAGATCAACCAAGCGATAATACCAGTCCAGCCGTAGACTGTGGGCAAAGGCGCAGTGGCAATTGCCATGCCAACACCAAAGGTTAGTATATTGGTAATGGGAATCGCAACCAAAATACTGACTGCCCAGCTAAGAATGCCAATGATCATCCCTTCGGTAATTACAATAGATTGGATATCTATATTACTGGCGCCAATTGCGCGCATGATACCGATCTCACGCGTGCGCTCCAAAACATTGATGCTCATCGTGCCTGCCAAGCCCAGCCCGCCTACAATTGCGATCAGGCTTGCCATCAACAGCATGAAATATACAAGAATATTCGTTTGTGATTTTTGATCTGAGATAAATTTTGCGCCCAGCTGAGACGAATTGACCTGCACACCGCGTTCCTTGTAATAATTCATTAACTGCTCGTTGATTTTCGTCTGCCCAGCCGTATCATCTCTAGCGGTATCTGTGATAATGCGCAAAGAATACACCTGCCCCGGTTGATGCACAAGCTTGCTGATATATTCATAATTAACATATAACAAAGGCGGGCTAATGTTCCCTGCGATCGAATATATTCCTACGATCAGCCATTGCGCTGGTTTTCCATTGGCTTCAATGGTTAACCAATCCCCCACTTTTAAATCTGGAAAGATCGCCAATAAGTGATTCCCGATCACAATTGCGTTTTCATCCCCGGGCTGTAACCAACGCCCAGAGGTAATGACGGGATCGATCAATGTAGAATCGGATGGCGGCGCAATAAATAGGATTTGCGTGCCTGCTTCTGCATCTCCCATTTTTAATGTGCCGGGGTATTCCATCCAGCCTTCCACACTTTTTACGCCAGGGATGCTCATTGCCATATCCGCCACTTTATCGTAACGATAGGCGTGATTAAATTGCACGTTTATGTCTGCTAAAAAGTATCCTTGAATTTCCACCATCCACTGGTCAAAAGAAGCCCACAGGTTATACACGCCGATAAAAATTGCGCCACCAAGAACCAGCGTAAATAACGTAAATCCCAGCCGCGTTTTACGGCGAAAAGTATTTCTCAGCGAAATGCGAATCGGACGTGGAATGTAAGCAGAATTTCTATTAATTGAATCCACCTTTAGTTTGGCATTCCCACCCAAACCATAATCACTGATGGCTTCACGCACAGTCACACGCACACTGTTATAAATCGGCAAGATCGCCGCCAATATTGGCACGATGACTGCCACAAAAATCTGTTGAAGTACGGTAGCAGTGTATCCATTAAAAGGCGCAGGATTCACATTCATATAATTTGCAAATCCGCGTCCTAAAAATACAGCCGCCGCATTAGAAAGCGGAATCGCCAATGCCAACGCGGCCAATCCAAAAGAAGCGACCAAGACAATATACATGCCAAAAATTTGCGCTGTGCCCCCGCCTGTTGCTTTCATAATACCCACTTGGCGGGTCTGTTGAGTCATAATGGCTGTAACAGTATTGACAATCAAAAAGCCGCTTAATAAAACCGTTAAATAACCGAGTATGCCTAGTACAAAAAAAACACCCTGCGTAATGGTGTAAGCAAAATGATGTCCCGGCTGAAATACCGAAACAAAATAGATCGTCGCTCCTGCTTTTTCAACGCGGTCTGCAACCGCTTGCGTTACTTGCGTTACATGCTCCTGATCCGTTTGATTCTCAGAAACGCTAACAGCCAACCGCGTATCACCAATACCGCCACCGAGCCAGTCCAATGTTTCAGGAGTCACAACTCCCTCCACTCTATTGGCAAGGTTATATGGAAAGCCAGTTACATTATGCATATAACCGCTAAGTTTCAACTTGCGTTGTTTACCGCCATTTAATTCAACGATTAACACATCGCCGGGCTTAAAGCCAAGCGATAGTGCTGAATTATCAATAATGACTTCTTTATCAGCATAGGTTGGAATTTCTTTCCCAAATTCAACGGGTTTAATAATATTTAAAGTTTGCTTTTTAGGGTCTTCAATAGCAGTGAGTTGTATATTCGTGTAACTTCCATCAGCCAATAATATACGCGCACCAATCGAATTAAATCTTTCGACAGTATCCACGCCCGGCACCGCGCGCGCCATCTCAACCATATCATCGGTCAGTGGAGCCGCAAACACATCGCCTTCAGATGGGTTGGCAGAAAGATAATCACCATCCATGCTTTCGCTCATGTACAAGCCCATGTTGCTATTAAACCCAACAGCAAATGTGCCCACCATAATCGTCATGATGGTGAGTATGGTTCTGCCTTTTGTACCCCAAAAATCCGCCCATACTTTTTTCCAGCGACTACCGATCATGACGATACTCCTCGCCAGGATAAATTCTCACCTTGATGTTTATCCGCAATCTGACGCAGCGCTTCACGCGTCGCCTCAGATTGATTCAGTAATTCTTTGAGCTGATCATAGCCGATCACCAAAACCTCCACCGCGCCCGCTTCTGACGCGCGAATGGAAGCGCGGTGCTTTGTCTCATGGAAAAATTCGATCTCGCCGAAAAATTTCCCCGCTCCCAGTTGAACCGCTGTCACATCCGATTGATTAACGCGCGGTAATACTACTTCTACAGTTCCTTTTGCTACTACATAAAAAGCATCCGCGTTTGAGCCTTCATTCAAAATCATTGCACCTGGCTCAAAGGTTAATTTCTTTGCAATCCGCGTAGCTTGCAATAACTGAGAGGCGTTTAGGGTTGGCATGGCTTTGGCAACATATTCATTCACGATCTCACCATCCGCGATCAATGCTGTGCGGTGTGTTTGTTTTGCCAACGCGCTGTCATGTGTGACGATAATAATGGTCTTGCCTTTTGCTACAAGATTGTTAAACAATTCAAAAACAGATTCTGCTGTTTTTGAATCAAGGTTGCCTGTCGGCTCATCGGCAATGACCACGGGCGGGTCATTTGCCAAAGCGCGCGCAATTGCCACGCGCTGTTGTTGCCCGCCCGATAAAGCGGTCGGCAGCTTATAGGCGTGATCTTCCAACTCGACCAATTTTAACAATTCCATCGCGCGTTGATTGCGTTCTCGCAGCGGGTAGGTACGGCAAAAATCCATTGGAAGCATAATGTTTTCAATGACGGAAATCATCGGCAAAAGTTGAAAGAATTGAAAGACAATGCCCAGGTTATTCCCACGCCAACGCGCCATTTTATTTTCGCTGAGGGTATGCACAGGTGTGCCGTTGACCATCACTTCGCCAGAAGTGGGACGGTCTATGCCTGTGATCATATTCAGCAATGTAGATTTTCCACTGCCCGATTTGCCAATAATGCTGACAAATTCTCCTGCGCCAATTTGCAGGTCAATATCTTTCAAGGCGCGGTAATCGCCAACGGCAGTTTTATAAAATTTATTAACGCCGCGTAGATCAATTATTTCTTGTGTTGCGGCGGCTTGTTTTTCAAATAGAGACATAGTATGTACCTTTCGATTGCAAACGCTTAGGTATAAATTCTGGAGTCAAACAGCTTGCTATGTCATTGCGAGCCGCCGCTTTTGGTTTTTGGTGGCGACACTGTACTCGCAGAGTAAGCAATCTCGGTATTCATGAGGAGTTTGCTTCGGGCAAAGAACAAAAGCGCCCTCGCAACGACATCGTTGAGTTAGAGGTGGATGTAGATTCTGTTCAATGGGCAGAATCAAGCCTCGGCGCTGTAAGAAGCGTTTTTTTTAATAAATGGTAGTTTCGATACGCCGCGAAGTTCAAAAACGCGGCTACTCAACCACCATCAAAAAATTTTATTTTGCGAACTTAACTTCTGCGGTCATACCCCAACGAATCGCGGGATCTGCGCTGGTTAATAGCAATGTAACTTCGTAGACAACATCGCCCTGCACCTCATCAAAGGTCTGGCTAATGGATTGGACTGTTGCTTCGAAGGAAGAATCGGGCAGAGCATCTAATACAACCACAGCGCTTTGACCTTCTTTAATATTCACTACATCAATTTCGGTTAGGTCTGTGGTCTTGATCACCCAGCTGGAAAAATCTGCAACGGTTACTGCGCTTTGACCTGTGACGGCTGGCTCACCTGCTTTAATATCCAACTCGGCAATTGTGCCATTGAATGGAGAACGAAGCTCGCCATTTGCAAGCAAGGCGCGTGTGCCTGCTAATTTTTCGAGGTCAGCAGTGTCTTGCAAGGCGTCATAATCATGTTGGGCGCTTTCCAGCTGAGATTTGGCATTATTTAATGCCGAGACGCGTTCTGTCCAAGTGATGGCGGCGCGATATTTTGCCCAGGCATCATCTAATGCTTTTTTCTCATCATTGCGCGAGTTTAGAAATTTATAGGGTTCATAATCTGCGCGGGCTTTTTCCAGTTTTTCATAAGTGGATTGAACAGCCTCTTGAGGTGTCATCGCGCGCAATTCTGAATATAGATCAAAATTATCCACGTCTAATTGAGCAAGGCGCACTGCTTCATAGGCTTCCACCATTCTTTGGAATGCGTCTGTTTGCGCTTCGTTAAGGGTCAATGTATCTGCGTTGGATAAACGCGCGATCACATCCCCCGCTGAAAGCGAATCACCTTCATTTACCAATACTTCACCGACAACACCGCCAGCAGTAAAGGCAATGTTCACATAGCGCACAGGTTCCACACGCCCTTCAGCGATGATGGTGCTATCTGCAATGACAGGGGTAGCAACGGATTCGGGCGAGGTTTCGGTAGGTTGTGCGCCGCCGCAAGCCGCCAGCACAAAACTAGTGATTACAGCAAAAATTGCAATGGTCATCAATCTATTCTTCATGTTTTATCCTTTAAGGTAGTTTTATCCCAAAATCTTCTATATAAACGGGGATGGGCAGGGAAAGTTGTAAATTTAAGTATAGCATTTGAGAGAAGAAAGGAGGGTAATTCTTGAGAATGGTTTTTTGGGGAAGAATTTAGGGAGTAGTCGTTGCAATCACTCGACTTTTTCATGGCGATGTCTTGGTAATATAAAAAAAACTATGCCCAAAGAAAAAACATCTTATCGGGTCTTACTTTGAGTTAATTTTTTTAAGCCCAATTCGGCTTGTTCTTTCTTTTCAGTACTTATCCAATCGTAGCTAAGGCCTTTTTGATATGCGGATTTTGCCTGATTATTTTTTTCTTGTGATAGATATATACTAGCTAAATCTACCCAAGCATTTGCGTTCAAGGGATCAGCCCCCAGTGCTTTTTCATATAAATATTGGGCTTTTTCAAAATCACCTAATTTTCCATAAACATAGCCAAGTTCTTCAATCCAAACTGGGGTTAAGGGAAATATAGCGATAATTTGCTCGAGAGTGTTTATAGCGTCACTCCAGAGTTTTAATTCAATTTGAATTTCCGCAAGTGCATCCAAGGTAAAGATATAGGTGTTATTGATAGACAACGCAGTGTTTATAGATTTCAGCGAATCGTCAAATCTTCCTTTCCGTAATTGCGCCAAAGCCAATAATGACCACCCTTCTGGAGAATTTTTCTCAGATTTGACAAATTCCATTGCTTTGATTTCTGCTAAATAAAAGTTTTTAGCTCGTAGATAATGCTTTATTAAATACAATTTTATTTCGCGGCGGTTACTTCTTTTTTCTTTTGAAAGAAGGTATATAAACATTAGGGCTTTATCTTCCCCTTCAATATTGGCAATAGCGTTTATATAATCATCATAATAGTCGATTACTATTTCATTGGAAGCGACAAAGTAATTGCAATAGAGTCTAATCTCCGGACGGTTTACTAATGCAAATGCCTGTAAATACAATTCTAATGCGCCTTTAATATCATTGTTGTAATAATGTTTGTGTTGAGCCAACCAAATATAAAGCGGATACAAAGTTGGATATTTTTCGATATTACTTTCAAGCAATTTAGCAATTTCGCCGAATCTTTCCGTGAAATAATATAAATCCACCATGCCTTTGCATATATCTAAATCCCATGGTGCGTCAACCCGTGCGCGTAATAACATTTCCTCAGCATCTTTATATTTTTCCATATAAAGATAAACTCTGCCTATCATTGCTGTGCAAGCTGCCATTTCATTATTAGAAATCTTAAGGTTTTTTGATTGACTTAGAAACAAGAATTCAGTTAATGCTTCCTTGTATCTTCCAATAATAAAAAGCATTACACCCAAATCCCAGTAGTACTTGGGGTTATGCGGATTAATTGCGATCATTTTTCTTATACAGACGATAGATTCGTCCCACATAAAAAGATCGTTGTACAGTTTGCCTAATAAGAAAAACAAGAATTCATTTTTAACTATGTGACGAGAGATTTTATTAAGTAAATTAATCAACGCGCGTGAGTTTATTAAAGTGAAGATAAATGTAACCAATCCGTAGAATTTTCGATTGTATATTTTCATATTATTCATCAAAATATTAAACTATAATAAACTCTATTCTTCTTGAATAAAATCTCGCGCGATAATCCATCAAGCCGCCCATTCTATATTAACAAAGTGCAAAGAGAAGATGTATCTTGAGGTATCGCCTAGATTTAATAAAAACTATATTTGCACAATCACATGCTCACACGCTTTACTCGACTCAAGCGTGTTGCATATAGCAAGACAGCCCGAATATCTTCTTTTGAAGGTCTTCATAGTCAGCAAGGATTTCATCATTAGACATGCCTGAGCTTAATAATTCGAGCAGCCACTCAACAGAATAGCGCAGTCCACGTATGGTGGGTTTGCCAAAAGATATGCCTGGGTCGATTGTGATGCGGTTTAAGAACGTTTGGTCATTCATTATTACATCTACTTGTTTCTTGTCTTCGTCAAATGGTCTCTCACGTTCTATGGCTTGAATTTTATCATGCACTAATGAGCTTATCCGAAACCATAGAATGCAAATCCTATTCTGCCTAAACTGCCCTTATAAGCCCCATGATTAATCGAGAAAAATAAAATATAGATAAAGTAAAATAAGCCATCATGATTAATTTGAAAAAATTGCAAGCCCATCGCAACCGCACCTTCAACCTGCCTCCTGCCAAAAGAGTCTCATCCCCCGCCCAAGCCTTGACCTTCATCAACAAACGCGGCTTCACTTATTTTTGGCCCATCAAAGGCATAGACCTGCCATCCTTATGGACAGCCGTTGCAGGCGACAGACCCGTTGCCGATAAACATGATGACCCAGGTCATATCACATGGGGCTGGAAAGATGATGCGCTGGATAAGAAGATGTGGTATTACGCGAAAATCCTGCGCGGTAAAGCTACCATGATCTCACTGGAGATCGCGCCTTATTTTTACGCGCTCTCAGAAAATTACGGCTCGCCAGAAGAAGATTATTTAATCGCCTATCACGAAGGGCGCCTGCCTCAATCTGCCAAACAAGTGTACGAGACCTTGCTAGACAAAGGTTCACTAAACACCTTGGATCTGCGCAAAGAATCCAAGCTTTCTAACGCAAAGGATTCTGAATTTAACAAGGCTTTGGAATACCTGCAACGGGATTTTAAAATTCTACCCGTTGGGGTTGCGCAAGCAGGCGCATGGAAATATTCTCACATTTACGAGATCACCACGCGCCATTTTCCAAAGCTCGCCGATGACGCTCGTCACATCACAGAATCACAAGCGCGCGCAAAACTACTGGAGCTTTATTTCGAAATGGTCGGTGCCGCAGACTTCCGCGATGCAAATAAGTTGTTTGGCTGGGGAATTGAAGTTATGAAAAAAGCAGTTGATAAGCTGGTGGAAAGTAAAACGGTAATGAAGGCTGAACATCCCAAGTCATCCGGGGAATGGATCGCAATAAAAAAAATTACCTAATAAAAAATCCGAGTCTTTTTAGGACTCGGATTTTTTATTTTAAAGCCTTGACACAATTTAATATACAGTGTATAGTAAATAAGGAGCGAACATGGTTAGACCAACACTCAAAAAACAGATTCCAAAATTGCACGACGCCATCAAAGAAACGGCTTGGAAACAAATCGCTGAGTTTGGCGCCGCAACATTGTCCCTGCGAGCGATTGCGCGGGAGTTGAAGATCACTGCTCCGGCTATATATAACTATTTCCCAGATCGGGATGCTTTGGTCACAGCCCTGATCGTGGATGCCTACAATTCAATGGCAGATGCGCAAGAAGCCACGATTGTAAATATTTCCGAAGATAAACGCGCTGAACGCCTCTTTGAGCTCGGGATGGCATATCGTCAATGGGCGGTGACATACCCGCAACGTTATCAACTTATATTTGGTACGCCCATCCCCAATTATCACGCACCAGAAGAGATGACTCTACCAGCCGCAGCCAGAGGATTGCTTCCGCTTTTGAATGCGATACAGGCTATCTTCACAGCCGGGGAGTTGCGTACAGAGAGATTTGCAAAACTGACCCCTAAAATGAAATCCATGCTGGCAGCGTGGCAAAAAATTGAAGGCAGCGCTGACCTTGAAGTTTTATATCTTGCATTGGTCATTTGGAGCCGCGTTCACGGATTGGTGATGCTGGAGATCGGCAGTCATGTCCCCTCATTTTTTGACGATCCCGCAGAATTGTTTCGCCGCGAAATAAAAAATATTCTCATTCAATACTTATAAGGAAAATTATGAATACCAAATCGCACGCTATTTTGACTGGCATTTTACTGATTGTTACGCCAATTTTATTTATGACAGCATTCACCATGCTGCAGATCAACTTTGAATACCCTGATATTTTGCGCCAGCCTGCAATGACCGTGATGCAGAAATTCGCAGCCGGTGGCAGCGGATTGATTATCAACTGGTATTTGATGGTTATCTCATCCATTTTGTTCATTCCTATCTCGATAATGCTTCATCCTTATTTAGCGCGGGAAGATGCCCCATACATGAATGTTGCGACAACTTTTGGAGTCGTTGCGGGCATCGTGCAAATGCTGGGATTTATCCGCTGGCCCTTTCTTGTGCCGACTTTGGCTTCAACCTATCTCGACCCGTCCACAAGCGAAGCGACGCGTGCCGCGATTGAGGTAACTTTTACTGCCTTCAATCAATATGCAGGCGTGGGCGTAGGTGAGCATCTTGGCTATCTTTTCACTGCGTTATGGAGTGTTCTCATCGGTCTTGCGATGATGAATTCCCCGCGTTTTAGTAAATGGTTAGGTTGGATGGGAGTTATCCTCGCGGCTGGAATTTTGGTTGGAACGTTGGAATTTGCAGGTGTTCTTTTTGCAGGCTTGGTAAATGCAATTTCATACATCTTGTGGGCAATTTGGATGATTATTGCAGGCATTTATTTATTAAAGAGTAATTGATGACCGCAATATTTAATGGACGCTTCACAGCAAAAACTGACCAGCCTTTTGTAGTGTTCTTAGTTGGGATGCGTATTAATAAATGGTGGCGTGTGGATAAATGGGTGCCAGTAGCCTCAGCTATGCCACCCATGATGCAAGCCCTATTTACGAACCCTGAAAAAGGCTTTTTACACGCTGAATTTTTCTGGAACACCTCGGGGCCGGTGACCATTCAGTATTGGCGTTCGTTTGAGGATCTTGAGAATTTTGCGCGCAACCCTTCAGACCCGCATCTTGGTCCGTGGAAAAAATTCAATCAGGCGATTGGCGCAGATGGAATCGTTGGCATTTGGCATGAGACTTATACGGTGAATCCGAATCAATTTGAATGTGTCTATGGCAATATGCCGCGCTTTGGCTTGGGTGCAGCTGTAGAACATGTGCAGGCAATTGGGCGGCGCGAAACAGCGCGAATGAGACTAGCAGCTTCTGAGTCGAAATAAATTAAAAGGAGAAAACAAAATGAATAAACCTAATGCTTTTAAAATGAACTTTCCCTGGGGACTAATGACCTTCCTTGCTATTGGAGTAGCCATTGCCGCCCTTGCGCCATACGCCACCTTTAATTCTGAGAACTTCAACAATGCCACAGCGCGTTTTGCAGCCGAGTCACCGTTGCGATACGCTGGGCTTTTTGTTCACGCTTTTTCCAGTGGACTGGCTTTGATCCTCGGTCCGTTTCAATTTCTTACGAAACTTCGTGACCGTAGGCGGAATCTCCATCGTTGGATGGGGCGAGTCTATCTACTCTCGGTCCTGGTCGGCGGGCTATCGGCTTTTCTCATCGCCCCAGGTTTAATCTCTGGACTCGTAGGCGAAGTTGGATTAATGTTACTTGCGTTTCTCTGGTTGTCGTCAGGTTTCATGGCTTACGCTAATATTCGCGCAGGCAATGTGGATGCCCATCGCGAGTGGATGATCCGTAACTATGCCTTGACCTTTGCAGGTGTGATGCTGCGTTTATTGGTCGGTACCTTGATCGCAACCCAGTTGCCTTTTCTTGAAACCAAATACTCAGGCGACTTTGACGTTTTGTTTGTCGAAGTTTATCGCGTGGTGATGTGGCTTTCATGGGTGCCTAATTTAATTGTCGCAGAAATGATCATTCAGCGCCGCCGAATGCCTCAACCTGCCTTATCTATTGAGCAATATAATACTCAAACTCAAATTTAAAATAATGATGTGAAAAAGAGAAAAATATTATGACACAAAATGACTTGCACGTAATTTTAGGAACAGGGGCGATCGGACGCGCCATCGCAGAAGAGCTAATCAAACGTGGCGAATCTGTCCGAATGGTGAATCGCTCGGGGAAGATGGACGAATCAACACGAGGCGTTGAAATCGTTTCTACGGATTTGTATGACCCCGCCCGAGTTACAGAAGTGACACGTGGTGCAAAAGTGGTATATCAGTGCGCACAACCTGAGTATACAGAGTGGCCAGAAAAATTTCCCGCCTTACAAAAATCAATTATTGATGGATTGACAAGCCAAGAGGCAAAGCTGGTCATCACTGAAAATTTATATATGTATGGCTTAACAAACGGCAAATCTATGAACGAAGAAAACCCGCATAATGCGCATACACGTAAAGGAAAAACGCGAAGCGAAATGAGCAAAGCCGCGCTGGATGCACATCAAACAGGAAAAATAAAAATAGCAATTGGGCGCGGTTCTGATTTCTTCGGTCCATGGGGGTTGCCATCCACCATGGGTGAGCGTGTTTTTTATCCATTGCTGAATAGAAAATCTGCACAGGTTACAGGCAGACTTGATTTGCCTCATACTCATACTTATACAAAAGATTTTGGCAGAGCTCTTGTAATTTTAGGAGAACAAGACCAAGCCAATGGACAAGTTTGGCATATACCAAATGATATGCCTGCTATTACGCAAGCTGAGTTGGTCAAACTGTTTGCTCATGAAGCGGGCACACCTGCTAAAATGACTAGTATAGGAAGATTTAGTATGCGGTTAGCCGGTTTATTTATTCCAGAAGCAAAAGAAACCACAGAAATGATGTACGAATTTGAACAGCCTTTCATTGTGGATTCAAGCAAGTTTGAAAAGACTTTTGGCATGCAAGCAACGCCGATAAAAGATGCTATAAAAGAAACTGTTGCTTGGTACAAGAGTCATCCTGAGAAAAAATAAGATTAGGATACTTGTTTTGTTTTAATTAATTTTAGTTTATAAATTTTATAGGAGAAATAATATGATACTCAATTCTTTAATGGCAACATTGCACCACATCGGCGCATTCGCTTTGACTGCTTGTCTGCTGTACGAATTTATCACGTTTCGCAAAGGACTCAGCGTACAAGATGCGCGCCGTATTCAACGTGTAGATATTGCTTTTGGCATTTCTGCGGGTTTGGTATTGATCATTGGCTTATTGCGCGTGTTCTTCTTTGAAGTAAAAGGCTCAGAGTTTTATCTGCAGAATCACTTATTCTGGACAAAGATGGGCTTATTCTTGATCGTGGGTTTGCTTTCTATTTACCCCACCCTATACTTTATCAAATGGAATCCTGCCTTACAAAATAACCAAGCGCCCGAAATTCCAGACAAGGAATACAAGCGTGTTCGCATGGTTATGCATTTAGAATTAACTGGAATCTTGCTCATTCTGGTTGCCGCGCCAATGATGGCGCGCGGGATTGGCATGTAATCTTTCGATAGCAAAAAGATAGCAAACGGATAGTTTAAAAAAATAGCCTGCCGCTGTATAATAAAAATGAAACTTTCACCCTTTAAATGCGTATTAAAGGGTGAAACATTAGACTTTATCGGTAATTGTAAAAACGACCTTTTATCCACAGATTACACAGATTTTCTGATAATGTCTATTATATATAAAAGGAGAATGTAAATGCGTAATCGATCTCAACTTATTGTAGGGCTGTTACTTATTCTTGCAGGCGCTTGGCTTATTACCACTCGCCAAGTCCCAGATCTACAAAACTGGCTCGACAAAAACTTTGAATGGCCTATGTATATGATTGCGGGCGGCGCGGCTTTGTTATTGATTGGCTTATTCACCGGCAACCCCGGCACCGCTGTCCCCGCAGCCGTTATCGCAGGCATCGGCGGAATTCTTTATTACCAAAACCAATCCAATGACTGGGATTCATGGGCTTATATGTGGGCGCTCATTCCGGGCTTTGTGGGCGTTGGCACTGTTTTGGCATCCATACTTGGTGATGAAAAATCAAAGTTCATGAACGGCGTTCATCAGGTTATTGTCAGCGCGGGCTTGTTCCTTGTCTTCTCCAGTTTCTTTGGCGGCATCAAACTATTAGGCAGCTACGGACCCGCTGCAATTTTGATCGTGCTGGGTATATATATTATTGCACGCGGCTCCTTGAGAAAGGAATAACATCATGAAACGCGATAGCTTATTTTGGGGCGGCTTGCTCATTATTTTAGGATTGTTGTTCTTTTTACAAGCTCAAGGATTGATCACAGGTGGAATCTTCAAATGGTTCTGGTCTATTTTCTTGATCGCCATCGGTACTTGGATCGTTATTGGTGTGTACTCTCCCAAATCAACTTCCAGTGATGATGTTTTAAAAATTCCTCATCAATCTGCAAAAACAGCAAAAGTTACGCTTGAACATGGCGCGGGTTATGTGGTGATACACAGCGGCGCTTCTGCAGATGATTTTCTTGTTGGCACATCTGCCGCGATGGTAGAGTATAGCCACAAACTTAAAGGCGATCAATTAAATGTAAATATTTCTGCAGGTCCGTCCTTTGTGCCCTTTATGGGACCCAACTCCGGTGCATGGGAATTTAAATTTAATCCAAATATTCCCATGACCTTAGATGTAGAAGCAGGCGCAGCCAATTTAGAGTTGGATTTGAAAGATTTACTTGTAACAAATTTAAAATTAGAAACGGGCGCCAGCGCCACCAAATTAACAGTCCCAGCTAGCGGCGCTTCATTCGTCGACATTTCAGCTGGTGCCGCCTCAATTAACATTATCATCCCCTCAAACGTTGCCGCCCGTATCCACATGGACAAAGGTTTTGCATCCCTGGATTTAGATAAGACACGCTTTATAGAGGTCAATAATGACCTGTATAAATCAGCCGACTTTGACACCGCACAAAACCGTACCGAGATCAATGTCGAAGCAGGTTTGGCATCCATTAAAGTTTCATAGACAAACCACAGGAGAAAATCATGAAGCGAGTTGACCCGCGTTTAATTATTGGCAGTATGCTTATCCTTGGCGGCTTATTGAGCAATCTGGGTAATTTTGGAGTTTTAGATAACGTCAGCGGTGTATTTTGGGGAATACTACTGGGCGCTGTAGGCTCAGTATTCCTATACTATTTCATCACCAATCCAAAATTTGGCTGGTGGGCTGTAATCCCCGCCTTGGCTTTGCTAGGAATGGCAGCATCCTCTATTTTGCCAAAATCACTGGATGCATGGTCTGGTTTGTTTTTCCTCGGCGGTTTAAGTATCGCTTTTTGGACAATCTACATTACCGACCGCGAGCGCTGGTGGGGCATCATCCCAGGCGGAGTATTGGCAACACTGGCCCTCATCTCGGTCTTGGATGAATTAACCGGCAAAGATTCAGGTGGAGTTTTGTTCATTGGCATGGGTATCACTTTCTTATTGGTTGCTCTTTTGCCGTCATCGCACCGCCGTGAATGGGCATATTTTCCAGCTGTAGCCTTACTTATTTTTGGCGCATTCCTTGGCACACCTTACGCAGGGCTAACAAATTACATCTGGCCTGCTGTGCTTGTAATTGCAGGCGGCGGATTAGTTTGGAGATATTTCACCAATCGCGAGTAATGGGTTTTAAATACAAAAGCCAGCATGTACATGCTGGCTTTTGTATTTAAAAGGAAAATATTTACGGAATAATCAAAACTTGGCCAACTTTTATATTATTAATATCAGTAATATTATTCACGTTAGCAATGCCAGCAACGGTAACGCCGAACTTAATTGCAATGGCAGTCAGCGAATCCCCAGACTTCACAGCATAAGTTCGCTTGGTGTTAGAGGCTACTCCCGTACTGCTCACCCCGCCTGCTTGTGGAATGGCAACACCAACAGGGATCGTGAGCTTATCATTTAATTTTAATAACTGAGGATTCGCAGCCACCAACTCACGAATGGTGATGCCGTATTTATTAGCAATGGATTCGAAATTATCACCAGCTGCAACAAGATGGCTGGCTGGCTTTTGATCAGGGATTTGCGCGCCTGAAAGTTTATATAGAGCATCCAATGAACCGTTGAATACATTCATGTCCACCGATGCATTAATTCCGTTTACAACACCTTTATCGCTATATTGCCAGAAAACCCAAGAGAACCAGCCGCGCGGCAAAGAAGGTTGAGCACCTTCAATATATTGGTTTGGATATTGTGCCAGCCATAATGGGTAATCTTTTGCCCAGTCCGGAGGACCCCCACCAGGCAAAGAGAGATAGTCTTGTAAAAAATATTGTCCAGAGTAAATAATCGGTTTTTTGCCAAAAGCAGCTTCAACAGCATCCAGCCAAATTTTTGCGGCTTTTACAATTTTATCTTTGGTAGAGCCATCATTCGTTTCAAGGTCAAGTACATGCGGCAAATCGCCATCATCATTAAATGATTTCACATAATTAATAAAATAATCTGCCTGTTTTTTTGCATCTACGTTGCAACGAAAAAAGTGATAAGCCCCTCGTAATAACCCCGCTGTTTTTGCACCTGTCCAATTTGCCTGAAAGGTTTGATCCTTGTAAGTAATGCCTTCAGTCGCCTTAACAAAGACATATCTTTGCCCCGTTGCGCGCACTTTGGGCCAGTCAATCCCTGCATCCCAATAAGAAACATCAATCCCTGGAACAGTTGCCATATTTTCCTCCGCGTAAAATAAGTACTAATACCCTTAAAGAGTAGCACAAAATATCAGTTAAATCAATCGATTATTTTTCTGGCATCTAATATTTATCTTTCAGCATAGTTTGTAATATGGTATAAGAAAACCAGCCCTGCTGTGCTCGTGATATTGCCCCTACGTTTTGAGCCAATAACTATTTAAAAGGGTCCTTAACTTTTATGGAAATAACGCGATAGGCCTGAGCCAAGGCGGCGTTTCTAAGTAGGGACCCACCTGCTTCTGCAGGTTCAAAACTTTGCAGTACACGGCATAAGCGGGGTGTTTTTAATGAATATGAGCAAGAAACGGGTCGTTATTACACACAACGCCAGATACAATCTTCAAAATAAAAAAGGAGATTGCGATGAAAACAAACTTGGAATTTTCACAACATTATAAAATTATCGAACAAGCGATTCTATATATTGAAAACAACGTACATCGCCAACCAGAGCTGGAAGAGATCGCCACTGCTGTGGGCTTAAGCGAATATCACTTCCAACGCACGTTCACCCAATGGGCAGGAATTAGCCCAAAAAGATTCATACAGTTTTTGACAAAAGAATACGCAAAGGAAATGCTCGCTAGGTCTGAAAATCTGCTCGAAGTTACGCATCAGACCGGACTCTCAAGCTTGGGCAGGCTCCATGATCTCTTTGTTGCCACCGAAGCAGTTACCCCCGGCGAATATAAATCGAACGGTGCTGGCATCACTATTCACTATGGCATTCACCACACTCCTTTTGGTAAATGTCTAATAGCCACAACCGAGCGCGGCATCTGCCATTTGAGCTTTGTACAAACCAGCGAAGGTAACGCAATAGATGATTTGGTGAAACATTGGAATCGCGCAAAGATGATCGAGAATCACAAAAGCACCGCACCACTTATCACTCGCATCTTTCTAGGCCCTCAAGCTGATTCGGCTTTCGATAACGAAAATCAAACCATCAAGCTTCACCTGCGTGGCACAAATTTTCAAATCAAGGTTTGGGAAGCATTGTTAAACATCCCAATAGGCTCCGTGGCAACCTATGAGACGATCGCCGCGAAAATTGGCAAACCAACAGCAATGCGTGCTGTTGGCACCGCAGTAGGGCATAATCCCGTCGCAGTCTTAATCCCATGCCATCGCGTGATACGCAAGAGCGGTGAATTTGGAAATTATTTATACGGCTCAGCGCGCAAGAAAGCATTGTTAGTAAAAGAGTTTAGCCTAGGGTATGATTAAAAAATGTCTGCTGAAAGTATCCATAAAGGAAAAATGAAAACAAAAACTTGGGTTGCATTAATTGCTTTATACATCGTTTGGGGTTCGACCTACTTTGGCATCAAAGTAGCGATTGAAACAATACCGCCATTTTTTCACGCAGGCGTTCGCTTTTTGCTCTCAGGCATTATCCTAGTCGTTTGGCAACGGTCTGTGGGGCAGGCAATGCCCACGCGAGCACAATGGAAATCTATGGCAATTATTGGCACCCTGCTCCTGCTTGGCGGTAACGGGCTGGTTTCTTGGGCTGAGCAATTCATTCCATCAGGTATTGCCGCTTTGGTTATCGCCACTGTGCCAATGTTTTTGGTAATTGGAGAAGCCCTGCGTCCCAATGGCGTAAAGCCAAACTGGCAGGGAATTGTTGGTCTACTAATTGGGTTTATCGGTATTTTTATCCTTGTAGGTCCTTCTAATATTTCAGGAAGCGACACCAAACTTGATCCATTCGGCGTGGCGGCTTTGCTGATGGCATGTTTGTCATGGACCATTGGCTCTATATATAGCAAATCAGCTGATTTGCCAAAATCATCCTTGATGAGTACGGGCGCTCAAATGTTGATGGGCAGCATCAGCTTGTTCATTGTCTCTGCAGTTTCAGGCGAACTAGTGGGCTGGGATGTAACAACAATTTCAGCGCGTTCAATGTACGGCTTGATATATCTTATTTTGCTAGGCTCGTTAGTTGGGTTTGTTTCGTATGGTTGGCTATTACAAAATGCGCCAATTTCGCTTGTTTCAACATATGCCTATGTCAACCCAATCGTTGCAGTAATGCTAGGAACTTTATTTGGAAATGAGAAACTCGAGCCGCGCATTTGGCTGGCGACAACGATCATTATCGGGTCGGTGATTTTCATTAACAGCACCAGACCCAAGGCGAAGAAAGATGCGTAACGATCAGAAACTGTAGTCAGAAAATGTAGGAAGTAATTGCATATCAAAGATTTCCTTTTTTTACAGATAAATTCATCGAAGCTGCCCGCCATTTTTCTTATAAAGTTTCAATTCTGTTATCAATCCTTAAAAGCACTGTAAATTAAGGTTAAATTGATATAATAATGCCAAGTCGATAGTAACTCCTGAGCAGTATTCTAGATGGCACCCAACATGGAATTATCCGTAATTACAACACTCAAAAGCTATCTCCCAAACATTCTGCAAAGCAGAATTGCGAAGGACCCTACGCCGCCCAATCGCCCCTTTTCAGAGGACTTATTGGCGGCGGTTTTGTTTGTTGATATTTCAGGGTTTACATCATTAACAGAAAAATTTGCATCTAAAGGACCCTCGGGCGCAGAAGATATCGCCGAGGTATTAAATGATTTTTATGGGCAATGGATAGATATCATCAAAAAGTACGGCGGGGATATTCTAAAATTTGCAGGGGATGGCTTATTTGTCATTTGGCCTAACGAAAACCTTGAAACGGCAACCACCTTTGCTGCACAAACCGCTTTTGAAGCCAATCAAAAACTAGCGGGGTATGTAGTTGGAGATAGCACCCTTAGCACCAGAATTGCGATTGGAGCCGGGCAGATAAATATTTCCTGCCTAGGGGGAGTATTCAATCGTTGGGAAATTGTTCCTACAGGCGAAGTAATCGAGCAAATTAGTAATGCCCAGAAAAATCTTAACCCAGGACAAATTGTACTTTCTGCATCTGCTTGGGATGCATTAAAGGGCAGCGCTTCGGGAATTCCGCTTGAGAGTGGCTACATGCTCTTGAGCAAGATAAACTCAAAGATTATTCCAGATGCGGAAAAAGAATTCGATCTTACCGAAGAAAGTATCCCTGCTCTTCGATCTTATATTCCTGGTGCTTTAGCAAAAAGAATTGATGCTGGACAATCTGACTGGCTCGCAGAATTACGGCGCATTACAAGTGTTTTCATCAGTATTCCAGATATGAGTAAATCTGCAGATATTGATACAACACAGAAATTAGCACAAATATTACAAAGCGCTATATATAAATATGAAGGCAGTGTCAACAAGATCACAGTAGACGAGAAGGGCGTTTCCTTGCTAGGTGCATTTGGGTTACCTCCTTTTTCCCATGAGGATGACCCGCTCCGCGCTGTGCTTGCTGCTCAAGATATTAAAAGCGCTGTCGCTGACCTTAAGTTGAGTTGTTATATTGGTATTGCAACGGGTCGTGTATTTTGCGGTGTTATTGGAAATCAAAAAAGAAGAGAATATACAATTAATGGCGACGCCGTCAACCTGGCGGCTCGATTAATGGTTGCCGCATCTGATATGAAATTAACTGGCGGGGATAACATCACAATTTTGGCAGATACAACTACATACGAATCGGCAAAGGGGCGTGTGGAATTTATGGGACTCAATCCCATATCAGTGCGCGGCAAATTACAACCTGTCCCTGTATACGTGCCCGAAGCACGCCATAACCGAGGTGTTTCACAAATTGCTTTAACCAACATGATCGGACGTGAAGACGAAAAATTTAAACTAGCAGAAGCTCTGCGCGGGCTTATTACTCGCGAAAATAAAACAATAATGATCGAAGCAGAAGCAGGCTTGGGAAAATCGCGCCTTATTGAAGAACTATTCAGACAATCCAGCGCGATGAATGTAACTGTTCTCGTAGGGCTTAGTGAAGCCATAGAACAAAACACACCTTACCATCCGTGGAAAACTATCTGCGCTACAATTTTCAACCTGCAATCACATCTAGATATTCACGAACAAAAAGAACTCTTCTTAAACGAAATTCAAAATGACCAGCATCTAATGGAGCGCGCTCCACTGCTTAATGCTATTTTGCCATTTTCGCTTGATGATAATGATTTCACAAAAATGATCGTTGGTGAAGCCCGTGCCAACCTGATGCGGGATTTTATTTTAGAATACCTGCAAGAATTCGCCTCAAAAAAACCAACTGCACTTGTGATTGAAGATACCCATTGGATGGACTCAGGATCGTGGGCTTTAATTAATCAAGCAAGGCAAAAAATCCATCCCTTATTAATAATCATAACCAATAGACCCATTGGAGCAACCCCGCCTTTAGAATATACACTAATACGGGAATCCACATCCACATATTTTATTCCGCTTGAACCTTTAAGTAATACAAATATTGAAACGCTAATGCGACAGCGGTTAAATGTTCGTAAGTTACCGCCGCAGCTTGTTTCTTTTATTCAAAACAAAGCAGAAGGACATCCTTTTTATAGCGAAGAACTCGTCTACGCATTAAGAGACAGCGGTATGTTACAAATCCGCGACAATGAGTGCATACTTTCTGCAAACGCAGGAAATCTTGAAGAGCTTAACTTGCCTGGGTCGCTGGAAGGTGTCATCATCAGCAGAATTGACAAGATGTCACCTTCGCATCAACTTACGCTAAAGGTTGCCTCTGTTATCGGGCGTGTGTTTGCTCTGCAAGAATTATCTGCAATTTACCCAATCCAAGCCGATGTGCCTCAGCTAGCAAATCATTTAACCCATCTGGAAAAACAGGATCTTACAATTCTGGATAAGCCTGAACCTGATATATCCTACATTTTCAAGCACATGATCACTCAGGAAGTAGCTTATAACTTATTGCTTTTCTCACAAAGACGTTCATTGCATCGCACTATGGCAGAATGGTATGAAAAAACATACGGAGATAATTCATCTTCCTATTTTCCAGCTCTTGCGTATCACTGGAAGCAAGCTGATATCGCACCCAAAGCTATAGAGTATTTGGAAAAATCAGGAGTGATGGCAAGTCATAATGGCGCATATCGTGAAGCGATTCAGTTTTTTACTCAAGCACTAGAAAAAATTGGGGCTGAAAAAAATGCCGTTCTTACAAAAAAACAAACAGCATTTTTAAATCGAGTCATTGGGGAGGCGTATCTTGGCCTTGGCCAGCTAGAAAATGCGCGTATATTTTTCCGCACAGCATCGCAAATCCTCAATCGCCCTGCAGCGATTACAACCACATCAACAGTGCTGGGGTTGATCTCTGAATTATTCATACAGACAGCGCATCACAACTTTCCAAATATTTTTGTTGGGCTAAATAGAAAAAATGACGAAAACCTGCAGGAACTTGCACAAAACTACGCCCACATTGCAAATATTAACTTCGTAAGCTCAGAAAGCCTAGCCGTTGTATACCATGCCCTCAGGGCATTAAATCTAGCAGAGTCTGGGGGGAGCATGTCCCCCGCTCGTGTATGGGCATTAGGCACTGTCAGTGCGATTATAGGCACGATCCCAAGTCACAAACTAGCAAATCATTACGCAGAAAAAGCATTAACTGCCGCATCTCAAGTGAATGATCCCCATTCAGAAACGTGGGTTAAATTAGCCGTAGGAACCTACAAACTGGGCGCAGGGGAATGGGATTTCGCCTTAAAAATTCTGACCGAGGGGAAAGACCTTGCAAATCGAATTGTTGATTATCGACTGGAAATCACTTGCTTGGTTGTGATAGCAGGATTAGAAGTCGCCCGCGGAAGAGATTACCGCAAGTCCGGCGCACATTATCGTGAGCTTTATGAACTTGTAAAAAACTCGGGAAGCATCATGAATATTTCATGGGCAGTTTTCGGTGTTGCCATCTGGCAAACCCATGAAAGCGAATTTAATAAAGCCTTAGAAACTTTAAAAAACGATAATGACTTTAGCACAGCCCCCATTGACCAAACACATTTGTTCAGTGTTAAAGCGTATGCCTTTTGGCGCTCTGGAAACGAAGAAAAGGCAATAGAATATTGCGCCAAATGCATTCCTATCTTAACCTCCCTGCCCCCTCAACTTTATTCACTCATTATTGGAGAACGTCTTGTTGCCAATGTGGTTTTTGAAGCGTGGGAACAAGGAAAAACGTTCAACATTTCTGGATTCCGTGATGTAGCAGAATTACAAAAAACAGCCACACGCCTTGTAGTATTAATAAAAAAATTCCAAAGAGTCTTCCCCTTTGGCAAAACCACTTACTTGCTTTATCGCGGCTGGTTAAAACGGCTAACCGGAAATCATAAATCAGCGGTAAAAGACTGGTTTGCCAGCGCAAGCGAAGCACATGCTCTCTCCATGCCAGTGTATGAAGCAAACGCATGGCGTGAATTAGGAAAAAATTCCCAAGACGCTATTCGCAAAGAATATTTGCAAAAAGCATTAACCTTATATCAATCCAGCCATGCAGTATACGAAGCGGAAAATATTCAAAAACTTCTACAATAACTGATTCTTATACCGCAACACATTCAAATTAATGTTTCAAGACACCTTGCGATAATTCCTTAATTTCTTTTTTACCTTCATAAATTCGCACCAACTTTCCATCTTCCATTTGTAAAACACGATCAACATGCTTGCACATTCGCAGATCATGAGTAACAATGATTCCTGCCCGTTCGCTTTCATGAATCAGATGAGCAAATGTTTCTACAACCTGAAACGCACGTTCTGTGTCGAGAGATGCGGTCGGTTCATCTGCAAGCACAAGAGTAGGCTCATGAATTAAAGCACGCGCAATTGCTACTCTCTGTTGCTGCCCTCCAGACATTTGAGCGGGAAGATTATGCAAGCGGTCTGCCAACCCTAAACGAGCAAGCAATTCACCGGACCTCAATCTACCAGCATGCCCCAAAACACCATTTAAGCGAAGCATAAATTCCACATTTTCCTGAGCAGTAAGAAATGGTATCAAATTATTCGATTGAAATGTAAAACCTATCTTTTCTCGCCGTAATTTTACTCTTTCGGTCTCACTCATTTTGGCAAGATCCTGCCCATCAATTTTTACCTGACCACTCGTAGGAGTAAGCAATGCAGCCAAAATCGAAAGCATTGTCGTTTTACCAGAGCCGCTAGGTCCCACCAGAGCAACAAATTCGCCAGAATTTACTTTAAATGAAACATGATCTACCGCATTAAATGCTATACCATCTACAGTAAACGACTTCACTAAATCACGTACTTCAAGAGCTGAATGTTTCATGCCTTACCCCAACCTGAGCGCTTTAAGTGGCTCGATACGAATTGCATAAATAATGGATACCATTCCGCCCAATGGGCCAATTAATAAAAGTAGCGCTATTGCTATTAAAGACCGTGTACCGTTGAAATCCAAGGGAATTGCCGGCGGAAGCCCAAGCGAAAATAAATAATTCAAGACAGCACCAATCCCTACGCCTATTGCCGTCACAATTACAATCTGTATAATCGCCGAAAGCCCTACAACAAAATTTGATGAGCCTATTGCCTTTAATACGCCAATTTGGGGGACTTTTTGCAAGATCTGTATTTGAAAAAAGCCTCCAATAACAAGAATGCCAATTAATAAGGTAAAGCCGCCTTGTGTTTGGACGGTGCCTTGTTGCGCAGTATAACCAGGGATATTATTAATGGTTGTTTCAATATCTGCAACTTCTATATTTGAAATTTGATTAACCAGTCTTTGCTTCATCTCTTCGACTTGCAATGGGTCATTTAGTTTCACTGCAATAATATTAGGGTAAGGAGTGTCACTTCCAAGGTCAGAAGAAGCCTGAGGCCTCATTAGCTCCCAAGTTGCAGCAGGCACAAATATTGTTGGTTGAAAAAAATAAGCCTGTTCATCAACAAGTCCAACAATAGTTAAGCTATAGAATTCATCTTCTGTTCCTTGGGTTGAACGAATTTCAATTTCATCACCAATCTTCAAATTTGAACGTTCCGCCACGCTCAAATCCATAACAGCCTCACGGGCTTCTCCGCCGCGAAAATATCTGCCTTCTATCAAAGCTGGCATGCCTGGGCGGTCAGCTTCTGCACCGAGTAGTGAGATTTTGAGCGGCTCCGGTAAAGATACAATCTCAGAGTTTGATGTATAAATTGGGCCCGCATCAGCCACACCATCAATACGACGAACCGATTTAACTGTATTTGTTTCTAGTCGACTGGCAGTAATACTGTAATCTGATTTTTCCAAAAACACAATTAATTGTGCATCAAGATTAGCGACATATTGTCGATTAGCATCAGATAACCCTTCGCCTAGAGCGGCAATAAAAAGCACCAGCACAGTGATCAAAGCGATAACCAATGCGACCATTAAAAATCGACCTCGGTTACGCACAACTTCTTTTACAGCAAGGTATGTTGCAAGAAAAATATCTTTCATATTATTAGACCACTGGCTCATTATCAAATGGGCGTTTCCAATCCACACCCATAACTCCATGCAAAATCAAATCGACAGGGGGATGATCTGCAATGTCATCATAGTAATAGGGCAAACGAATACGACCATCCATGCCAATAATAAACGTACCTGACATTTGATTCATATCTTGGCCCGCTGAAGGCAGTCCTGCTTTGTATCCTTTGGTTTGTGCTAACTTCCTGTTCGATATCCAAATTCTCGGAGAAATCCATGTCTGCCAAATATTTCCAGGATACAACCCATAAGCTCGATAAGCTGAGCGATCTGAATCTGCCAAGCAAATTGCGCCTGGGGCACGTTGTTCACAAAATTGCTTCGCCCCATCTGCTGAAGAATGCGTAACAATTACGAGGCGAAGTCCCTTCTTTTTCATAGACGGCTGCGCTTCAAATAATTGGTCAAGCATCTCTTTACATTGCGGGCAACCGAAATGACGCGTAAAAGCAAGCACCAGCACAGAATCTTTCCATAATGAAGAAAGTTTTACAGTTTTTCCATCTATACCTAATAATTTTGCTTCAGGCGCGATGTCATTAAATTTTAGTTGTTTTTTCTCACTCATAAATACGTTTCCAAATTTTTATATATGTAAATCCGCCTTTAAACTTCACGGATTGTTTAAAACCAATATTAAGATTATATCATATTGCAAAGGTTTTGCAAAGGTTTTGTAACACAAATTTACACTCATTTTTGGGCTACGCGATGTGCAAATTTAATCTTTTTCATTTTGTTTGCTGATATTTACTTTGCTATCTCGGTCTAACTACTCCCTTTTTCTCAATGAGCTTGGTCTCTTATTGAAAATATATGCCTCGCACTCAATTCTCTAAGGATACTTTTTCGATCATACGACAAAAAGAACACAGATCTGGCGCAGAAGTTGGTTGCCCGCATTTCTGACACAAATGAGTAGCAAATTCCACAGCAATTGGCTGTGCAAACAAACCGCTATTTTTTGCCTCTAAAAAACGAAGATAAAATGTTAGCTTTGCGCCCGGGCGCTGATTCTCGAGTTGATTCAACATTTCCTTATAATAAATAGAAGTTGAACCCACTGAAAAGGGGCATTCTTCGTATATATATTCTATCCCGCTCAACATGGCATACGCTGCCATATCGCGTTCATAGAAGCGGCATAAAGGTTTAACCTTTCTAGCCAAACCATTGGATTCTGCCAGCACTGGGCTTTGCCTTTGGAGGTACGTCCCTTCCCATGAAAGCGTATTACCAAACAAAACTGCGGCTTCATCGTCAAGGTTATGCCCGGTCGCCAGCACGTCATAGCCAAGATCACGCGCGATGCGGTTCATTTCATGTCGTTTCGCCAAGCCGCACACCGAGCAGGGCTTGCCATATCCTCGATGAGTTTTTTCTGCCAGCATTGGGATGGATTGACCATATTCTTTTTCCACATCCACAATATGAAGTTTTAAATTTCTTTGTTGCGCGAACTGCTCTGTCAGCTTCTGCGATTCGTGCGAATACTCCACGCCGCCATCAATCCCCAAACCCAGGTACACCCCATCCGCTTGATAGCCCAATCGAATCAATATATCCCAAAGAGAAAGCGAGTCTTTACCACCAGAGACTGCAACAAGAATTTTTTCCTCTCGCTTAAACATCTCGTATTTTTTAATAAACCGTTCGGTTTGCTCAGGGATCCATTCAAGGTAATGCTCCTTGCACAAAGCCATTTTGTGATGGCGCATATTTACCGAGGCTTTTATTCCACATTTTTTACATTTCATCATTAACCGCCTGAGATCACAGCAACCAATTTAATAATATCGCCATCTTTTAATATTTCATCCTCTTCGATCATTTCCCCTTCGCGCGTTGCCAAAACAGACTCTGGCAAAATATTACATTTTTTAAGCGCCGAAAGCAAGGTCATGCCGGGGCGCACTTCAAATTCCTGTTTGCGTAAAATAAGTTTGACAGCCAAGTTAATCTCCTTGAGCCGCCATTCTACCATCTACTCATCTTCCCCGTTCAACAACTTGATTCTCTCCCAAGGTTTCAGCGACTCATCATCAGCCAGTAAATTTTTTAACTGATATAGCTCATCGCGCAAAGCCGCAGCACGTTCAAATTCCAAATTCTTGGCAGCATCTTTCATCATTCTTTCCATATCATGCACGATCTGCCGAAGCTCATTACGAGGAATATCTCCGTTTACTTTATATTTCCCCTTTTCTTCTCCAACTGATTTAGATCTCAATTCATCTGTCAGGTCACGAATAGCTTTTGTAATGCTAATCGCTACAATGCCATGATCTTTATTATATTTAACTTGTTTGGCACGGCGGCGGTCCGTTTCGTCAATGGCGCGTTTCATCGAATCGGTCATTCGATCTGCATACATAATCACTCTACCGTTCACATTACGCGCCGCGCGTCCGATCGTTTGAATCAGCGCAGTGCCAGAACGCAGAAAGCCTTCTTTGTCTGCATCAAGAATTGCCACAAGAGATACTTCGGGCAAATCCAAACCTTCGCGCAGTAAATTGATTCCGACCAACACATCAAATTCACCCAAACGTAGATCACGCAAAATAGCAATTCGCTCCAGCGTCTCTACTTCCGAATGCAAATAACGCACCTTGATACCCAGCTCCTTGATGTAATCTGTTAAATCTTCCGACATGCGCTTTGTCAGAGTCGTGACCAAAACACGCTCGCCTCTTTCCACCCTCTGCCTGATCTCGCCTACGAGGTCATCTATTTGTCCCTTGGTGGGGCGCACATCCACTTCTGGGTCTACTAAGCCAGTCGGGCGAATAATCTGCTCAACAACTTGCTCCGCATGAGTCATCTCATATTCCGCAGGCGTTGCTGATGTATAGATCGTGCTGCCCATCACCTCTTCAAATTCGTCAAATTTTAAAGGGCGATTGTCCATTGCGCTGGGCAATCGGAATCCATATTCAACCAAGGTTTCCTTGCGGGCACGGTCACCGTTATACATGCCTCGAATTTGAGGCACGGTCATATGGCTCTCATCCAATATCAGCAAATAATCACTGGGAAGAAAATCAATTAACGTCCAGGGATGCGTACCCGCTGCGCGTCTGTCAAAATGACGGGAATAGTTTTCTATACCAGAACAGTATCCTACTTCTTTAAGCATCTCCAAATCGTAACGGGTTCTTTGCTCAATGCGCTGCGCTTCAAGGATTTTCCCAACCTGCCGATATTGCGCAATTCTTTCTTCAAGTTCTGCTTCAATGTCAACAATGGCTTCTTTTGTTTTTTCAACGTCTGTTAAATATTGTTTGGCAGGAAAAATAGAGATTTCTTTTGGCTCATCAAATATTTCGCCTGAAACAGGACTAAATTGCATAATTCGTTCTACTTCATCGCCAAAGAACGTAACGCGATAACCGCGTTTATCTTCATACGCTGGAATGATTTCCAAAGTATCCCCTCGCACACGAAAGGTTCCAGAGCGCAATTCCATATCGTTACGTTGATACTGAGACTCGATTAATCGCCTGAGCAAGGCATTTCGGCGAACCACCTCCCCTACTTTGATGTTCACAGAGCCTTTATTAAATTCTTCTGGGTTGCCCAGCCCATAAATGCAGGATACCGAAGCAACGATGATCACATCTCTACGTGAGACAAGCGCAGTTGTAGCCAAAAGTCTTAGGCGATTAATCTCTTCATTGATCTCTGTTTCTTTTTCAATGAACAAATCACGGCGCGGCACGTACGCTTCTGGCTGGTAATAATCATAATAGGAAACAAAATACGAGACAGCATTCTCAGGAAAAAATTCCTTGAACTCGGCGTATAACTGCGCCGCCAGTGTTTTATTGTGTGCCATGATCAAAGCGGGCTTTTGCAATTCCTGAATCACAGATGCAATTGTAAATGTCTTGCCTGTACCAGTTGCCCCCAGCAAAACCTGATGCTTTTTGCCTTCACGAACCCCCCGCACAAGCCCTTGGATGGCTTCGGGTTGATCTCCCATTGGGATGAATGGCGCTTGAAGTTTAAATTCCATAATGTCCTTTGAACAGATGTTCTGTATTTTACCTTAATGGGGATTGGATGAACAGCAAAATTCGCCCCGACTCAAAATGAATAGGGGCGAATCGATTGACGAAGACAGAATCAACAATCGGCGTTTTAAGGAAGCGGAAAGGACGGCATAGATTCTTGCGGCGCAAGCCAATCAAGCGGGTCTGCTTTTGTATACTCGCCGCTTTTTATTTCTACTTCGATCAATTCATGATTTGCACAAGGAGCAACCATGCCGCATTTAACGTATTGCGTAAACCCTGCCTTGAATAATTCTGGGTAAAAACTGCCGTTGCCCAAATCGCCGCCGAGGGTATAAGCGACAATTTGATATTTTCCGACTGGCAAGTTGTAAATTCCGTAGGAAGTAATATTTGGCTCTGCCACTTTGAAATAAAATTCGTTAGGCGCTCCGTCTTTCCGAAACGCGACAACAAACATCACGGGAATTCCTGTTTCATCATAGGCTAAGTCGCCGCCTATGTCACCCGCTTCAAATGGCAATGTTGCCGCATCGGCGCCTGAGGATGTCTGTCCATTTTGCTTATCTGCAAAATACAAATCAATGTAGGGTGTAAATTCAGGCGCTCCTACGGTATCTAAAATATAAACGCCACCAGTTTTTTGCCCTGCTATAACGGTTACATCAACAAGGCTGTGATCGGTGCAATTTTTCCTTAAGCCGCACTTTACATAATTTGAGTAGGCGCTTGGAAAAGGCGCAGCAAAAGGGGATGCGCTCGTAAATGCAAATACCCGATAGACGCCTGCGGGTAGATTCTCAATAGTGAAAATATAATCATTTGCGCCGCTTCCTTGCAAATCTACTGAATAATATTGATCAGTATCTTTTAAAAAAGCAACAACATGAATAAATTTGCTTTTAACGACGCCGCTGATACTTCCAGTATTTTCAACTGGCATATCTGTGCTGAGCGGCTCGGGCGTTGACGCTTCGGTCGATTCAAGGGCGGGCTGGGCTGTTAAAGATTGAAACGTGGCTTGAACTATCTCTCCCACAGACTTGGTTGGGTCGGTAGCTATATTTGTTTGAACGGGAACGCAAGCAGATATCAGAATGCTGGCAAAGAACAGGGTTATCAAAATTTTGCGATTCATGTTTTTCCTTTAAAAGACAGTGCGTAATCCGCTATGCATTACGCATTACGGATTACGCATTGTAATTCGTTAAATTGTAGCTGTAAAAATTAACGCTTGGTGTAAGTAGGAGCCTTACGGGCTTTCTTAAGACCTGGCTTCTTACGCTCTTTAATACGAGCGTCACGAGTCAAAAGACCGTTTTTGCGAAGCGCAGCAGTCCAATCCACATTGATGGATTGTAATGCGCGGGCAACACCCAAACGCACAGCTTCAGCCTGACCAGCCACTCCGCCGCCATTTACGTGCACAGAAATATCGTACTTCTTGTTATCTTGGCCAACGGCTTTGAACGCACGTAAAATATCTTCAAAGTCACCGATGCGTGGGAAGTAGACTGGTCCTTCTTTTTCATTCACCACGAATTTACCTGAGCCGCTCATAACACGAACGCGAGCAGTGCTTTCTTTGCGGCGGCCAATACCTTCATAATATTGAACAGACATAATGCAAACCTTCCTATTTCATTTCTACAGGTTTCTGCATTCCATGGGGATGTTCGGAACCTGCATAGACCTTCAAACGTTTGAGCACTGCACGACCCATGCGGTTGTGAGGCAACATACCCCACACTGCATCGCGCAAGGCGCGGTCAGGGTGCTGTTTTAATTGCTCGCGCAAAGAAATAGACTTTAAACCGCCTGGAAAACCAGAATGACCATAATAGATCTTGGTGTCCAGTTTTTGTCTGGTCTTTGTGCCGGTTGCAGTCACCAATTCAGCATTGATCACCACAACATTATCGCCCATCTCCACGCCAGGCGTGAAGGTGGGTTTATCTTTGCCAAGCAAGACGTGCGCAATTTGCGCCGCCAAACGACCCAGCGTTTTTCCGCTGGCATCTACTACAACCCAATTGCGCTGAATTTCAGCGGCTTTCGGATAATAAGACTTATACACTTTCGTCTCTCCGTTTCTTTTTTACAAAGTCAATTCATTGATCAATATAGTACTTCAACTAACGTCAATCCACACGCAGGAGCTAAACCAGACAGGAGCACACTTTGCTTTTGAATTGCATTGCGCACATCACCAATCGAACACCTTGATTGTGCAACTGCGACTTGCACATACACTAAACGGCGTACCATGCGATATAAAAACGCATCTGCCTGTACTTCAAACTGCCACTCACCATTCAACATCTTCCATGCTGAAGCCTTTACGGTCCGCACTGTTGTACCTTTGGTTGTTGTTGCCGTACCAAAGGCAGAAAAATCGTGGGTGCCTATAAATTCCAAGGCGACTTTATTAAGCAAGTCGCTGTCTATCTCGGGCCAAACTCTCCAGGCAAATCTTTCATGCACTGGGTCACGAACTTTTTGTGAGAAAATCTTGTACACATAAGAACGTGACGTGGCATCAAAACGAGGATGAAAGGTTGATGCAATTTGCTGAATATTGATTACAGCAAGATCAGCATCCATTATCGAATTGAGCGCTCTTTGCAAATCATCAATCGAATGCTTCCAATTTAAGTCAAATGAAACGACTTGTCCACTAGCATGGACACCTGCATCAGTTCTGCCAGCAATAATAACTGACTTCCCTGACCATCCTAATTTGTTCAAAGCCTTTTCTAGCTGGCCTTGAACAGTTCGTTTGCTGCTCTGCCGTTGACTGCCTGCAAATTGCGAGCCGTCATAAGCAAGGATCAATTTGTAACGTACCATCTTACTAACGGCTAAATGCCGTTACTATGATCTTATTCTTGCACTAATTCAAGGACTACCATCTCAGCAGCATCGCCGTGGCGGGGTCCAAGTTTCATCACACGGGTATATCCACCATTACGAGTTGCATAACGAGGCGCAAGTTCATCGAAAATGCGTTTGGTCATGCGGTCATCACCCAATTTGGATGTGACCAAACGGCGCGCATTTACCTTCTCAACAGTAGTACCATTTGCGCAATTACGTGCAATAGTGAGAATGTGTTCTGCCTCACCACGAATCGCCGCAGCTTTTGCCTCAGTGGTCTGAATTCGCTCATGTGTGAACAATTGCTTGATCAGATTTCTGCGCAATGCAATGCGCGCGCTTTTTGTGCGGTTAAGTTTATATCCAGCTACACCATGTCGCATATCTTAATTACTCCGAAGGTTGTTCATCTTTCATGTAGCCCTTTTCCTGCATCTTTTGGCGAAGTTCATCAAGACTCTTTTCACCGAAGTTGCGGATGGACATAACAGCATTCTCGCCTTTTTCGAGCAAGTCTAGCACATCACCCACTGTGGTAATGCCTGTGCGCTTCAATGAGTTGAAGACGCGTACAGAAAGATCAAGAGCTTCAACTGGCGTTTCAGCCATTTCACTGCTCAAGCGGCTTCCTGCACTCACGCTTTCAACTGCAACAGTCAGGGTTTCTTCATTAACACCTGCAATGAAACGCAAATGGTCAATGAGCAATCTGGCTGAGGTGCTGAGTGCGCGCTCAGGTGAAACTGTTCCGTCTGTCCAAATTTCAAGGACTAACTTGTCATAATTGGTACTTTGCCCGACACGGGCAGAGACCACTTCCCAGTTTACGCGTTTTACCGGGCTATAAATTGCATCTACAGGCAATTCGCCAATGGGCATATGTCCACTGCGATCATTTGCAGGTGAATAACCGCGTCCACGCTCTACTGTAAATTCAATATCCAGTTTTGTCTTTGCGCCATCTACCGAAAACAGATATAGGTCTGGATTAACAACCTCTACCTCAGCGGGGGCAATAATATCAGCGGCAGTAACTTGTCCTTCACCACGCACTTCAAGATGCATTCTAGTGGTATTTACACCATCTAGCTTGATGCGTATTTGTTTGATCTGCATCATCATCTGAATGACATCTTCTCGCACGCCAGGCACATCACTGAATTCGTGAAGAACATCGCCAATACGCATTGAGGTTACACAAGCTCCCTCAATGGAGGATAGCAGGATGCGACGCATGGCATTGCCAAGAGTCACACCATAGCCACGTTCCAGCGGGCTGATTGTAAACTTGCCATAATTACGAGCTTCAGCTTCACGCTCGATCTTTGGCATAACCATATTCGTGATACCCGTCACGGTTCACCTCTCCCTTTTTAAGGAAACGCATGGAGCCGCAAAATACCCAGCGGCACCAACGCGCATGATGATTAGCGTCGCGAGTAGTACTCGACGATCAACTGTTCGTTAAGAGTGCCTTCAATTTCGGCACGTTCTGGCAGGCGAACCACTGCACCGGACATCTTTTTGACATCCCGATTTAACCATGATGGAGAATTACGTTTCTCAGCAACTGCGCCCATATCTTTAAAATATGTCAGTTTGCTAGAGTTTTCACGCACACTCACTTCGTCACCTTCTTGCAATAGCATTGAAGGCACATCAGCGCGGCGACCATTTACAGTAAAATGGCCATGAGAGACTAAAGCGCGAGCTTGTGCACGACTAGTTGCAAAACCTAATTTAAACACAATATTGTCTAAACGAGATTCAAGAATGTGCAGGAGATTTAAGCCTGTCAACCCACGATGCCCGAGCGCGCTTTCGTAATAACGACGGAATTGGCGCTCTAATACACCATAGATACGGCGTGCCTTTTGTTTTGCACGCAACTGTCGAGCAAAGTCCGATTCACGCCCAGTGCCCATACCTTTGCCACCACGCCCAGCATTCTTACCATGCTGACCTGGGGCAAAGTTTCGTTTTTCAAACGAACACTTGGGAGTGAAACAACGTTCGCCTTTTAGATAAAGTTTTTCGCCTTCGCGCCGGCAGAGTTTACATACCGGTCCAATATTTTTTGCCATATATTAACTACCTCACCATTTTAAACACGACGCTTCTTCGGAGGACGACAGCCATTATGAGGGACTGGCGTAATATCCGAAATAGAGCGGACTTTTAAACCCATGGACTGTGCAGCGCGAATTGCATTTTCACGACCAGGTCCAGGTCCTTTGACAAACAAATCCACTTCTTGAATGCCTAACTGTTGGGCGGCTTTGATAGCCTGTTCAGCGGCAAGACGGGCAGCAAAGGGCGTACTCTTGCGAGATCCTTTGAAACCAGCAGAACCAGCAGAACCCCAAGCAACAGTGTTGCCTTCGTTGTCTGTCACAGTTACGATTGTGTTATTGAAAGATGCAAAAATATGCACCTGCCCTGAAGACAGATTGCGTTTGCCTTTCTTTGAGCCGCCAGTGCTACGGCGCGTGGAACGTACGGTTTGTGCTTGAGCCATTTTCTAGAACTCCTTTACTTCTTCGCGCCACGACGCTTACCACGTCCAGCAACTGTCTTCTTGGAACCCTTACGGGTGCGTGAATTAGTTTTTGTGCGTTGTCCGCGAACAGGTAAATTACGACGATGTCGTAAGCCACGATATGAGCCGATCTCAATGAGCCGCTTAATGTTCAGCTGTTGCTCACGTCGTAAATCGCCTTCTACTTTATAGTTTTTAGAAACGAACTCACGGATCGCAGAAACCTCCGCCTCGGTCAAATCCTTAATACGTGTATCAGGACTGACTTTTGTGGCGGCAAGAACCGCGCGTGCGCGAGTAGGACCTACTCCGAATAAATAGGTCAAGCCGACTTCAACCCGCTTATTGCGGGGCAGGTCAACACCTTCAATTCTCGCCATGGTCTAACCCTGCCTCTGTTTATGTTTTGGATTTTCGCAAATAATATAAACGCGTCCCTTGCGTCGAACAATACGACACTTAGCACAGCGCTTGCGAATCGAGGGAGAAACTTTCATTTATCAAATCTCCTAAAATACTTCTTCATACAGCCAAGGTTTTAATTATACAGGCTGTTTCTTTATACGTCCAGTAAAACGACATCTTTTTTAACAAGTCACGGAGCAGTCAGGATGAGGGGTTCTCCATCCGTAACAGCCACTGAATGTTCAAAATGGGCTGTTAATGACTTGTCAGTAGAGATAACCGTCCACTGATCTTTAAGAACGCGTGTTGCATGCGTCCCAATCAACACCATCGGTTCAATCGCGATGGTCATTCCGCTGCGAAGCGGTAAACCGCTTCCAGCTCGACCGTAGTTTGGCACTTGCGGTCCTTCATGCATTTGCCTACCAACGCCATGACTTGTATACTCACGAGTCACATGCATACCACAACCTTCAACAAATTGTTGAATTGCAGCTGAAACATCACCAGTTCGATTACCCATACGCATTTTTTCAATTGCTGCGTAGAGTGCACCTTCTGTAACTTCCAGCAGGCGTTTCGCCTCATCAGAGATTTCCCCCACCCCAACCGTTATGGCTGAGTCTGCTACAAAACCCTCGTATACCGTCCCGCTATCTACAGAAACAATATCGCCTTCTTTTAATTTACGTCTCTTGCTTGGTATGCCGTGGACAAGTTCTTCATTCACACTTGTACACAACGAACCGGAAAAAGGCGGGGTGCCGTAGCCCTTAAAGGGCGAATAACACCCGTGTGACTTCAAAATATCCTCAGCAGCCGCGTTGAGGTCAGCCGTTGTCACACCGGGTTGTATTATAGATTTAATGGTCGCCAAAATTTGTGCATTAATACGGCCTGCTTCACGCATTATCTTTAGTTCATCAGGGCTCTTAATGTGAATTTGACGTTCCCAACTCATTTGATAAGGTGCTTTATTTTTGTATTCTAGTAAGCAACATAGCAGATACTACTTCGACTTGCTGTGTGCCGTCTATTTCAAATAATTTATTATGATCGCGATAATATTTAACCAATGGCGCAGTTTGTTCCAAATAAACTTTTATTCGATGCGCTACAGTTTCGACTTTATCGTCATCACGCTGAACAAGTTCAGCATTATCAACATCACAAATACCAGCTTGTCTGGGCTTATTAAATAGCTGGTGATAAATATGAGCATTATTAGCTCGACAAACCCAGCGACCAGAAGCACGTTCAATCAAGATTTCTTGATCGGCAGTTATGTAAGGTACAAGATCAACCTGACCATGAAAATCAGTAAGCATTATCTCCAAAGCATCAGCCTGAGCTGCCGTGCGAGGAAACCCGTCAAGGATAGCTCCCTCTTTACAATCAGCACGTGAGAGACGCTCGCGAATCATGTCTATTGTTACATTGTCAGGTACTAGCTCGCCTTTATCCATAAAAGATTTGGCAAGTTTTCCAAGCTCTGTTTCTTTTTTAAAATTTTCACGAAACAAATCACCCGAGGAAATGTGCGCAAGCTTTGTTTTTTTTGCTAAAAAATCAGCTTGCGTACCTTTTCCTGCCCCTGGAGGTCCAAGCAAGACAATGTATTTCGCCATAAATAAAATCTCTTACCGTACGAGCAAAGTATCCTGATAGCCATGTAGTTTAAGTTCGGCATCAATATCCATAAAGGTATCACGTACTACACCGACTACAATCAACAAGCCGGAGGATGATGCCAGAAATACACCCGTAGCGCCACTAGCAGCTCCTAAGTTCAAAGCTTTTAGTATTAAAGATAATAAGAACGGCATAATCGCGATTACACCCAAGAAGAATGCCCCGGGAAATGTAATACGGTTCTGTACCCGGCTTAGGTATTTTTGGGTAGCGGGACCACTATGTACACCCGGAACGGTCGCTCCGGCACGCTTTAAGTTCTCGCCATAATTTTGCTGCTCAAACATAACGGATGTGTAGAAAAAGGTGAATACTACAACCATTAAAAAGTAAATTGACCAATACACCCAGTTATCTGTATTTGACCCATCAAAAAGAGCTACTACACCTTGGAAGAATTTTGCTACGCCTGCATTTTCAGATTGAAGAAAGTAACTACCTGCAATAGCCGGAAATTGCAAAATTGCACTCGCAAAAATCAAAGGGATCATTCCAGAAAGATTGACCATCAAAGGCAAAGTGCCTTTCACAGGCATGGACATTCGATTACCCACACGGCGACCTGGATACATCACCGGCACATATCGACGACCTTGTTGAACATAAACAATTGCAAAGACAGTGCTAAGGATTACTATCACAGTAAACAACAACATAACCCAGCGTGTTTGTTCATCTGCCAACATACTACCTAAATTGGATGGCATTTGAGAAACTATTCCAGAAAAAATAATAAGCGAAAGGCCTTGCCCTCGAATACCATACTCTGAAATCAATTCGCCAAGCCAAATGGCAAACATTGTGCCCGCGGTCATCGCGAGCAAAATCATTGTAGACTTAAGCCATAAATCAGATGTAAAACCAAATTTAATAATATCTGGACCGGCAATTTGTCTGAAGAGCTGAATTTGACCAATGGCTGAAAGAGCCGCCATTGGAACTGCTAGATAGTACGTCCACTTCTCCATCCAGCGCCGTCCCTCACGTGGATCTTCCTGTACCCTTCTTTGCAATGCAGGAAAGATTGGGATTAGTAACTGAATAATAATTTGTGCAGTAATATATGGATACACACCCATCGAAAGTAAAGAGAAATTGGAAATTGTTCCACCGGACAGCAAGTCTAGAAAATTAAGGAAATTTCCTCCACCTGTACCGGTATTAAATTGATCCAAAATAGTACGGTTTACACCTGGCACTGGGATGTTAGCAGCTAGGCGAAATATAGCAAGAATCATCAATGTGATCAGCAATTTACGGCGAATATCGTCCGATTTCCAGAGATAACGCCAGCCTGAAAAGGTAGTCTTCATCAGAAGTATCCTTAATCCTTAATTTAGGCGATCAATTCAACCGTACCGCCAGCCTTTTCGATCTTGGCTTTGGCTCCAGCGCTCACACGATGAACGCGTACTTTTAGCGCAACATTAATCTCGCCTCGAGCTAAAACAACCACAGGGTTGCGAGGTTCGCGAAGGAGGTGTGCTTTTTCAAGCGCTTCCAGAGTAACTTCCCCTGCAGATTTAAAGACATCCGATAGTTGGTCCAAGTTCACTTCATTGTATTCAACTTGGTTAGGCGGGGTAAAACCTTCACCACGCAAGAATGGTAAGCGTCGGAAAAATGGCAAGTTACCACCCTGACGGTACAAATGACCGCCTTCGCCAGCACGAGAGCCAGCACCTTTAGTTCCACGACCGGCTGTTTTTCCCTGACCAGCAGATGGACCGCGACCAACTCGTTTGCGGTCTTTTTTCGATCCCGCATTTGGGACAAGTTCATGTAATTTCATATCAACCTACTCTTCAATCTTAAGCACATGGATGATTTTATTAATCATCCCGCGTATCACAGGGGTATCTTTATGTTCAACTGTATGATTCATGCGCCGCAACCCTAATGCACGCGCTGTTCCACGTTGATCTTCGGTATAGCCAATTAAAGAGCGTACCAAAGTTATGCGAATTGTTTTACCGGAAGTTTCCTGCTTAGGCATGTTGCTTCCTCCGTTCCCAGAAGGGCAATAAATCTTCCAGTTTCTTTCCGCGGCGCGCTGCTTCAATTTGAGGTGAACGCAATTGATCAAGAGCTTCAAATGTTGCCATCACAACATTTAATACGTTCGCACTACCCTGAGACTTGGTAAGGATATCTCGAACTCCAGCCAACTCCAAAACTGCGCGAACACCACCTGCCGCAATAACACCAGTACCAGGCGAAGCAGGCTTAATCAAAACTTTAGCACCAGCCACTCTACCCAGCGTTTCGTGAGGAATAGTTGTGCCAGACAAATTAACTGAGCGAATATTCTTACGTGCGCGCTCAGAAGCTTTGCGCATTGCATCCGGAACAGCGTTTGCCTTACCACTGCCCATGCCAATGGAGCCTTTCTTATCACCCACTACAATAGTTACACGGAAGCGAAAGCGGCGTCCGCCTTTAACAACTTTGGCAACACGAGCGATTTCAATGACCCGCTCTTCAAACGCATCTTGCGATTCAAATGCTTGTTGTTCCACTTTTTTATCATGTTCAGACATATAAAAAACTCCACTAAGGCCTAGAACTGCAGGCCGCCTTCACGCGCACCATCAGCCACTGCTTTAACACGGCCAACGTAACGAAACCCGCCGCGATCAAAAACAACGGTTGAAATCCCTTTGCTTTTGGCTCGTTCGGCAACAGCCTTACCAATTGCTTTGGCTTGCTCGGTTTTCTTCATACCTTTTACTTGCTCGCGCAAGTCTTTATCCAAAGTAGAAGCTGAAACAAGAGTCTTGCCATCCATATCATCAATCACCTGTGCGTAAATCTGAGAAAGGCTTTTAAAGATATTCAAACGAGGGCGTTCGGTTGTACCAAACACGCGCTTACGTACGCGCGCATGACGATTCTCTCTAGCGATAGAACGACTTTTAGCCATAACTTACTTGGCTCCTTTCCCGGCTTTACCGGCTTTGCGACGAATACGTTCGCCTTGATAACGAATACCTTTACCATGATAAGGTTCCGGAGGTCGTACGCTACGCACATTGGCTGCAATTTGACCAACCAATTCTTTGTCAAAACCCATCACTTTAATTTGGCGAGTCTTTGTGTCTACTTCAAATGACACACCGGCAGGTGCGTCCATCTTAACTGGGTGCGAATAACCTACAAAAAGGGAAAGTTTCTTACCGTCCATTTCAGCGCGATATCCAACGCCTTCAACTTCAAGAATAACTTCAAAACCCTTGCTTACACCGTGAATCATGTTCGCCAGAACAGCACGAGTGGTCCCGTGCAACGCACGTTCTGCAGCATCATCTGACTTACGTGTAATATTAAGAATACTTCCATCCATCTTTATTTCAATGGCTGGCGAGAATGCGCGCTGAAGTTCCCCTTTAGGACCTTTCACGCGAACATTAACTCCCTTTACATCTACCTGCACACCGCCAGGAATTTCAACCGGCAAACGACCAATACGAGACATTGATGAACCTCCTACCACACCTTGCACAGGATCTCGCCGCCCACGCCCAATTGTCGGGCACGTGCGCCGGTCATCACACCTTTGGGAGTCGAGAGAATGGCAACGCCAATACCCGAAAGCACCCAGGGGATGTCTGTCTTTTTGGTGTAAATGCGGCGACCAGGCTTGCTAACTCTTTCCAAGCCGGAGATAACTGCGCGACGCTGGCGACGATCACCAACATATTTTAATTTCATGCGCAATGACTTCTGAGCTTCAGACTCAGTATCTGCCACTTCAAATGATTCGAGAAAACCCTCATCTTTAAGGATTTTGGCGATCTCGAGTTTCAACTTCGAGCTGGGCATTGCAACTTGGCTGTGTCCAGCTAAAATCGCGTTACGAATGCGCGTCAGCATATCAGCAATAGGATCAGTAAATGACATGATTAATCCTCCACCGTTACCAGGACGACTTTACGACGCCGGGGATTTTGCCCGTTAACGCCATTTCACGGAAGCAGATGCGGCACAACCCAAAACGACGGATATATCCGCGCGGGCGACCACAACGCTGACAACGGTTGCGCACTTGCACCGCGTAACGGCGACGAAGTTCACGATATTGCATACATTTCTTTGCCATATATTATGCTTCCTTCTTGTAACTAAACGGCATACCTAGCAATTGCAACATAGCACGAGAATGTTCATCATTCTGGGCAGTGGTTACAATCGTAATCTCCATACCACGTAGTTTATCAATCTTGTCATACTCGATCTCAGGGAAAACCAACTGATCCTTAAGACCCAATGTGTAATTTCCTCGGCCATCAAATGCATTTGCCGAAATGCCACGGAAATCACGTACACGCGGCAAAGCAATGTTGATCAAGCGATCAAGGAAAGACCACATACGCTCTCCGCGCAATGTAACTTTTACGCCAATCAAACGACCTTCTCGGAGTTTGAAGTTGGCAATACTTTTGCGGGCTTTTGTTTGCACAGGCTTTTGCCCGACAATTTGCGTCAAGTCTGCAGTTGCGGCATCCAAAGCCTTGGGGTTATCCATTGCTTCGCCGAGTCCAATGTTAATGACAACTTTTTGAATTTGTGGAACCTGCATTACGTTCTTGAATTCGAAATTCTTGAACAAGGCGGGAGCCACTTCTTTGTTGTAACGTTCTTGCATTCTATTCATTCTGTCAGCTCCACGGCCTAATCGATCAAGGCTTCACAATTTTTGCAAACCCGATGGGCGCCTTCTTCATTGCGTTGCACGCCAACGCGGGTCGCCTCACTGCATTTCGGACAAACCAGCATTACATTTGAAATATCCATTGGACCTTCAAACTGAATACGGCCTGGGTTCACATTTCGCCCAGCCTGGGTCTGGACTTGGCGTTGATGCTTTGTTCGGATATTGACACCCTGCACCACTACACGACGATCATCAATCAAAACATTGATCACTTCACCGCGCTTGCCTTTATCTACCAGACGCCCGCTGATTACTTCCACGGTATCGCCTTTACGAATCTTTATTCTCATCTCGTTACTCCTACAGAACTTCCGGGGCAAGCGAGACGATCTTCATATAACCTTTATCGCGCAATTCGCGCGCCACAGGTCCAAAGATACGCGTGCCTCTTGGGTTCTCGCCATCAGCATCCAAGATAACTGCGGCATTATCATCAAATCGAATGTAAGAACCATCTTCTCGGCGCCATTCTTTTGAACAACGCACAATTACAGCTTTTACAACTTCGCTTTTCTTTACAGAGCCTGTTGGTGAAGCAATTTTTACACTGGCTACCACTACATCTCCAATACTGCCATACTTACGAGTTGAGCCGCCAAGTACATGGATGACAAGCAACTCGCGTGCACCAGTATTATCAGCAACTTTTAAACGTGATTCATGTTGGATCATAATTACTCTCCCACGCCCTGATCGGCAGTTCGGGATTCACGTTTTACTACAGTTTCCACTACCCAACGCTTATCACGTGATAACGGGCGGGATTCTACAATTTGAACCTGATCACCAATCTGGCATCCGATTTCATCATGAGCCTTTACTCGCTTACTGGAATACACAACTTTCTTATACAAAGGATGTCGGTATTTACGAGTAATCTCAACTACAACTGTTTTTGTCATTTTATTACTGGTGACAACACCAGTCATTCGACGACGATTGTTCATGCTACACCTTCCACAGCGGTTTTCTGCGCTTGATTCAAAATAGTTTCCATGCGAGCAATATCACGGCGCAAAGTTCTAATGCGGCTGGTGTCGGTCAATTGACCACTCACCTGTTGAAAACGCAACTTCAATAACTCATCATGTGAGTCTGAAAGTTTGTTACGCATTTCTTCAACGGAGAGTTTGCGAACATCGGCAATTTTCATTGCTTTCATTTACTCTCCTCCTTCGAGGCGGCTTACTACCTTTGTCTTAATCGAAAATTTATATTGCGCGCTTTTGAGAGCCGCTATAGCAATATCGGCAGACAGACCACCAACTTCAAACATCACACGCCCTGGTTTAACAACTGCAACGTAATATTCAACATTGCCCTTACCAGAACCCATGCGGGTTTCTGGTGGCTTGTGCGTAAACGGCTTGGCTGGAAAAATTCTGATCCAGATCTTGCCGCGTCTTTTCATTTCACGGACTATGGCACGTCGAGCCGCTTCAATTTGTCGGGCTGTAACCCAGCCCGGTTCCAGCGCCTGCAAACCGAACTCGCCGAAAGAGACTTCTGCACCGCGCAGAGCCTTACCTTTCATACGACCGCGCATTTGCTTGCGCCACTTAACACGTTTTGGCATTAACATAACTTGGCTACCTTGTATCGTTACATCGCGAATTATTCGCTGACGTATACGCCTTCCGTTGCTTCTGTTTTTTCGTCCACTTCAGGCACAGCTTCGCCTTTGTAAATCCAAACTTTTATACCGAGTTGCCCATATGTTGTTGCAGCTTCAGATGTGCCAAAGTCCATGTTTGCACGCAGAGTTTGTAGTGGAACACGACCTTCACGCAACCAAACGGCTCGGGACATTTCGGCACCGCCCAAACGGCCGCCTACCATAATCTTGATTCCAAGAGCACCTTGTTTCATTGCTTGTTGAATGGCGCGCTTCATGGCACGGCGGTAAGCAATGCGGCGTTCAAGTTGATCAGCAATATTTCGAGCAACAAGCATGGCATCAACATCAGGAGATGAAATCTCTTTTATGTCGAGCTCTATTTTTTTGCCAACCAAGCTTTCCAACGCATGGCGGATTTTCTTCACGCCCTCACCTTTGCGACCAATCAGAATACCTGGTTTAGCGGTATGAATGGCAATGCGAATTTTGCCTGGTGTACGTTCCACTTCTATTCGTGAAATTCCACTTTTTCCGCCATGAATTGTATCGGGCAATTCCTTAGTCAATTCACGTACTTTGGTGTTTGCTGCAGCTCCGCCTTTGGAAGCCTTTCCCATAAGCAATGTGCGTATCGCCATATCCTGATGCAATTGTTGGCGATATTGCGTACCTTCTGCAAACCAACGACCTTGCCATGGCTGGTTGATACCTAGACGAAATCCAATAGGATGTACTTTGCGACCCATAAACTCTCCTTCTAAGCTCCGCGTTCGCGCAGAACGACGGTAATGTGGGAATTGCGGCGCAATATCGGCTTGAAGCGGCCACGAGCACCGAAGCGGCGCCATTTACGTGTGGGAGCTTCATTTGCGAATATATTCGCTACATATAAATCATCTCGACTGACACCAAAGTTTTCCTCAGCATTAGCAACTGCGGAAGCGACCAATTTGCTGACCGGTAATGCTGCGCGTTTATTCACAAAGCGCAACATTTCCAAAGCTTCGTTGGCGTTTTTGCCGCGCACTAAATCAATCACTAGGCGAACTTTTTGGGCAGAGAGAGGTAAAAAACGCATTTCAGCGCGAATATCTGTCATATCTCATCTCTCCTAGGCAGTTGCGGCCTTCTCGCCAGCCTGATGGCCGCGGAAGGTACGGGTAGGGGCGAATTCGCCCAATCGGTGGCCGACCATATTCTCGGTAATATAGATCGGTACATGGCGGCGGCCGTCGTGTACAGCAATTGTATGTCCAACCATCTGTGGAAAAATCACAGAGGCGCGACTCCAAGTGCGTATCACTTTCTTTTCATTTTTCTGATTCATGCCCTCAATGCGTTTGAGCAATTTTGGCTCAATATAAGGACCTTTTTTTAATGAACGTGACATATTTTGCTACCTTATCTACTAGCGGCTCGTCTTACTACGACGGCGAACAATGTACTGATCTGTCTTTTTATTACGGCGGGTCTTCTTACCGAGTGTAGGTTTACCCCATGGACTCTTTGGACCAGCAAGACCAATTGGCTGACGACCTTCACCACCGCCATGTGGATGGTCACGAGGACTCATCGCAGATCCACGAACGGATGGGCGAATGCCTTTATGTCGATTGCGGCCAGCTTTACCAAGCTTAATGTTACTATGATCAAGGTTACCGATTTGGCCAATCGTTGCATAACATCTCTGGTGAATTAAGCGAACTTCTCCAGACGGCATACGAATTTGAGCAAAATTACCTTCTTTAGCCAACAATTGAGCAGCGCCGCCAGCGGTACGAACCATCTGCCCGCCTTTGCCTTCTTTGACTTCAATATTGTGAATCAAAGTACCCACAGGAATATTTGAAATCGGCAAAGAATTACCTGAACGGATTTCAGCATTTGCGCCTGCCATGATGTTATCGCCAACTTTGATATCAACAGGTGCAATAATGTAACGCTTTTCGCCATCTGCATAATTCAATAATGCGATGCGTGCTGTACGATTTGGATCATACTCAATCGCAGCAACTTTTGCGGGAATATCGCGTTTATCGCGCTTGAAATCTACAATACGGATAAAACGACGATTCCCACCGCCTCGATGATGAACGGTAACTCGACCGCTAGCATTGCGTCCACCATACTGTTGTTTAAGTACGATCAATGAACGTTCCGGTTTATCCTTTGTGATTTCGTCAAAGGTATAACCCGTCATGCCTCGCATGCCATGTGTAATTGGTTTGTATTTTTTTACTGCCATTATTGCACCCCTTCAAAGATCTCGAGGGGTTTACTGCCCTCGGCAAGGGTCACAATTGCCTTTCGAAACGCAGGGCGACGCACCAACAATCGGCGACTGCGGGCACGACGTCCACGTTTAGCGGGCGCATTGAGAATATTTACTTTTTCCACACTAACGTCAAAAATCGTTTCGACAGCATCTTTGACCATGGTGCGGGTTGCATCATCAGCAACAATGAAAACATATTGACCAAGTTTACTTGATTGATATGCTGATTTTTCGGTGACCTGTGGTCGAACTAAAACACTATGAATGTTTGGCATGTTTTACTCCTAACCGAGGTGCGCAGAAAGCGCTTCAATAGTCTTGAGCGGCATGACGACTTTATCGAAACTGAGTACGTCACGAATATTCAAGTAGCTTGCGAGCAACACCTTGGCTCCATCAATATTACTTGTGAGACGCATGACCGATTCGTAATTTTGGTCTTTGGCGGGCAATAACAACAATACTGTTTGCTCACCGACCAAATTCGTCAACGTCTGTGCCATTACGCGAGTCTTGGATTCTTCAAAGCTAAAATCATCCACCACTACAATGCCAGCATCAGCAGCTTTTACTGTCAACACTGAACGTAATGCTGCTTGGCGCATTTTCTTAGGCATGCTTTGTTCATAACTGCGAGGATGTGGGGTATGAATACGACCACCACCGACCCATTGAGCAGCGCGAATGGAACCTTGACGTGCACGGCCTGTACCTTTTTGCTTCCACGGCTTACGACCACCACCCCGAACATTAGAGCGGGTCTTGGTTTCATGTGTACCGAGGCGGGCATTTGCCATCTGGCGTGTATACGCCTGATGCATTAGGTCAATATTTATTTTGGCTTCGAAAACAGAGGCGGGTAATTCAACCTCACGAATTTTCTTACCTTCCAAATTAAGAACATCTACTTTCATGGCTATTTTCCTGTTTACGCGCTTACTGCTTGCGCGACTCCTTGATCAGGATCAGGCCGCCCTTGGGGCCGGGCACTGCGCCATTGATGCCTAGCAAATTTCGCTCTACATCCAACATGACGATTTTTAAATTCTGCGTTGTAACACGATCCACACCCATATGCCCTGCCCGTCTTGCGCCTTTATAAACGCGTCCAGGCGTAGTACCTGATCCATTTGAACCTGGAGCACGTTCGCGGTCAGAAGTACCATGAGTTGCATTCATACCATTAAAGTGATGGCGTTTAATAACACCGGCAAAGCCCTTGCCTTTACTCACGCCCATCACGTCAACACGTTCACCAAGAGTAAACGCTGTATCAACTGTTACTTTATCACCAACATTCAAGCCGTGTTCTTTGGCTCTAAATTCGCGTAAATAACGCAGAGCAGGGATTTCTTTAACCTTCAAGTGTCCCAATTGTCCACCAGTTAAGCGTTTGGGATGCACTTCTGCAAAACCAAGCTGCACAGCAGAATAACCTTCTTTTTCAGTTGTGCGAACCTGGGTAACGTAACATGGCCCAGCTTCGATGATCGTCACCGGATAGGCAACGCCTTGCTCATCGAAGATCTGGGTCATGCCGATCTTCTTACCAATAAGCCCTTTCAACATAATCTATTTTCTCCTTACATTAGTATTGACGAGACTGTCAGGTTGGGGCTTAGCCTGCATCATCTCCGTGCAGTGCAGTCAGCGGGTCTACGAAGCAAAACGTTTATTTTTTGTTCGCGCGCAGACCAACTCTTGCGCTGTCTCTAACTAGCTTGTAAAATTACAAGCTAGAAATTAATAATTTAAATCTTTATCTCAATATCAACACCCGCTGGTAGGTTCAAGCGCATTAACATATCAATCGTTTTCGAGTCCGGATCCAGAACATCAATTAAGCGGTTGTGGGTGCGGATTTCAAAGTGCTCGTGCGAATCTTTATCAATAAATGCCGAGCGACGTATTGTAAACCGTTCCTTCTTAGTTGGCAAGGGAACAGGACCAACTACATGGGCGCCAGTACGTTCAGCTGTTTCAACAATGCGCTTGGCAGATTGGTCAAGCACGCGATGGTCATAAGCTTTTAATCGGATACGTATTTTTTGCTTCGCCATCTCTCACCTATTCAATGATCTTGGTAACGACACCCGCGCCGACGGTCAAGCCGCCTTCACGAATGGCGAACTTGGAACCCTGCTCAAGCGCAACCGGCACAATCAATTGTACCGTCA
>VFJR01000152.1 GCA_009885945.1 Anaerolineaceae bacterium
TGGCGCACCGCACGAAACCGCCATCACCAGTCAATTTGAAACGCCTGTCTTTGTGTATGGCTATCCCAGCGCGGTCAAAGCCTTTTACATGGAACCATGGCCTGGCCGCCCCGAAGTCTGCAAGTCTGTTGATTTGCTCGCGCCCGAAGGCTACGGCGAAATCTGCGGCGGCTCCGAACGCATGAGTGATCCCGAGAAACTACTGGCTCGTATCAAAAAAGAAGGCTTGCCCGAAGAAGCTTTCAAATGGTATTTGGAACTCCGCAAATATGGTTCTGTTCCACATTCAGGTTTCGGCATGGGCACAGAACGAGTCACATCTTGGATATGCGGAATCGAGCACATTCGTGAAGCGATCCCATTCCCAAGAACAATAAAAAGAATTTATCCGTAAGGAAGAAGGGGAAGTAAAGAGGTAAATAGGTAAATATAAAAAGACTCCAGGTTTTTTTTGGAGTCTTTTTTACTGCTTACTGCTTACTGCCTATGTTTCAATATACTCTCTTGTTGCTTTGCTCATATCCGCATACTCGCCCCTGTATTTTTCAGGAAGCAGCTCTGCTACCAAATACATCAATTCATCCGCAATTTGCTGGCGGATTTCACTGGTAACACGCACCCCCTTTGTGTTAATGCGAACTGGGTCGCCGACTCTCGCGTGAAACTCTGTGCGTTTAAATTTTTTAACATTAGCATTAAAATTTTCACTGCCCCAATGTGCAATAGGGAGCAGAGGCGCGCCCGAGTGAAGCGCAAGGGTCACTGCTCCGGGCAATGCGCGCTTGAGCACGCCGGTTCTGTTGCGTGTACCTTCCGGCGCAAGCCCAAATAAATAACCATCCTTCAATGCCTGCAAAGCTCCTTTTAAAGCCGCCATGTCTGCTTCACCGCGCCGTACCGGAACAGCGTGCCACAAATCAAAAAGCCAGCCGATCCATTTGTAATTCCATGATTCTATTTTTGCCCAGCCCGTAATAGGACGTGGTTGTAAATAAGCGAACAGTACAGGAATCTCAATTTGCCCGGTGTGATTGGCATATACAACAAACGGTCCCTGCTGTGGAACTTTGTGTAGATCAGGCGCGTCAATGCGGCACAAAATATTAACGATTACCTTCATAATAAAAACAAGAATGAATTTAAGAATGTTCATAGTCTGATTTTAGCATGGCATTTGGAGTTGGGATAAAATAGAGCTATGAAAAAAATAACTGCTCTTATGTTGTTGATCACAACTGCTCTGACATCCTGCATCACCTGGAGCGTCAACCCTCAACCTTTCCCTGTGATGACGGCGATTCCAACTCATCTACCCGGGATATTGACTCCCACGCCGCTGATCATCACAATCACAGGCACGCTTCAAACCCCGACAGAAGCTGTTACGCCAACCCTGCCTTTGACCGAAACTCCCAGCCTGACTCCGACCTCCGCCACAGCGACCAATACACCAATCACCCCTAGTCCACAAGTGAATGTGCAGATCATTGGCTGCAATACCAGCATTGATATCACACACGCCATGGGTGAGGTGACCAATGCCTACCTTACGATACAAAATACCGGCAACGTGGATTTGCCCAACATGTGCGCCCTCTTGCGCGCCCTTGATGAAGACCGCGATCACCCCGATAAAAAAGTATGTTTGGATAACTTGCCTGTTGGCAATCAAACAACTTTAAAGCTCACAGTAGATTCTGCATACAAGCAGGATACCCTTATCCAAGTGGATGTCTCCACGAATGAAACAGTTCTTTTGCGTGTGGATAAACCGTCCTGTACCGATATTGGTCTCTTTGGCGGCGAACCTGCAGATTTGAATGTGATCAAACCCATAGTGCCTTAAATCCGCAAAAGCCACCAGAGTATGTTTTCTGATGGCTTTTGCGATTCTGCTTCAACAAGCATGTTCTAAATTTTATTTTCGGCTGTGTTTCTGGAAGATGTTAAAAAAGAAATAATATAAAACACGGCAACAACTAACAGCAAGGCTCGAATGCCTATAGCGAATGTTATAGATTGAAGTAATGCGCCCAGCATTGCGCCCAGCAAGTTTGCGCCAAGCGCTTTGTCTTTTTCAGGAACAATACTAAACGACCGAATAAACACAATTCCGCTAAAGAGCATCGGCAGGCTGGTTAAGCCCCCTGTAACTATTGCCTTAATGGTATAAGGCAGGAAGGCAAACCGAGCTAAATCAATAAAATATAACCCCACTGTAGTAATGATGAGAGCTGAATATATAATTGATAACGGTAACTTTGGAAACTTGTAAGATACCCAATTAGCCAGCAATGCCATCATAAGAATACTGGAGATAATAATTGTGTTTACCACCCACGTATTACCCAACACAACAGATGCTTTGCTTATATTTTGCACTTCCAGTAATAAAAATGCCGCACCTAAACAGAAAAAATGCCAAAAGTTTCGATTGAGTTTAAATGTTCGGATATTTTCGCCCGTCCATTTTTTATAGCTTTTCATGAATATTAAGATGATCAGTCCGCTGATCCAAAAATATAAAAAAGGAATTTTCGGATTTTCCAAATAAAAATAAGGCCAGTCATCCGTGGTGACTTTGGGACTGTTTAAAACAGTACTAGGCGTGGCTTTTTGCAAATCTCTGATGAAGGATCCTAATCTTTCGTTTGTTCCGAGCTGTTGATTGACGCTATTGAGATCGCCCGCGATAAACATAACCCCGCCAACGCCGTAATCATTATTCGGTATGCGAAAAGTAATAGGCTCCTCTCCAAAAATATCCAATAATATTAGCCGAATTCGTTCTCCAATATAGGGCCGGCCTACTTCGAACATTAATGTAAGAACCCCGCCCGGCTTTAGCAAAGATGCGGCTTGCGTGATACTTTCTTGTGTGTATACATAATGGTCAAGTCGGGCGTTTGTTAATGATGTGGTTGTGTGCGAGTCAAGCAAGCCAAATGAGATCAAATCGTATTTATACTGAGTGGTTGCAAAAAAAGAACGAGCATCGTCGTTGACGATATTTACAATTGGAGAATCGTACGGTTTTTCTGGATGAAATTTGCGCCCAATTTCAATGATGGCTGGATCAATTTCGACAGCAGTGATGTTTTGCGCTCTATTCCTCAAAGCACCAGAAGCATCGTTGCCTGTACCTGCCCCAACTATCAATACATCTTTTGGGCTAGGATGTAACAACAGAGGAATATCGTATTGGCTTAATCCTTTTTGAACCGCAGAAAACATATCGGGTTTTCTTGATGTGTTTTCACTCCTCAGATCAGTAATTACCTGATATCCAACATTGTTTACCCAAATCTGATAATGATCAGGATAACCAGATGGCACTTTTTCTACTGCGAGTTTCTGATAAGGTGACCAGACTGTCTCGATCGAATTAATTGCCCGTCCAGCCGGAATGGATAACAGCACAATGAAAATGATCAGAATGGAATTGACCGTTCTCTCATTGGTTGACCCATATGAAAGAACTATTAATAATATCGCAAGTGTTAAGAACCAAACGAACGGTGGAAAATAAAAATAACTTAATAATGCAAATAGCCAAGTCCCAATAACACCGCCTAGAATATTGATGGAATATGCCCATGTAGTATTTGTATGTTGATTGATTAGTTTTCCAAGAATCTGACCTAATGGAACAAACATATCTACGATAAGCATTAGAATAATGTAGGTCATCGCTAATCCAATAAGCATAACGAATAAGCTTTTTAACCACCCGCTTGACCCAAGTCCCTGATCCAAACCAGTGCCCCAGATCACGTTTTCTCCGTGGACCGTAAGAAATTCGCTAATTCTTCCAAAAGCCTGATGGCTAATTGGAAAAACGATGATTGCTACCACTATGGCTAATGGAATTAGTATTTGGCGAAGTTTGACTGATTGGGTAGATGTAAATGCTCCAAGTCCTAACCCTAATACGCATGCAATTAATATTATGTTTTGCAGATATGCAAAAATTCGAATCTCTGTCCCTATCCACCTAATTAATAAAGTCTCTAGTAAAAGACTGGTCATACTTACTATGAAAATGCCCCAGCCTACGCTGGGGATATGTAATGAGCTTGAAGTGCTGTTTTTCATTACGCTTAATCCTTACTTTGCAAATTCTTTTAATACTCTTGCCATGTGCATGGCATGTTTTAGATATAAACTCACCAAAATATTTTCATTGGGGGCGTGCGCGCGCGTATCAGGGTGGCCCAAGCCTGCCGTAGCAACGGGCAGTTTCAGGTCGTGAACGAACGGGTAACTTGGTCCCGAGCCGCCGATCATGGGTACAATTTCCATTGGCATTTCGTAAACTTCTTCAGCCATATCTACCACCAATTTAATAAATGGATCGTCAGGGTCTGTGCGTGCCGCAGGCTCGCCGCCAAGGTAATCGATCTTTACATCTTTGAATCCCTCTGCATCTAAATGAACGCGTAGTTTCTTTAAGATATCCTCGGGGTTTTGCCCGGGCACAAGTCTAAAATCTACTTTGGCTGAAGCAAAAGCAGGCTGTACCGTTTTTGAGCCGGGGCCTTGGTAGCCACTGGTCAAGCCGCATACTGTACAGGTGGGCGTAAATACTTCTTCCATTTTTAGATCAGTGCCGCCTTTTAAACCTTTGATAAATTCTTTTGCGCCATAGCGTGTTTTATATTCCTCGGCAACATCTGGAAGCGCGTCCATCAATTCGCGGTCACGTGCAGAGGGCGGAACGATGCCATCATAAAACCCAGGGATGCGAATCCGTTCATCCGGACCCTTGAGGCTGTTGAGTGCCCAGATGAGTCTCCACGCCGCATTAGGCAAAATACTACCGCCCAATCCAGAATGTACATCAGTGCCTAATGCAGTCACAGAAAGCTCTACGTAGCAGATGCCGCGTAAGCCCAGGAATTGCATCGGCACACCACGATGATCTACGCCGCCAAATTCCCAAATGCAGGCGTCGGCTTTTAAGCGATCCATATTGTTTTTGATGAAATCATGCAGATGCACGCTGGCTGTTTCTTCTTCGCCTTCAATGATAAATTTTATATTGCAAGGAAGTTCGTTATCAACTGCAAGTAATGCATCTAAAGCGTGTAAGCGCGAGACAATATGCCCCTTGTCGTCACTGACGCCGCGTCCGTATAGTTTCCCTTCGCGCAGAGATGGCTCAAAGGGGGGAGTTTCCCATAACTCCAAGGGCTCTGCGGGTTGCACATCATAATGATTATAGAATAGCAGAGTCTTATCTACCTTGCCTTTGCGTTCTGCCATCACTACCGGTGCTCCTTCGCTTGGCATCACTTCTGCATCGAATCCGCGTTTGCGCAGCATGGATGCAACCAGTTCGGCACATTCTTTCAGCCCTAAATTTTGCGCGCTAATGCTGGGTTGTGCTACAAGGGTAGATAACTCTTTGATGCTGGCGTCTAAATTCTTTTCTAGCCACGCGTCGATTTTTGAAAATTCTGACATGTTTTCTCCTTAAGATGGTTATTTTGTTATCCAATTAATGTCCCTATCCAATGAATTGAATACTTCCCTGCAAATGCAAATAGTGACATCTTGATTAACTGCCCAATCCAGGTAAATAATAAAAATTTCCCCACCGGCATTTTTGCAATTCCAGCGGCAACGCCAGCCAAATCAAAAAAAGGATTGGGGATAGCGGATAATACTAAAATTGCCCAACCCCCATATTTTTCTACCCAAGGCTTGATTCGATTGTAGACATCGGTTTTTTCAACCATTGCTTGACCGCTATAGCCTGCCAGAAATCCTGAGAGTTCACCAATTGCGCCGCCCGTGCCTGCGGCAAGCCCAACGCCCAATGGATTAAAAATACTGCCCATTGCAAAAACAATTGCTACACCAGGCGCCGGGATAAATACTGTTGCGTTTGCCAGCAAAGCAATGATAAAGATTCCGGGATAACCATATTGTTCGAAATCTTTAATATGATCGCGAATACTGTAAATATAAACAGTAATCCCGATCACTGCGAGTAAGGCAAGCAACCGTAAAAACGTTTGAACGTTTGAACGTTGAAACGTTTTTACGGTTTTTTTAGCTTTCTTCGATGGTGACACTGATGATCTTTACAGCGGGCGCGTTGACATTACCGGGGTCACGTTCTGGAATAGACATTAATACATCCAAGCCTTCTACGACCTGTCCAAATACGGTGTGTTTATTATCTAAATGCGGGGTGGGTCCGTGGGTGATGAAGAACTGCGAGCCATTCGTGCCCGGTCCCGCGTTTGCCATCGAAAGAATACCTTGTTTGTTATGTTTTAAGCTGGGATCAAACTCGTCGCCAAATTTGTAACCCGGTCCACCAGTGCCGCGCCCGCTAGGATCGCCGCCTTGCACCATAAAATTGGAAATGACGCGATGAAAAATAATGCCTTCGTAGTAGCCTTCGCGGGCAAGAAAGACAAAATTATTCACAGTCTTGGGGGTCTTGTCTGCGAACAGCTCAATGACCATTGTGCCTTTATCTGTTTCCATACGTGCTTTGTAGTTCTTCTTTGGGTCAATGCCCATTGCGGGCGGGGTACTCCATTGCTTTGCCATTTTGTGGTTTCTCCTAAATAAATTTTATCTTAATAACGCGTTGACACGCGCAACTACCATGTCTAATGCGGCGGTATTAAACCCGCCCTCAGGGATGATCACATCTGCGTAACGCTTGGAAGGTTCTACAAACTCCAGATGCATGGGGCGCACAGTGGCTTGATATTGCTTGATGACCGATTCGGGTGTGCGCTTTCGTTCGGTCAGATCGCGGCTGAGGCGGCGAATGAAGCGCAGGTCTGCATCAGTATCTACGAATATTTTCACATCGAACATTTTTCTTAATTCTGCTTCAGTAAATATTAAAATGCCCTCCACTAAAACTACGCGATGGGGGTGAACTGTGAAGGTTTGGCTTGTGCGCGTATCGGTCGAGAAATCATAAATTGGCACCTCAACAGATTTCTTGTTGCGCAATGAAGCGATATGCTCTATTAATAATTCTGTTTCTAATGAGTTTGGGTGATCAAAATTTATTTCGGCGTGTTGAACGGGGGGGAGTTTGCTAAGGTCTTTGTAATAAGAGTCGTGTTGCAGATACGCAATACGATCGGCTCCGACACGGTGCAAAATTTCTTGCGCAACGGTTGTCTTTCCAGAACCTGAACCGCCTGCAATGCCGATGACCAATGGGTCTGGATGATTCATATCTGCATTATAGCAAACAAACTTGCGCATCAGGTGTATCAGATGTTTTTAGGAGTGCCAAAAGAATGGGCTGCTACAATTCGTTTTGCCACAGAGACGCAGAGTCACGGAGAAAAAATCTCTGTGTCCCTATGATTCTGTTGCAAAGCCTATGGAATTAGACACTCTTATGTTTTATTACTTTAAAAAAGGAAAGCCTTTATTTTAACTACGCCGCAACCTTAATCACAAGTTTCCCCTTGGCATTTCCTTCGCCGAGACGGCGCAACGCTTCAGGCACACCGCTGAGCGGATACTGTTGCTCAATGGAGGGAATCAGCTTGCCAGCCTCGCAAAGTTCCGCGACAGATTCCAAATCTTTTCTGGTGGGGAAAACCATTAAAACACGCACGTTCTTTCCTGTGAATTTTTTTATCAACCCTCCCAAAAACAAAATTTGCAAAATAACGGCAACCGAACCCCCGACCATATAGTAACTTCCGTTGGGCGTTAATGCACGCGGATAATTAAACGCCGAGCGATACGAAATGAGGTCAAGAATAAAATCATATTGCTTGCTGTTTTTTGTAAAGTCTTCGAGGGTGTAATCAATGACATGATCCGCACCAATGGAACGCATAAAATCCAATTTTGTGCCGTTGTCTACTGCGGTCACTTCTGCTCCGTAAAGTTTTGCAAGTTGAATTGCAAACACACCCGTAGACCCGCCCGCCCCGTTGATTAATATTTTTTGCCCTAGTTGTATCTTGGCTGTATCGCGCATCGCCTTCAAAGCAATAATCCCCGCTTGCGGCAGGGTGGATGCTGTCTCATAGCTCATTGCTTTTGGCTTCAAAGCCATCACGGTTCCGCGCACACAAACATATTCGGCAAAGCCGCCCAGGTTCGATAAAACATCGCCAAAGACCTCATCGCCCACTTGAAAGTTTTTATTATTTTTGCCAACCGCTTCCACCCGTCCCGCAATATCTGAACCGAGAATATTTTTGCTCGGACGAAACAACCCGCCAAAGCGCGAGTATAACGGTTTGCCAATCAGACCTTCCCAATCTGAACGGTTGATGGACACTGCGTAAATTTTTATCAATATCTCATCATCGCTCGGAATTGGTTTTTCAACTTCTTTCATTTTCAAAACATCAGGCGAGCCGTATTTTGTATATGCTATTGCTTTCATTATTTTCTCACTTTCCAAAGAGTGGATGATTTTCATTCAACTGAAGCAAATCCCACAAGTTACCATATAAATCTTCAAAGACCGCAACCATGCCATACGGTTGTTCCTGCGGCGGGCGGATAAAATTTATACCCTTGGCAATCATTTCATTATAGTCACGCCAAAAATCATCGGTGCTGAGAAAAAGAAAAACCCTTCCGCCCGTTTGATTGCCGACAAACGGTTCTTGCTCGGGCTTGGATGCTCTCGCCAACAGCAAAGTTGTTCCGCTTGAATTGGGCGGCGCAATCACGACCCAGCGTTTATCCTGTTCGGGTTGATAGGTATCTTCAACAAGGTTGAAGTGAAGTTTTTTTGTATAAAAAGCAATTGCTTCGTCATAATCTTTTACAACCAACGCAATGTGAATAATGGTTTGTTTCATTTTATCCTCTGGGCAATTCAATAATAAAAGTCGTGCCTTTGCTCAATTCGCTTTGCGCTTCAATGGTGCCGTGATGCGCATGGATGAGTTGCTTTGATATCGCCAGTCCCAACCCGCTATGAGTTCTTTCACTGCGAGATTTATCTGCGCGCCAGAAACGGTCAAAGATAAATGGGAGATCTTCGGGGGCGATTCCTGCGCCTGTATCTTTTATTTTAATCCGCACGCTTCGCTCCACGCTTGAAGTTGATTCCGTTTCAATGGAAATTTTTCCGCCCTTTGGCGTGTGTCTTAAGGCATTGGCAATAAGATTCGACAAGACTTGATTTAATCTATCATAATCTGCGTTGAGGTGTTGATTTCGGTCGGTAATGTTTGTTTGCAGGTCAACGCCCAAAGAGGCGGCTTGAGAGGAAAAACTTGAAGTGAGATCATGTATCAAATCGGCGAGCAGGAAACGGGTGGGATGAAGCGGCAGTTGTCCTGTTTCTGCAAGTGAGAGCGTTTGTAAATCGTTGACGAGGCGGGCGAGCAAATTTGTTTCATCCAATGTATTGTTGATGTGCTCAGTGGTCGGCTTGTAAACGCCATCGATGATGCCTTCAAGATTTCCTTGAATGATGTGAAGCGGCGTGCGCAGTTCGTGAGCAATATCGGCGGTGAGATTGCGGCGTTGCTGTTCGGCGCGTTCGAGTTCAGCAACCATTTTGTTGAATCGTTTGATGAGGTCGCTGTACATATCTGAATTATTTTCAGGCACACGCGCAGAGAGATTGCCTTCTTCAACCGCGTTGATTGTTTTGAAAAATTGCTCAAGCGGTCTGCCTAATCGAATATATAAATTGAAAAGAATAAAAATTGCGCCAACAAAAAAAACGACTGGCGCACCGCAGACTAACAGCCAAATATTTTTGACGCCTGAATATTCTGAAAATATAAGGTAAAGAATCGCCGTGCCGCCACCGACAAAAATGCAGGCGGTGATGAGGAAAAAAATTGCGAAAGGCACAAAGCGATTGGTTCGGTTTTTGGGGGGAGGTGTGTTGAACATGGGGGATTGTTAGTGAGTAGTGGGCAATAATCAGTAATCAGTAATTACTATTTACTTTTCTATAAAGCGATAACCGATTCCGTAAATGGTTTCAATCATATTTTGACCGCTGGCGGTTTCAAGTTTCTTTCTCAAATTTTTGATGTGTGAATCTACGCTTCGGTCAATGCTGGCTGAACCGCCGTGCAAATCATCTAAGAGTTGTTCGCGTGTGAGCGTTTGACCCAAATGGCTGGCGAGAATGTGAAGTAACTTAAATTCATTGGGCGTCAATTTGATAGGCGCGTCATTGAACGTGACAGAATATTTTTCTGAATCTATTTCAAGCCCGCCCACGCGGATGAGGCTTGGCGTTTTTGGTTCACCCTGCGTTCTGCGCAATAACGCTCGCACCCGCGCCACCAAGGTGCGAACGGAAAACGGTTTGGTGATGTAATCATCCGCGCCGATCTCGAGACCCGTGACTTGATCAATTTCTTCGGATAATGCGGTCAGCATAATAATCGGCACATCGCTTTCGCGGCGCAGAATGCGGCAGACTTCGCGCCCGTCAATTTGGGGAAGCATTAAATCCAAGATGATGAGATCGGGCTTTTCGCGGCGGGCAGTCGTCAGCGCGGATTGACCGTCCGCGGCGATGAGGACGCGGAATCCATTTTTCTCCAGATAATCTCTGGCGAGGCGGGCGACCTTCGGTTCGTCATCAACGACGAGGATGAGTTGAGGCATGGGGGGAGTATAAGGTAGTGAATAGAAAGTGGAAAGTGGGGAGCAAGAAAGAAGAAAGATGGATGATACGATTTTCTTTCATCTTTCTTCATTTCTTTTATCCTATCGTTACGACAATCTTCCCTTTGGCGTGACCTGTTCCCAAGTGGCGCATCGCATCCGAGATTTTCTCCAATGGATAAGATTTTTCTACAACAGGTTTGACTTGTCCGCTTTTGAGCATATCGTTCAATAATAAAAAGTCTTCACGTTTGAAACTTGCCACAAAGAACGCCACTTTCTGGCTTGAGCCCAACGCCGCCAAACGGATGTTAATGACATGGCTGAGCGGTCCGATGACTTTACCCTTCTTGCCACCAACAATGACGAAGTGCGCATTGGGGTTGAGTACGCGCTTACATTCACGCCACGAGCGGCTTCCTACAATATCAATAAATACATCGTAGCGTTTGCCGTTGCGCGTGAAATCTTCTTTGGTGTAATCAATGACATGATCTGCGCCAAGCGCGCGAATCAATTCCACATTTTGAGAGCTACACACCGCAGTCACTTCAGCGCCGAGCGCTTTTGCAATTTGAACAGTGAAAGTACCCACGCCGCCAGACGCGCCATTAATGAGAACTTTTTGTCCTGCTTGTAGGTTGCCGTAATCGCGCAAGGCTTGCAAAGCGGTCATAGCGGCAACGGCGACGCTCCCTGCTTGTTCAAAAGTAATGTTGGTGGGTTTAAGATAAATATGATTCTTAACGCACACGTACTCGGCAAAGGCTCCGCTCCGTGCGCCATAGACTTCATCCCCAACTTTGAATTGAGTGATGTCTTTGCCAACGGCTTCAACAACGCCAGCATAATCAACACCGAGCCGCGAGTCTTTAGGTTTCAAAAGTCCACCGCCTAAGCGGGCGAGGAACAAGCCCGTCATGGCGTACCACTCTGCTGGGTTCACAGATGTAGCGCGGATTTGTACCAAGACTTCATCGTCTTTGGGAGTGGGTTTTTCGGTCTCTTGGATTTCAAGAACTTCGGGTGCGCCGTATTTAGAATATGTGACTGATTTCATTGTATACCTTTCTTTACAAACTATTTGGAAGAGATTCAGCCGCGTGTTTTTGCCATGCTTCGACATTGACGCCTTTGAAGAGTAGCCACAAAATTTCGACAACGCTTCCAATCAAAGCGACGAATAGAATGTACGAGAACAATTGATGTCCAAGCGGCGGGTAGATATAAGTCAGCCAACCCAAACCACCTATCATTGACAACACTCCCAACACACGCGGTAGGAACGTGGAATTAAAAATCAAAAAACCATTCAAGAATGTAGAAAATCCAAAAAATACCAGAGCCATTCCTGCGGCTTGATTATTGATATTAAGAAAAAGGAGCGCAAATGCCTGTAATTGTTCAGCGCTAAATACGCTCAAGTAATCAGAGCCTCCCAGAACAAGCAAAGGAGAAATATAAAACAAACGGCTGACTGTCTTGATGATGCAACCGGTCATGTTAAGGAAGAGCGAAAGCAAGGCGATGCTTCTATTTACAGGCTTAAGCAAAACATAATAAAGAACCGTCTGCGCGATTTGAAAAGCCATTTCGATCATATATATTGCGAACCCTAATTGAAACAAATCTTTATGCGCCAGAATATTGGTTGCTGTGGTCACGGCGTCGCCGTTTACAACCAGTTTGCCGCTGATGACCATCTCTGCAATAATCCCTGCAATGATGACGACTAAAGACAGTAGTCCGACAGCCCGCGCATAAATTTGGGGTGATGTTTTAGTGTTTGTAATTTTCATTTAATTCTCCATGATCTGATTTTCTCAAGAATATCAATTCATTGTGGAGAAATTGTGGATGAGCCCGCCAGAGATTGTGGATGTTTTAATATAAAACGTCCCGAAGGTTTTTGATGAGTGGTTCAAACCTTCGGGACGTTGGCGGATGATTTAATTAATCGGTCATAAAAGCCAAGCCCACTGTGCCTGGTCCAGTGTGTGTGCCAACTGCAGGGCTGACTTCAGAGAATACTGTTTCAACAGCGCCACATTCTTTTGCAGCGCGATCCAACATTATCTTTGCATCTTCTGCGGCGTTTGCGTGCAAACTTGCCACCCGAATATTAGACTTTCCTTTTACTCTTTCTGCTATTAGTTCCAGCACGCGGTCGTGTGCCTTGCTTTTTGTGCGAATGCGTTCCACGCCTTCAACGCGTCCTTCTTTTAGCATTAGAATTGGCTTTAGTCCTAACGCAGAACCAATAAAGCGTTGAGCGCCGCCAATTCTGCCGCCGCGGTGTAGAAATTCTAAGGTGTCTACTGCAAAATAAACCCCAGTGCGTTCGTGGGCTTTTTCAGCAATGGCGATACAGTCTTTTAAGCTTGCGCCGCTTTCTGCCGCGCGAGCAACAGCCAATGCCTGAAAACCTAACGCCATGGCAGTGGATGAACTATCCACGAGGTTAACTTTTTCATTGCCTGAGGTCATCATCTCGCGACCCTGAGTAGCAGATTGAAGCGTTCCAGACAGTTTTGAAGAAACAAAAAGCCCAATGACTTCAAAGCCCTGATCCACCAAACCTTGAAAAATAGTTTGCATACTCACCATCGAAACTTGCGAGGTAGTAGGCATTATTTTTGCTATTTTCAGCCGAGTATAAAATTCGGTAGGCTGAATATCCACTCCGTCTAGGTATGTCTTTCCGTCCCAAATCACAACCTGTGGTGCTACTGAGATATTATGCTTCTTGAGTAAATCTGTAGGAATGTAGGAAGTACTGTCTGTAACTACGGCAATTTTTGACATGCTGTGCTCCTATTTGAGATGAATTTCCCTTATTTTATCCTTATAAAGTGATTTTATGGGGATATTTCAAAGATGGTATAATAGCATTTGCAAGTTCGTTTTTTGCGTAAATTTTTCTCGAGGAGCCCAAATTGGCATTTAACCCTCTGAACTGGCTCTTAGGCTTGTTCTCATTAGACATCGCGATAGACTTGGGCACTGCGAATACACTAGTATATGCACGCGGTAAGGGGATAGTAATTAACGAACCCTCCTGGGTAACGATAGACAAACGCCTTCGTCAACCTTTAGCCATTGGCTTAGAAGCCAAGGAGATGGTTGGTCGTACACCTAGCTCTGTAATTGTAGTTCGACCCATTCGAGATGGCGTTATTTCCGAGTTTGATGTTACTCAGATTATGTTGGAATATTTCATTGGCAAAGTACACGAACAAAGTGTGGTTCCGTTGCCCCGTCCGCGCGTGATTGTTGGCATTCCTACCGGTGTAACCGAAGTAGAAAAGCGTGCCGTCTATGATGCAGTCATGGCATCTGGTGCGCGTCAGGCTTTTTTGATAGAAGAACCGATCGCCGCCGCGCTGGGAGCTGGTCTGCCCATCAACGAAGTACGCGGCTCGATGGTAGTAGACATTGGCGGCGGTACCACCGAAGTTGCAGTTATGTCTATGAGCGGGGTTGTTGCCTCTCGTTCCTTACGCATAGCAGGTGATGAGATGGACCAGGACATTGTCCAATTTATGCGCAATAAATACAATCTTTTAATTGGCGAAGGCGTTGCCGAGCAAACAAAATGGCAAATTGGTTCTGCTTATCCGTTACAGCCTGAAAAAACAATGGAAATTCGCGGTCGCAATCTTGTTAACGGCTTGCCTGAAACCGTTGAAGTTTCTTCCATTGAAATTCGCGAAGCTTTGTCTGGCTCAGTACAAGTCATTATTGACACAGTTCGCGACGCCCTAGATGAAATCCCCCCCGAAATCGTTGCCGACTTAATGGACATCGGTATTTGTCTTGCTGGCGGTGGAGCTTTGCTTCAAGGTCTTGCAGAACGCCTTACGGATGAATTGAAATTACGTGTTTGGGTTGCCGAAGATCCTCTCACTTGTGTGGCGCGCGGCGCCGCGATCGTCTTTGAAGACTTTGATATTCTTAGTCGTTACTTAGTAGGCTTAGAGCGTGGCAGTACACGTCATCACGCTTAGCAACTTTAAAGGAGACTCGAAGGATTTGATTTATACAATGATTAATCTTTAGAGTCTTTACCATGAGAGATATTTTTTCGCGCGGATTACAAACAACAATCATCTTCCTAGTGGTGGGGGGGATTTTAGCGCTGGCATTAAGTGGTTTTTTTGGAGCCGCTTCGAGCCAATTTTCTGGTTCTTTGGTTCAAGTTCAAACTTTTTTTGCTACACGTTTTCAAGCTGTGCAGGATTTCTTTGCCGCCCCGCGTGATATTACAACATTACGAAGTCAAAATTCTGAGCTGGAAGCGCAAGTCTCGCAATTGCAAGTTCAAGTGATTGAATTACAACAACGCGTCAACGAGACAGATATTCTTGCCGCTTTGGTCGATTTTGCCCAGTCTGATCCCGAAAGTACATACAAAGCCGCATCCGTCATCGGGCGTGACCCTAGTCCGTTTTTGCATTACATTATTATTAATCGCGGCTCTAATGATGATATTCGGCGCGGTATGCCTGTAGTGACAAATCAAGGTTTGGTTGGGCGTATAGATGCTGTTATTGCAGATGCTTCTCGCGTGCAATTGATCACCGACCCCGGCGCACTGGTTAATATTCGTTTACAAAATGCTGAAACAGCCGCCGTATTAAAAGGTTCAGTGACTGGTGATATTTCCCTAGATTTTATTTCACAAGACGCGAGCGTTGAAGCAGGTGATTTGATCCTTACTTCAGGGCTTGGCGGTGGCTACCCTCCTGATTTGATTGTTGGACAGGTAATCAATATTAATAAATTTGATTTTCAATTATTTCAAACGGCTAGTGTTCAGCCGTCAGTGGATTTTTCACGTCTTGTAATTGTGCTGGTGATTACAAATTTTCGACCCGTAGATATCACCCCGCTTGTTCCTTAATCTCCTTGATCTTACAACGATCGTAGACTTAATTCAATAACCAAATGCGTAACCTAGTTGCTTTTCCTATTTTATTCCTTGCTGTTATTTTGCAGACCACGCTGGTTAGCAAAGTCCAGCTCCTTTCAGGATATGCAGACTTGGTGCTTGTGTTGCTTGCAGGCTGGGCGTTACAAGAGCGTGTTACCAGTGCTTGGCATTGGGTGTTTGTCGCATCTTTATTTGTAGCATATATCTCTGCTCTTCCATGGGCAGCAGTGATACTCGGTTATTTTGTTGTTGTTTATCTTGCTCAAGTTTTACAAAAAAGAATATGGCAGGCTCCATTGCTCGCGATGTTTGCTGTTACTTTTGCAGGCACACTCTTTATGAATGTATTCTCGTATTTTTTATTAACCTTTCTTGGCACGCCTTTGCAATTTGCAGACGTGTTGAGTTTGATCATACTCCCAGCATTATTGTTGAATATGCTAATTTCCATTCCTGTTTTTGCGTGGATGCGAGAACTTTCCAGATGGGTGTATATAGAGGATGGTGATCTATGAGTTCCGTTTCACAATCAAACCGTTTTGAAGCTTGGCGATTTGTTGTAATGTATATTGTAATTGCCCTTGCGCTTGGAGCGTTGCTTACTCGCATGATCAGTTTACAAGTCATTGGTCAACAGGAATGGCTTGACCTTGCAGTAGAGAATTACACCAAATCAATTAGCAATCCCGCCGCCCGCGGCATTATCTATGACCGCAACGGATTTATCCTTGCGCGTAATGTTGCATCCTATAATGTTTTAATTACCCCCGCAGATCTCCCTGATGATGATGCCGATATCGAAAATATCTATCGAGAAGTTTCTGCGATCACAGGCGTTCCAGATGGGTTGCCGCTCACAGAGCAAAGTATTGAAGATGCCAAAATTTTTTCTGCTTGCGCGCCAGGTCCAGGCATTGCTCAAATGGTTTTCCTCGGCGATTCACTTGCCCCTTATACCCCCGTTAAAATTATTTGTAATATTAATGAAGATTTAGCACGCTCCATTCAAGAAAAAACTGTAGACTGGCCCGGTGTGACTCTGGATGTGGAGCCAGTGCGTGATTACCCAACTGGATCCTTAACTGCCACGTTGATCGGCTTCCTTGGCCCGATTCCCGCCTCGCTGGAGACTGAATTGCGCGCCCAGGGCTTTGTCCCCAACCGAGACAAGATCGGTTACGCTGGAGTCGAAGATTCACTGCAAGCGATTCTCGCAGGTAAAAATGGACAGCGTGTTATTCAGATAGATGTGGCGGGAAAAGAACTTCGCAACATTGACCCGCCTATTGATCCTGTTGCAGGTAATAACGTCACCTTAACAATTGATACACGTTTACAAGCTGTTGCTCAGGCATCGCTTTTGCAAGAGATTGATTTCTGGAATAAATTTTACGGAAAGACCCGCATATCCAGTGGCGTGGTAATTGCCATGAACCCTAAAACTGGAGAGATATTGTCGATGGTTACTTACCCGACCTACGAAAATAATCGTATGGCGCGTATCATTCCATCTTATTACTATCAACAACTTAGCACCGACCCTAGAAACCCATTACTAAACATTGCCATCTCAGCAGAGTTTCCTCCAGGTTCTGTGTTTAAACTTTCTACTGCTACAGGCGCGATCAATGAAGGTGTAGTGACAAAAGACCAGGAGATATTTGCGCCGGGCAAATTGGTGATTTGCCAAAAATTTTCACCCACAGATACTTGCCCGCCTCGCCGAGTTCAAGAATATGTTGATCATATTGTTGACGAGAGACCTGAAGGTTTTGGTATTGTACGTTTTACTCAGTGTATTGCTTTTTCCAGTAATGTTTGTTTTTATCAATTAGGCGGCGGTTTTGAAGATGAAATAAAAGAAGGCTTAGGAATTTCTCGTTTACAGCAATATGCCCAAGCCTTAGGGTATAACCGCCCATCAGGCATTCAACTGCGCGGTGAAGAAAATGGATTAA
>VFJR01000188.1 GCA_009885945.1 Anaerolineaceae bacterium
CCATGACGAGACTCATGGCGATGTCGCGCAACATGCGGGCGATGACGCCTTTGTTGGCGGTGCCGCTGGTGCCTGTCATTTTCATGGCGAGCTGTACTACTTCAAAACACGCTTCCGACGCAGTCCCTTTTGCCATGCGCCAGTGTTGGATGACTTCGGTCTTCGATGCAATAGGCGGTTCAATCGTTTCCATATCAATTTGTCTGCGAAGCCATAAGCGGGCAGTTTCGATTTCAACCGTCATTTTACCAATCAACTCTTGGTGGAATGCGCTAGTCGCAATCGGTTTGCCCGTATCTTCAAACTTCATCTTCATCGTTGTGTCGAGAGCGTAGTCATATGCCTGCTTCGCCGCACCGAGATAGATGGATGAAATCGCAGGCTGGTTGCCCATCAATGACCCACGGCTGGCTTGCATCAATTTGACAAATGCGCCAGGGATTGCCAGCGACTCATCATCGGGCACGAAAACATTTTCAAGGATGATGCCATGCGACGCGGTGGCGCGCATCCCGAGCGCGTCCCACTGCGGACGTTCCTTCACCCCCTCTGCCTCACGCGGGACGAAGAACATGACCAGCCCCTCAGCCGTATCATACCCTTTGAGTTTTGCCGCCACCAAATACGCATCCGCGACGCCTGTGTTACAGCCGAACGACTTCACGCCGTTGAGGTTCCAACCGCCATCAACTTTCTCTGCTTCGGTGGAGATGAACACCGCGCTTTGCGATGACTTTGCTGTTTCGCTGGCGAAATTTCCGAGCATTTGATTCTTCGTGCCCATGCGATGTAAAACATTTTCGGCAAATATTCTTACAGCGGGAATTTCATCTTCTGTGAATTTACCTTCCTCAATTGCATCGAGCGCAAGGATTCCGCGGGAAGATGTGGAACAATGAAAGAAATACGCCAGTGCCGTAGATGGACATGCTGTGCCCATCGCAAAGGTCGCGGCGGCGAGATCACGCAGACCACCGCCAAGTCCGCCATAGGATTCGGGGACGACGAGTCCGAGCAAGCCTGCGTTGGCTAAAGTCTCACGATGCGGAATATAGAATCGTCCGCTTGTATCAGCTTCTTCGGCGTGAGCCCGCAATTCGGAGAGAATCGATTCGACACGTTCGGCGCGAGTCCGCTCGGCGGGGGTCAAATCATCAAAGAGAAATTCGGCGGTGAGTTTTGTCATTGTTTTTTTCCTTTTCATCTTTACTTCGCTGGTTTCGATACGACGGCGGAAGAACATCGCCGTCTACTCAACCACCGAGTTATTTTTTACAATCAAATTTACATACGCATACACAACAACAATCGCCATAACGATCGAGCCCATATAGCCTGGTGTAGAGGGTCCGTACGCGCCGAGCAGATAACTGGCAAGCACAGGCATGACCACACGTGTCGCGCTTTCGAGACCTGCGCCTAAGCCCAACATGCCGCCGACCTCATCACGAGTGACTGCCTTGCTGATGGCAGAGTTGATGAGCGCATTGAAAGAGCCCGCGCCCACCGCCATTGGGAACATGGCGACCAGCAAAAGCGGAATGTTCGGAACAATTGCCCAGCCGATCATACCGACCAAGGTAAACCCAAGAAACGTGACGATGAGATTCGACTCTTTGAAGCGCGCCGAAAGCGGACCGATGAGTCCGCCTTGCATGATGACCAGGACAATGCCAAGATAGGCGAGAATATATCCCGTTTGTTGTGCGCCCAAGCCGAACTTATTGAGAACGTAAAGAGGGAAGACCGTCTGGAATGAATTGAATGCGATTGCAAAACCGAAACGCACCCACAAAAGCGAGCCGACTTTGGGATGATTGAGTGCGGCAACCAATGCCCCAATGGAAAAATTCGCTTTTGTTTGAGTTGTAAGTTCGGTACGGCGCTCTTTCGTAAGCGACTCAGGAAGCCAGAAAAAGACAGTCAGCAAATTGATGAATGCCAGCGCCGCCGCTACAAACGCAGGCACAGCAAAGCCGAACTGACTCAACATGCCGCCCATGGCAGGACCAAGAATAAAACCAATACCGAATGCCGCGCCGAACATGCCCATACCGCGCGCACGATTCTTTTCATCGGTAATATCTGCGATATAAGCCTGCGCCACAGAAATATTTCCAGCGGTTAAACCAGAGAGCAGGCGGCTGGCGAATAACATCCACAGCGAATTGGCAAAGCCGAGAATTAATAAACCAAGAAATGTTCCCGCTATGCTAACAAGAAATACTGGTCTGCGCCCATAACGGTCTGACAGACGCCCGAGAATTGGCGCACTGAGCATTTGCATTAATGCGTAGGATGAAACCAATAAGCCTGTTTGAAGTTCCGTTGCGCCAAAAGAAGCCGCGTAAAATGTTAACAGCGGAATGATGATGGCGAAGCCGAGCATGTCTATGAGGACGATGAGTCCGACGTTCAGTAAGCGTTTGTTCATGAAATCCTTTTAATCAATTTTTTTACCACAAAGTGTCACGAAGGAGCACAAAGGTTAAGAGCGTAAGGTTTTCCTTTGTGACCATTTATCTCCTTCGTGGTTGAGTCTTTACATGGGTTGGCGAAGATACTGACCTTTTGCCTCGCCCAAAATCTTCCCATTTTCAAAAACTTTATTGCCGCGCACAAAAGTTGCTTTAACTCGTCCCGTCAACTCGTGACCTTCAAATGGAGTGTACCCCTGCTGAGATTCTGACTCTGCAGCACGCACCACAAACGATTCATTCGGGTCGAACAAGACAATATCCGCGTCGTAGCCTTCGGCGATGTCACCTTTTGAAAGTAACCCAAATCGCTGGGCAGGATTCCATGAAACGAGTTCAGCCATGCGATTCAGAGACAGTCCGCGCTTCGAGCCTTCGCTGTGAAGTCCGCTTAGCATGTATTCTGTGCCGCCGAAACCAGACTTTGCCATCCAAATATCATCGGGATGTTCGGCGTTGTATTTCATTTCAGTGGAACAGCAGGCATGGTCACTGACCACCCAATCCACATCGCCGCTCAAGACCTTCTCCCATAAAAATTCCACATCCGCCCGCGGACGAATCGGTGGGTTGACTTTCGCCAAGACGCCATTCGGCTCATCGGTATCAAGCAGTAGATGTCCAATCGTTACTTCTCTTCTAAAGTTTATATGCGGGAATAAATCTCTCATCATCAATGCGGCTTCAAGCGCCTTGCGAGATGTGAGATGAAGCAAATTAATATTTACACAATTGGTCTCATGCGCGAGGTATGAAGCAATGAACACAGCCAACCCTTCGCTGTGCGGTGGACGTGCCGCACTATACGCGTGCAAACCTTTTAATTTTCCTTCGCCCTGTACCATCGAAGTGTACGCATTCAAAATGTCCGCCACTTCGCAATGTAGACTCAAACTCAAATACGGGGCTTGTTTTGGATTTGCTTCGATCATTTCATTTAATTTGCGCATGATAAATTCAAAGTGCGCGAAATCATATTTCTCGCCATCTTCCAACTTCAAGAAATTATGTTGTTGATCAGATTTGCCATGCAAGCCATGCCCGCCGTAAAACATGAAAATCTTGAATGACGAAACGCCATGTTCCTCCAATAATGCGGGCATCTCATCAATATGACCTTTGTTAATTGGCGCGAGATGATAAGCGTAGTCCACCCAATATTTGCCTTTTGAAATCTCCAATACTTCTGGATATAAATCCTTGTACGCGCCGCCTTTATTCAAATAATATTCGCCTGTGCGGAAATAGGTCAACGCAGATGTCACGCCGCCCATGGCTGCCGCTTTGCTTTCAGTGATCGCGTCTTCTCCAAGCGGTTGATAAATCCCAACGTGCATGTGTCCATCCACGAGACCAGGGAATGCGATCATGCCTTTGCCATCGTGAATTTCTTTTGCGGCGTCGTCAATCTTTGGCGCGATCTTCGCAAACTTCCCATCTTGAATCGCAACATCCATCACATCCACCGATGTTTTATTAGGTCGCGCAAGCCTCACGTTCTTGATAACTAAATCGAACATAAAATTCTCTCCTCTTTTGATGAAGACATCGAAGACGGAATCTCCGTCCGCAAACATTTATCCAGCCGAGACAATCCCATTCTCGATCAACATCTCAATCGCTTCATTTTCCAAGCCGATACCTGCCAGCACTTCCTTTGAGTGTTCCCCCACAGTGGGCGGATTCAACTCCAGCGTGGTGCCTTGATCTCCAAGCAAAATGGGCAGGCGTGGAAGTTGTGTATGCGAGCCATCGGGCAAGGTGGTATCCAATAAACTTCCGCCTGCGACCAACTGCGGATCGGTAAATAATTGCTCAGGTTTTGCAATTGGCGAGAACGGTAAATCTGCTTGTTCACAACGAGTGAGAACATCACTCAATGAGTGTTTCACGACCATCTCTGCCACTTGCGGAAGAAACCAATCCCGTTGTTCAATGCGACCATTATTCGTGGCGAGTCTTTCATCCGCGAGCCAATCGGAGCGTGCAAAAGATTCGCAAAAGCGCGCCCATTGTTTATCACTGGTCACGCCAATAAAAACCAATTCATCATCGCATGTTTTGAATGTGCGATAAATCGCCCAGGCACTGACGCGGGCTGGCATGGGCGGGACAGGCTGCTGAGTCACAGCCGCGTATGCCATGTGATGTCCCATTAAAAAGGCGGCTGTTTCAAACAATGCAGATTTCACTTCCTGACCTTTGCCTGTGACATCACGTTCACGTAATGCGGCGAGGATAGCAACTGCGCCGTATGTACCGCCCATCACGTCAATGACGGAAGCGCCTACGCGTAATGGCTGCCCAACGGGACCCGTCATGTAGGCGAGTCCGCTCATCATTTGGACAACTTCGTCGAGGGCGAGTCGGGCAGAGTAAGGTCCAGGCAAGAATCCTTTCAGTGAGCAGTAAACAAGTTTCGGGTAGAAAGAAGCGAGGGCTTCATATCCAAAACCGAGTCTATCCATTGTCCCAGGCGCAAAATTTTCGATGAGGATATCTGTCGATTCCAATAATTTGAAAATAATATTTCGACCCGATTCTGATTTAATATCGATTGCCAAACTTTTTTTGTTGCGATTGAAAAATGGATAATACCCCGTACCAAAACCTTTGAGCTTGCGGGTGGGGTCGCCATCGAGCGGCTCAATGCGAATGACCTCCGCACCGAGATCAGCGAGGACAAGTCCGCAGGCAGGTCCAAGCACGGCGTGGCTGAACTCGAGGACGCGGAGGGAGGAGAGGGTTTTTAGCATGAAGAGACTTCCGCGAGAATAGAAAGTGGAAAGTGGATGGGTGAAAGAAGAAAGAAGTTAAACATAGTCGCCGTGTTGAATAAGGTAATTGACCAAGCCGCCCGCGTTGAGAATGTCGATCATTTGTTGGGGCATGCGTGTGGCTTGATAGGTTTCATTGCGTGTGTGATTTGTGACAACTCCATTTTCAAGATCAATAGAAATCGAATCACCAGATTGAATGTTGTGTTTTTCCACTTCGATAACGGGCAAGCCGATATTGATGGCATTGCGATAAAAAATGCGTGCAAACGTTTTTGCAACGACAACTGAAATGCCCGCGGCTTTGATCGCGATCGGTGCTTGTTCGCGCGAAGAACCGCAGCCGAAATTATTTCCAGCCACAAGAATATCGCCTGTTTGAACTTTCTTTGCGAAGTCAGGGTCAAGATCTTCGAGCACATGCGAGGCAAGCGCGGACATATCCAGCGTTTTGGTGTATTTGCCTGGGATGATACGGTCGGTGTCGATGTTATCTATTGGATAAACATGAGCAGTTGTTGTGTGCATATGATGTTATTTTCCAAATTAACGAAAGAAGAAAGATGAAAGAAATCGATTCGTTGCTCTTTCTTCTTTCCTCTTTCCTCTTTCTTTTTACTCTGGCTCCACGATCTCACCCGCCAGCGCGGACGCAGCCACTACCGCAGGCGAACCTAGATACACCAGCGCTTTGGGGTTTCCCATGCGACCTTGAAAATTTCGGTTGGTGGATGAAATGACGACTTCGCCATCGCCTGGGACGCCGAGATGAGAACCTACGCATGGTCCGCAGCCTGAGGTGATAAAGGTCGCGCCAGCGCTTGATAGAATTTCAATCGTGCCGTCTTTGAGGGCGTCATTGAAAACTCTTTTGGAGGCGGGCGCAATGATGAGGCGTACGCCATTGGAAAGTTGCTTGCCTTTCAATACATCCGCGGCGGCGTGTAAATCTTCAAGGCGCGTATTGGTGCAGGAACCAATAAAGGCGTAGTTTATTTTTGTGCCTTTCAGTTCATCAATCGCCACGACATTTTCAGGGGAGTGCGGCTTTGCAATTTGCGGGCGTAACGCTGAAACATCGAAAGATAGCTCACGGATATATTCCGCGTCTTTGTCTGCAAAAGTTGGCTCGAAGGGATACCAGAGTTCAAGTCCTGTTGGGTCAACGAGACCTGTCTTTGCGCCCATTTCGGAACTCATGTTTGCAATCACCATGCGGCTAGCGAGCGTCATGTGTTGAATGGTTTCGCCAGTAAATTCCACGGCTTGATAATTTGCACCTTCGACGCCAAGCTCTTTGAGCAAAAATAGAATCAAGTCTTTGGCGGTTACACCTTTTCTCAACTCACCATTGATCGTAAGTTTTATTGACTTGGGTACTTTCAACCATGTTTTCCCTGTCAACATGGTTGCGGCAAGATCGGTTGAGCCAACCCCAATCGCAAAAGCGTTCAATGCGCCGTAGGTTGGAGTATGTGAGTCTGCGCCAAGAAATAGATCGCCAGGTTTGACGTGCGCGTCTTCAACCATCAACTGGTGACAAATCCCTTCGCCGATATCATATAGTCGGCAGCCCATTTCAGCGGAAAAGTCACGCATGAGTTTGTGCAGGTTGGCAACGGTCTCATTTGGAGCGGGAGAAGCATGGTCAATAATTAATGAGACTTTTTTACTATCCCATAATTTCTTTCCGCCCATTTCGCGAAAGGCTTTGATCGCAAACGGTGACGTGGCGTCAGTCGCCATGACCCCATCCACGTGGACAATGGCAATATCGCCCGCTTTCACGGGCTTGCCAGTATGCTTGGAGATGATCTTTTCAGAGATTGTTTGTTTCATATTTATTATTTACTCTGGTAGTTGAGTAGCCCCGAATGCTATTTGAGGGGCGTATCGAAACCACCAATTTAATATAAAGTTTTGCATTTACGTGTGGTTTCGATACGGGCGGGAAAAACGCCCGCCCTACTCAACCACCGAGTATTTATTTAACTCAACTTATGCATCTTCGCGGACAATTCCTTGCCCAAAAATTCTTCCATTCTGCGAGATAACTCAGCAACCTTCTTCAGGTCAACGCCAGTTTGGATACCCATCTCGTGCAGCATATTCGCGGTATCTTCAGTAGCAATATTTCCTTTTGCAGTTTGAATGAACGGACAGCCGCCCAAACCGCCGAAGGATGTATCAAATGTAGTAATGCCAGATTTCAAGGCAGAGAGTAGATTTGCAAGTCCTTGTCCGCGGGTGTCGTGTAAGTGCAGCACAACGGGAATGCTACCTGCCATCGGTAAAACTTCCTGTACGATTCGGCGAATCAATTGCGGGTTACCCAATCCAGCAGAATCGGAAAGTGATAATTCATCAATGCCCATCGCCAAAAATCTACGAGACATTGAAACTACTTTTGCCTGTTCGATCTTGCCTTCATAAGCACAGCCAAAAGCAACTTGCACACCTGCGCGGACTTTCATTCCATGCTCGCGCGCTTTTGCCACCATCAATTCCATTTCCTGCATGCCTTCTTCAATTGAGGTGTTTGCATTTTTCTTTGCGAGCGTTTCACTGGCAGGCACGCCCATTTCCAAATATTTCACACCTGCCGCGGCGGCACGCTCCACGCCTTTCAAGTTCAAGACCAACGCACTAAAAGCCACGTCATCTCGTTTCGGCAATCGCGCAAACACTTCCGCGGCGTCTGCCATCTGCGGGACGATCTTGGGATTCACAAAGGAGGAAACTTGAATTTGTTTGAGCCCTGCGTCGGCTAGGAGAGAAGCGTATTCCACTTTCATATCGGTCGGGATGAATTTCTCCTCCCGCTGGATTCCATCCCGCAAGCCGACTTCGACTAAATTAACTTCCATCGGCACCGTTGGGATTTCAAGCGCTTCGCTGCGACGCCAAAGCCTGTTGTGATAAAGAAGGGGCATATCTGAATCTGAGACAGAAAGATCTTTGACCTCACCGACAAAGATGGTGTGATCGCCGCCATCATAGGTTGCCCAAACCGTGCAATCCACCCACGCCAACGAATCAGGCAATAACGGACTACCCGTGACAGCTGTATGAATATCAAGCCCCGCAAAACGATCTTTGATCTCAGGCTTCATACCTGCGAAACGCATGCCCAATTCAAGTTGCCGCGCAGACAAAACATTGACCGCAAAAAATCCGCTTTCAGCAATGACGTTATGTGTGAATAGTTTTTTATTGAGCGAGACAATCACCAGCGGCGGGTCAAGGCTCAAACTGGTGAATGAGCTCGCGGTAATGCCTATGGGAGTCTCGCCATGCTTGGTGGTGACAACGGTCACGCCTGAAGCGAACTGTCCCATGGCGCGTTTGAAATCATTGGGTTCGAAGGTCATTATTCGTAAATCTTCCTTTTGATGAAGCTTGAAGTCATGAAACGAATCATGACTTTGCTTGTGGTCAGCCATTCAATTTTTGCGCCATTCTTTGGCTCTGCAAGAATTCGTTCCACCAAATACGGCGCAACGGTTTCAACTTTGTCCACAAGAATATTAAGGATTCTTTTTGCAGATTCGAATTTTTCAGGTGCGCCTGCGTAATCTACCTTGAGCAAGTCGGTATCCACCATGCCTGGGCTCAGCAAGCAGACTTTAACTGGCGTATCTTTCGTTTCAGAAGCAAGGCTCTTTGTAAAATAAGTGAGCGCGCTTTTGGTTGCACCATACACGGTCATACCTGGAATGATACGTCCATTTGAGCCATGACCTTCCATATTGAAAACATGTCCACCGCCTTGCGCCAACATCTCTTTGACAGCCACTTGTGAGCCGTAAATAACGCCCATCAAATTTGCAGCGACAATCTCATCTGCGTTTTTATAAGGCTGTTCCCATAACATATAACGCGGCAAACTGATGCCCGCATTATTGATCCAGATATCCACACGTCCAAATTTTCCTTTTGCCAGCGTGAAAAGTTTTTCATTATCTTCAAACTTTGTCACGTCACACAAAAAACCAGCCACATTCGTGCCGTGGTCTTTGGCAAGAGTCTTAACCGCCTCATCAAGCGCTTCCTGCTTACGTCCGCTGACAACGACCTTGCACCCTCGCTTGAGAAATTCCTCAGCGAGTCCATAACCAATGCCTTTGGTGGAACCTGTGATTACAATTACTCTGCTCATGATTTTGTACAATACCTAATCCAACGGTAGATTGCGGTCCTTATTTCTCGCTCCAATTCAGCACACCAAACGTCATATAGTGCAACTTATCTGATTTCATAAATTGCCAGACAACGCTCATGTTGAAGTTATCATCTATTAAGAATTCGCGTCCCTTAATTTTGAGCGACTCGCCATAAAAATGCTGTGACGTGTACAAAGCGCGTCCGTAACCCATGCTATTGCCAAAAACATCAGGACCTTCAAAATAATGCTTGCTGTGATTTCGATAACGCTTGAAGGCGTATTTCTTATTGATTACTCCAGAAATCTCAACAGTCATTTCCGCGTGAAGCAGGTCAAGCGGCTCGTAGTCCACGTGGACTTTGTTCACACCAACCTGTTGCTGATCGGCACCATAAACGATCATCTCGCCATCCCATACGCCTGATTTTTTCGATGGAAGAATGTGCGGCTTGCGTCCATTAACTCGCTCGCCTTCACAGTGCGCGTCAATCCGCACTTTGGTTTCGGGATTCTCGTGATAATCAAAGGCAACTTTATAAATGCCATTGAACACTGTAAACAACGTGGGTCCATCATAAATAAGCGATGAATACACCTGCGTCTCACCATCAGGCAGAATATGAACCATGGTGCGCAAGTCGCCCGTCCAAGCTGGGGAGTAGTAATGGGCGTCAACAAGAGTCCCATACGGATGACCCGCGCCGATAAAGTCAGGTCCCAGGTATATTCTGTCCTGGTCACTGTCCTTCACGCCAAAGGCGAAAATATCAGAGACCTCAAGGCGCGGCAGCAACTCATTTGCGCCTTCTTGAATTTTTGTGTTCATGTAATACATGGTCTGCCCGTCTTTGAACACCGACGAACGATACACTTTGTTGTATCCACTATGATTACCGTGGACATCGAAAATGGACGGTAGTCCGTGCCATTCACCTTCGATACTTTTTTGCCAATTAGAAGGTTGACTTGTCATTTATGAATTCCTCATATTAATTTATTGCTTGGTTATTTGTGGTCGTGCATATCCCGCGAACAAATCTCGCTTATTAAATGACGCGAACATAAATCTTGTCATGATCTTCATTGGAGTCAGCCACGCAATGTGACCTTCTTTTTTATTGTTATTCAATATCTTCTCGGCAAGCCAGGGCGTCGTCGTTTCAGGCTTATCGCCTAAAATATTAATCACACGTTTACTGCGCTCCCAGCGGGCTTCGTCAAGATATTCCACGCCGTGCAAAAAGTGCTCGGTGACATTAATCCCAGGGCGCAAAGTATGAAAGCGGACTTTGCCATCAGGATATTCTTTGCGCAAAGCCTTTACAAAGTACACCACTGCCGCGTTGCCCGTGCCCAACATGCTCACGCCAACCTGTATCTCGCCTTTACCGCCCATGCCTTCAGTAAAGTAAATGTCACCGCCGCCCTGCTTCAACATGCCATTGATGGCAACATGCGCCGAATATAAAGAACCAAACAATTTAGTGGAAATAGTTGCGTCTATCTCATCCTTGCCCAATTGACCAAACGGCAGCGGATTGGTTGTCGTGCCTGCATTGTTGATCCAAATATGAATGCGACCGAAGCGCTTCGCGCCCGCATCCCACAACGCCTGAACCTGTTCCAGTGACGAGACATCGCACCGCACCCCAAGCAGATTCGCTCCGCCTGCCTCTTGAGTCAAATTCTCAACGGCTTTGTTCACTCCAACCTGAGATCGACCGCAAACGATAACATTACATCCAAGCTTAAGGAATTCGCGGGCAAGACCAAGCCCAATGCCGCGGGTGGAACCAGTGATGACAACAGTCTTCGCCATTTACTTTTCCACTTCCTGATTCTTCAAAATCTCACGCAGCTTGGCACCTGTCTCTGCACCAATGAGTCTTTCCACTTGCGCCCACACTTTATCCACATTTGGATCAAATATAGCATTGCGATTCAATTGATCTCGATTTGCAAATAACTTTTCATCCCCAGCAGGGACTGCGTCCGCAGGGACATCGTTTTCAACGAGATTGAACCAATGCTCGAGATAATCATTTACTGGTTTCTGGATCTGCTCGAACGCAGATTCACTAGCACGGTACGCCAACATCCACGGGGACATGAGTGCGTATTGCTTTGGTCCGAGTTGCGCGGCGGTGAGACCTTCGATTTTTTTGGCTTCATCGAATATGGGAGTCAAAGCATCGAAAGCTGCATTCATGTATTTGAGATTTGCACCCAAGTCTGCGCGTGGAATTAAGTCAAGGTGAAAAGCAAAATGCGGACCCGCCATGACCGAGTCCAATGTGAAGTGCGGGATATAACTCCCTGGCTTGGTGAAGGCAAAGAACATGTGCGAGTCGAGTCCAATTGGCGGGACGACCAATCCGATATAAACCAATTTATGCACTTTCTCGCCGCTAAACAAACGCAGTGAGCCAACGGGAGCGGGGCTCATCGGGCTGGTCAGCGTCAGAAACGGTGACCCGGTTTCGGTGAGTCCGAAGCGGTTTTTTATCTTATCCAATGCTGTAAGTGAAAGTTGTTCGGGTAAGGACATGAATTCTCCATTTGTCAATCTTTCTTCTTTCCTCTTTATCAATCATCACGAAAGATGAAAGAAAAAAGAAGTTTAATTATCAGACTTTTTAACTGTCGGCACTTCCTTTAACACCCACGCATTCGCTAACTCAGGAACTTCCTTGCGAGCAGGCGAAGGAATTACAACCGAATGTTGACGACCATACTCGGCTTTGATTCGATGGATATCAATTTGCCAACCCATATCAATATATTTTTGGCGCATTTTACGATAAGCAATTTGAATGCCATCAGATTTCACAGAAAGTTCCGCGCCGATATCGTAGGGCAAAAGTTCGGGACGTTGTGAAACCACAATTGGAAAATCTTGGTTAAAAATTTTCAAGACGCGTTTTACAGCATCACTATCTGCCCAGTCACCTTTGAAGAAGGTGCGCAGTTGCGTCCACTTGGTGATGGTTTTATATTCATCAACAGGCAAATGGAAATTAAATAAAACCATCAAACCCATTGGCAAAGTTACTTCAAGCAAAGTAACGCACGGCATCCAAAACGCGGCGCGGGTATTGACGCCTTTTGGCTCTTCTTGTTTTTTATATAAAAATTTCCACAAACCAGGAATATTTTTTTTCTGCGGCTTGAGCGTCACATTCATATCTGCGCCGTAAGGCAATATTTTTGTTTCGTATTCAGGAATCTCTGGCTCATCTCGATTACCAAACGCGCCGCCATGCACGAAAGGCGCATGCGCGGCATCCAAACTATTTTCAAGCGCCCGCTCATAATAAACGGGCCATTCAAATGTGCCGCGCACTACTTTGAAATCTGGATTTCCAAAATGTGGAAGCTCAGGCAATGGAGGCCGTTCTGATTCGGGAATGTCGCCAAGGAACGCCCAGATGTATCCATATTTTTCGATCGTCGGATACGAATCGACACGCGCCTTCTTCGGCACAGCCATATCTTTTTGATTGGCAGGAATTTTTACGCACGAACCATCCGATTTATATTCCCAGCCATGATACGGGCACACAATACAATCGCCGCTCATCCAGCCGTCAGAAAGCGCGCCGCCACGATGAACACATAAATCGCTCATCACGTGCGCCGCACCATCAGGCGTACGATACAAAACAAATTCCTGCTCCAACGCAGTCACGCGCATCGGTTTATCTTTGACAATATGTGAAAACTCAAGCGGCCACCAAAAATTCTTTAACATGATTCTCTCCTTTTTTATTTTCTGCGAATAATTGCGTGTTTTGATTGAATGTCTAAATTTTGCCCACGAATATGCCTATCAATAAACGACCTAACGAGATCAGCAATATCTTCTCGAATGTCTTCATTTGCACGGCCAACTTCCAAGTCAAGGAAGAAGCGGCCTGTTGTTTCATCCAATGGATGGGCGACTGAAAAATGATTCGCGCCTTGCAAAAGAATGTCATACGCATCTTCCCTGCCCGACGCCCGAATCGCTTCGTCAAATGTTTTCGCCACTGGATCAGGAGACTGCTCATCTGCCCCATAGCGGACACGGCTTGCGGCGATCACGCCATCTCTATCACCACGCATGAGCAATGTTGGTTTGCTGCCAATATTCAAAACTGTACCAGGCGCAAAACCCAACATGGTCGAAGCCATCGTGTGACCCGCATAAGAAAATATCGCTTTCACCTGCTCAAAGAATTGACCATTCTGCAACGCCACTGTTCCGCCCGCAGAATGCCCACCAAGAATAATAGTATTGAGGTCTAGAGTCTGATAAATTGCACTTTTATCATCTTCATTCAATTGCTTGAGCAAATCAAGAATCGGCTGAATCGCTGGGCAGGTCGCGCCGCTTCCATAGGTATCTGGCTTTACGCGCGCAAGGTCAATGCTGGGAGTGAGTCCGATTACGTTTGGTAAAGTCTCTGCTACATGCGTATACATCACTGTGACAATATTTACTTCCGCAAGTTTCACCGCCAGCCAGTGATAACTTTCTATCCCAACATTAATCCCATTGAAAAAGATAACTAATGGCATGGGCGCGTGGGACTTGTCCGCTGGGATTACTCCGCTCATCCGCTCCGCATCACTATTACTTTGCACGGCAGGATAATAGATCTTCAAGTGCAAAGTATCATACGGCGCATTTGCATTCGGGAGCTTGGCGGCTTGGAAAATTGCGCGAATCATGAGTCGCTCCGACCACCGTCCGTGGACGGTTGACCGCTATTAGCGGTCTGCGGTCTACCGTCCGCCGTCAAAATATACACCTGCACATGGCTCAACTTCTCATCTCGAAACCATTTTGCCAGCCCAGCAATTGTGTCAGTGGCGTAATCTCTAACTTCCAATAAAGAAACTGTTTCACCAGGCGCAGTTACCGCTTCAACTTCAAGCAATGGACCATACTCTTTTTCTTTCATTTTGAGTGCAGGAGCTTGCTCCTGCAAGTCAGACAGCAAGCTGTCTGACTCCAAAGTTGTGGTTTCAAGTAATTCGCCATCGGGCGAAATTGAAAATCTTTCACCATGATATTTACCAGAATTTTTTCGGTCAATCATTTCTGGATAGCCTTCGGTTTCTGGGACAGCTACTCCAACAATTGTGGCAACTTCCTGATTTGCGAGGAAGTATTTTCCGCCAGTGACCTGACGATTCGGATTCAGTAAGATTGAAAAAGATGTGAAGTTATAGCCAAAACGCGGCCATAATCCGCGCGCGGTAAGCACGCCATCTCGCCACGAGAATCCGCCGCCGATGACATCCTCGCCAAGATAATGACGAGCTTTGCCAACCAGTTTCAAGTCAAAAATGAATTCGCCCACACGGCTATTCATAATCTCAACAACAGATCTGGCTTGGTCAGAAATTCCTTCAGCAACTATCACAGGTTCACAAATTTGGATTACGCGAATCACATCACTCTGGGATTCCAATTTGCGGCGTTGACGGGTCACGCCCGCAAACTCACCCACTGGGGTGTAAATGTATTCGCTAACCAGCCAGTCACCTACAAAGGAAGCTGTGCTCACGCTTTTTCAAACTCCATCACACCAAATTGCGAGCCGACTCTTTGTCCGCCGCGATACCAGTGTTGAACAACTGCTTTACGCGTGCCATCCAAACAAACTACTTCACGCCGCCAACAGCGCAGATGAGCTTCACGATGATAGAACTGTCCGCTCAAGGCGCGGCCTCCGCTCAGGCTGTAACTGCCAACAATTTCCGAGTCGTCTGTGGCCCAAGCCTGCCATTGGTTCGTGACCAAAGACATCTTGCGGACTCCAGGTCCAAAAGCGCCGCCTTCAATTCTCAACCCGATCATATTTTCTTTGATGGGCGTGATTGTTTCTTCGTAAAGTTTTTTTCCGAGCGGTTTACGTTCATGATCCAAAGCGGATAATTCGCCTGACCAACGCCCAGGGCGATGTAACAAGATCTCGCCGCGTCCTGAGGTGGGATCATTGTGCAAGTCATAATGCGTACCGCTAACTACAGTTGGCTGGGGAACGGGAGTATCTTCTGGGACTTTATCATTCTGCCCAACAACAATATACATCATGTGCTCGCCGCGTGACATTTGAGCCAGCGAGAGTTGCAAATTTCCATCCACGATCATCAAGAAAAAACGTTGACTTAATCCAAGCGCAGGCCAGTAAGCGTTCGCGTCCACAAGAGATTCACTCAAAGTTTCGGCATAACCGATATTAGCGGGACCTTCATATAAACGATGGTCATCTTCCTGTTGGATGAAATAATGTCCGCTGTGCTTGAACGGCCCGACAAATGAAACATCAATACGAACACGGCCGCCGTCCAAAGACTGCACGTTGCGATAATCTGAGCCGTTCCCAAGGAAACAACCCTGACTATCGAACACTTCGGCATTGCCTGCCCAGCGTCCTATGCCTTGCTTGAATTGGATGGAGTTTGTTTTTGTCATGTGTATGTGTTGTATTTATTAAAGGCGACGACAGACCATTGACCGCCGACCGCTTTATCCACGCACTAATCGATAAACTTGTTTCTCTTTCGGCGTGTTATCAAAAATGGATTTGAAGTCCGTGTCTTGCGGTTGAGGTGTGATGTATCGTCCTTCTACGAAAACTTCAACTGAATCAGATTCAAAACACCACGGCGACAAAGCATACGCTTCATTCTTAATCGGAGAGATGGTCAATGTTTCATTTGAGCCTTTGCCATCTGGGACATTTAAAAACTTAGCTTCCTTACGGGCTTCGGTGTGTGTCGTATGAAAATAAAGTGAAAGCGTATCGAAAAATTGCAAGAGCTTATAGTTGTTGAACAATGTCTTCTCTTCGATCCAAGCTGAAGAAACAGAATCAGTTCCCAGGTCCGCTTTGAGGCGGGCTTGGCGGGTCAGTTCATTGGCAAGCATTTCATCCGCGGCGGCTTTATGTTCGGCTGTGATCTTGTCGATAAAAATAAAATCCGAGAGCCCATAACGGCCATTAAATAATCCATACGTATGCATGGACGAAAGCAGCCCGCAATAAGCGTGGTGCTTCTCGTTGAAATCAGGCGAGCCCTGCGAAGTGCGGATAAGATACGGCAAGGGAGTTTGCGTGAGATGGTGCGGCAGACCCGTCGTTGCTGATTGCTCGC
>VFJR01000140.1 GCA_009885945.1 Anaerolineaceae bacterium
ATATTTTTCAATTAATGGGGGCGTTGAAATTGCGTTGAGCGCAAATTTGCCAGCAGGGGCAACGGATTTGGGGTTTGTGGTTCAGGTGATTACGACGACTGCAACAGCAAAAAATTTGAAAATATCGCGGGTTGGGTGTGAGTTTGATTAATAACGAAAAGACCCGCTCATTTGGAGCGGGTCTTTTCGTAGGTAAAGGGGATCTTAAATGTTTGCCTATAGAGAGGTGCCCCCACGGGAATTCGAATCCCGGTTTTATCCTTGAAAGGGATGCGTCCTGGGCCACTAGACGATGGGGGCAAGCCTTTTTGAAAGCGGGCGGATTTTATCATCCACTTGTACCAACGTCAAGCAATTTTTTGATTAACTTTTAACTTTCAGGCTTTACTCTTTGATTGATCAATGCCATAAAATCTACTTTGCGGCGGTTGACAAGCATGCCGGGGCTGTCGACTCGCAGATTAGGTAAAAGAATGCCAGTGAGGGTCGCGTTGAATATCGGCAAGAATTCTTTTGTTCCTTCAGTCATAATAGACGTAAACTCAAAACGACCAGGCAATTCCATAGTGCCTTCAATTTCGAACATAGGCGTGGCGACACGTACCGCATATTCAACAACATGAGAATACCCTCCACGGACCAAAGCCTGTGGACCAAGGTCTTCGCGCCGCGACATACAGATGGCTTGTATATTATTTTTCATCATGCGAACCAGTTCAAAGTGATCTACTAGTTTAGTAGGCATATGCAAACGCGCCAGCCTGCCGTCATGAATTTCAATGCCTGAATTATTCGGGTCGTTAATCATACCCATGACACCGGTATTGATGACCATTACTTTACCTACAATGCGATAGCCTGACATGAGGATATCTGCAGGAAGAAAGCGATATGTGCGGGGAGAAACATCCATAGACATAATTGAAAATCCTCAGTTAAGATTCTGATGCGGGGCGGATGGATCCGCTTCGAGGGCGAAGTTGATGCGCTTTTCGATTTGAGTGCGTAGGCTTGCCAGCGTTCGGATTCAAGAGCATATTCAACCAGGAGACTGCTTGATCGTCATACTCGCGCTTTCCGCAAACATCGCATACCCAAGCTGGAAAATCTGGTACAGTGATCAACTCATTCCCTAGCCATGTGAAATATGCTAACATGCGCGGATGCATCATGCCTGCTGGACATTCGTTACATGGGTAGGGTTGGGGTATCTCTTTTTCAATTTCATTCATTTTAATCTACACTTAATAACTCAATATGATGAATAACAGCCCATTGAGGCGGCGGCCAATAAATAAGAACCGCTTTGCCTACTATATTTTCCATTGGCAGCATGCCCCAAGAATGGGAATCGGATGAATCATTTCTGTTATCGCCTAAAACAAACACGCTTCGATTGGGAACAAGCCATTGCCCATCATATACTGGAGATGCTGCAATATATTGCTCTTGAAGGGCAATCCCATTAAGTAGAACTTGTTTATCTTTAATAATAATTATGTCGCCCGGTAATCCGATGACGCGCTTAATAAGTTCCTGAGTTTGATCTACTGGGTGGTGAAACACAATTATATCGCCGCGCTCAATGTCCCAGAATTTATACGGAATGCGATTTATGAGAATAAACTCTCCATTTTCAAGAGTAGGCTGCATACTCATACCGTCTACGCGCACTCTGGCAGACAGCGCATTAATTCCAACATACAAAACAATAGCTAATAACAGAGTCTCAACTAAATCACGTAAAAATTGTTTCCAATTAATATCGTCGTTATTTTTTTCGTCAATAGGAGCAGTTTGTCCATCTGCATCCTGAACTTTAAGGTTTTCCACACAAGCCTCCACAATAATTATACCCTACAGAAATTTGAGCTTTAAAAGCCTGTCTCAGAGAACTCTGAGGATGCTGTGGCTAGATTGGTTTTACTTACACAGGATGCTTATTGTATTATTTGGATTAACTAGAATTTTGAACCGCATTATTTCAATAGAGCTAGTAAAATATCAGTATGGCTACTTATTGTGAATACTGCAATTCTCACCAAGATGAGATCTTTAATAAAAACTATCATGATACCCAATACGGATTTCCCATAGAGAGCGATAACGAGCTTTTTGAAAGGCTTATTTTAGAAATTAATCAAGCGGGGCTTTCCTGGATCACTATATTAAAAAAAGCTGAAAATTTTCGGCGTGCATACGATGAATTTAATATAGAGGAAATTGCCATCTACAAAGAAAAAGACCGCGCTCGCTTGCTTGCAGATGCAGGAATTATTAGAAATCGCTTGAAAGTGAATGCTGCGATTGTGAATGCGCAAAGAATTTTAGAATTAAAAAATGAATATGGTTCCTTCAAAAACTGGCTTGACCATCATCACCCGCTGCCTAAGGATGAGTGGGTAAAGCTTTTTAAGAAAACTTTCGTATTTACAGGCGGAGAAATTGTGAACGAATTCCTTATGTCCACCGGTTATTTATCAGGAGCACATGAGAAGAGCTGTCCTATTTACAAGCAGGTTTTATCTTCCAAACCTGCTTGGGCAAAAGTAAAGTAATTAGCAAACTTATTCATTCTACTGCGTTAATAATTACGGTGTTCTGCATCAAAGACATGTGAATGCATATTAGCAATCCATTGCTTGCCATCTTCTGTAAGTTTTAGATATTCCAGTGCATCCTGAATATAGAGGTTCACTTTATTCCAGTAAAAGCCAGCGTATACGCTTCTAAGATCATTTGGGGATTTGTAGCCGAGTTTTTCGTTCATGCCAATTTCTTGAAATTCATAATAGAGTGCTGGGATTTTTCTAAAGTAATCTGGATCGCCAAGCTGCCCTATAAAATCTGCGGCGCGCGTTAAACCGCTTAAGCTCTTTGTGTCCTTATAAAATTCGGCTTCTGGAGCTGGGAAGCGCGTCATTTCTATATAAGATGCAATTAAATCAGCGTCAATTGGATAGTTTTTATCTAATAACCCACTGCCAAAACGTTCCTTTACAAAAAGTTTACTACGATCCACATGATAAGGCGTTAACGCAACGTCGGTGCCTTCTGGCGATATGTAAACTCTTTCATCACCGATCCCTGTTGCAAACATATCTTTTGTGTCATTCTTGCAAACTCCCTTAACATATCCGATATCATGACATAAAGCCGCGATCATAAATTGCGTCCAATCTTTGGGGCTGATACCACCTTCACGCAGATGCTTGCCTTCAATAATTGATTGGCCTGCAAGAGAAACCATAATGGTGTGGGCAACATCATGATAGAGCGCATCTGAATTGGCAATATTATCCAGCACCAACCTGCCGCACCAAACAACGATTCGCTCCCAGTTGGTGTCAATATCTCCATAGGTTCTCGCGTATGCAACTTGAAGTTGCTCAACAAATTTGTCGTTCGTAAGTTCCTGCCAGTTAATCATTAATGAAGCCTCTCAATCATGCTAGTTTACCTGAGATACGAGTTATTTCAAAGGTAAGACTCGAAACTGCAATTAGATATTAATATTTCTTTTTAGGGATCCAGAACAATACGCCTCGACTTTCAGCAAACCTCATAAAGAAAACGGCTTGGACAATTCGGATATAATCTGTTTAGAAGTATCATAACAATTTTATTCCATCATGTCGCAAATCAATCCATCAACTGAGCCATTTTTACTCCCAGGCAGCCGAATTGGTTGTCTGCTGATTCATGGATTTACTGGCTCGCCCAAAGAAATGCGCGGGATGGGAGAATATCTTAATCAGCGAGGCTATAGCTGTTTAGGAATTCGACTCCACGGACATGCAACTGAACCTGAAGATATGCTTCGTTCACGCTGGAACGACTGGACTGCTTCTGTTGAAGACGGATTTCATCAACTCTCAGGCATCACCGACCGAATCTATTTAATTGGACTATCAATGGGCGGCGCATTAGCTTTGTTGATGTCCACGCGCTTGGACGTCAGCGGAGTGATTGCAATGGCAACTCCGCATCAATTGCCAACAGATTATCCAATATGGTTACTGCGTCTTTACGGAAGGTTTGTGCGTTTCTCTAAAAAAGCAGGCGGAATCCCAGGGAACAGCTGGCGTGATAAAGCCGCTTACGTGGATCATTTTTCATATCCTCAAAATCCTATTCTTGCGGTAGCAGAGCTAAAATTACTTTTGAATGAAATGCAAGCTCAACTGCAGTCTGTACATGTACCAGTATTATTAATGCACTCCCATGATGACAATTATGTTCTGCCTGAAAACATGGAGCAAATTTATGCGGGGCTGATAAACGCTTCAGATAAGACAAAGATTTATATAACAGAATCAAGCCACGTTGTTACGCGTGATGCTGCTCAAAATCAAGTATTTGAATCTGCGCTGAATTTTATTCGCAGTATTGAAAATCAAAAAATAACTGTGAGGGAACTTGAATAGAAACTTAATGTTTGTTGCTATTGTTTTATTTTTCTGGGGCATTGGCGAGGGGATGTTTTTTAATTTTGTACCTATTTATCTAGAAACCCAATTCTTTTTAAGCGAGCAAATGATCGGGGTGATGTTGGGAGCTTTTGGATTTTTTATGATGATCACGCACATTCCCAGCGGACACCTTGCAGACCGAGTTGGCAGATTGCCTTTATTGATCGCGGCATCAGCCATGGGATTTTTAGCCACGTTAATTATGTGGCTTACGACCACCTTGTCTATTTATTTAGCAGGCATATTTTTATATGGTTTAACAGCCTTCATATCATCACCATTAAGTAGTTATGTGACAGCCGGGCGGGGCAAATGGTCAGTATCAACCGCGCTGGCATTAAACTCTGCGATGTTCAACTTGGGCATGGTGCTTGGACCCCTTGCCAGCGGCTGGATCGGAGATCGTTATGGCATGCGCACAACCTACCTGACAGCAACCATTGCGTTTGTAATTTCAACTATATTCGTGATGCTTCTGCAAAGCCAGCCCATTGATAAACATGATCCCGCCTTCCCTCCCGTGAGCATATGGAAGAACAAAGGGCTTGTGTCATTTTTAAGTGTCGCAGGATTTGCGGTGTTCGCCATGTATCTCGCCCAACCCCTCACTCCAAATTTTTTAAATGGTGTTCGCCATTTGTCTTTGACAGACACAGGCAGAATATTCTCTGTGGGAGCGCTGGGCAATATGCTGTTGGTACTTGCCATTAGCCGCGCTAAACCAAATCACGGTTTTATTATTGCCCAAATCTTTGTAATTTTTTTCGCCTTGTGCGTATGGCAAAGTACAGGCTTGCCAATCTTAATGCTTGGCTATTTTTTACTGGGCGGTTTCCGTGGCGCGCGCCCTTCTATTTTGTCACAAGCGCGTGAATTGGTACATGAATCTCAAATGGGCTTGACATACGGCGCAATTGAAACAGTAAATTCTTTTATCTTTATTTTTACTCCCCCATTAGCTGGTTTTCTATACGAGCTTGACCCATATTCTGTTTATCCAATTGCAATTGGATTAATTATTATTTCAATTATTGTCAGCCTTATCTATTTTAAAAGAAAGGTCAGCCATGCTTGAAATTGTTTCCTTTACTCTTGGTCCCGTACAAACCAATGCATATCTAGTTGCAGATTCTGATTCAAAAGAAGCCGTTGTAATAGACCCCGCCTGGGACGGGCATTTAATTTTAAAAACAGCTCAGGAGCGCGGCTGGAGAATCGGACACTTATGGTATACCCACGCTCACTTTGATCACATTGGCGGCGCCGCGGCAATTGCAGACGCCCTAAACCCTCTTCCGCTGGTAGCCCTTCACCCGCAAGATCATGTTTTATGGCGCGCAGGCGGGGGCGGCTCTACTTTTGGGTTTGATATTGACCCCGGTCCCGAACCTACGATCGATTTTTATCAAGGTCAAATATTACACCTAGGCTCGGTTGAATTTGAAGTGCGCTTTACACCCGGGCACACCAAAGGTCATTGTGTATTGTATGTGCAAAAACAAAATATTTGTTTTTGCGGGGATGTTATTTTTGCAGGCTCAGTGGGACGCACAGATTTCCCCGGAGGCGATTTTGAAACTTTAAAAAAAAGTATTTACGAGCAGATATTTACCTTACCCGATGAAACGGTTTTACTTTCAGGACATGGACCTTCCACGACCGTAGGTGAGGAACGAATTGAAAATCCTTTTGTGGGTGAAAATGCTGAGTAATAATTCTTCAATCGTCTTGGTAAACATAACCCCCCGCGTAAATTGCGCGGGGGGTTATGTTATTTAATCACTTTCAAGTCTAGGAGGAGACAGATTGAACTTCAGTAATGGCAGATACTATATTTTTTTGGGGTATATCAGAGCGACGCATCAACTTCTTGAGGTGCGCAATCAAGGTACCGCTTGGCACTGGCTTTACCAGAAAATCATCTGCGCCCGCATCTAACACGCTTGCAACCATATTTGGGTCGTTAATCGCAGATAAAATCAGTATAGGAATATTGCTAAATTGGCGAACTGCCGCGCTAACTTCCCACCCATTTTGATCTGGCATCATCAAATCCAAAATTAAAACGTTAGGAGAGTGCGCCCGAACCAATTCAATTCCTTCGCCGCCTGTATTGGCAGTAAGAACATCAAAGTTGTGCATTTTGAGCAACATGCTGAGCAGGTCAGTAATTGCAGGGTCGTCATCAATAATTAATATTTTCGCATTCATATTTTATCTCTACCGCAATTATGACTTAATTAATTCATTTTTGACTTTGCAGGTTACTTACAGAATAAATTCTATTCCATGCCCATATTTCGCCACGCACTCATTGCCTCAGCAGTAACGAACATACTGCCAGCGGATATTACAACGCAGCCGTCTCTTGCAGATAACTCCAGCGCATGCGCCAATGCCGCCTTAACAGGAACCACCGCCTCACCCTCCAGCCCAGCCTGATCCGCCAACCCCTGAATTTTATCCACATCCAGTGCCCGTGGATGATCAGCACGGGTGATAATAAGGCGCTTTATTTTTGGCTTTATCTCAGCAAACATGCCGGGGATATTCTTATCCTCCGATGCGCCAAAAATGAGGTACACCAACTTGTCTGGAAAATAGGTTTCAAGTGTTTCGCGCAGCTTCAGGAAAGAATCCTGATTGTGAGCAGAATCAAATATCAGCGCAGGGGTGAGGCGGGCTATTTCGAAGCGCGCGGGCCACTTTACTTGTGAAAATCCCCGCTGGATTTGTTCATCTGTTATTGAAATTCCACTAGCTTTGAGAGCGGCATAGGCTGTTGCGGCATTTTCAATTTGATATGAACCAAGCAAGGGAATGTTGAAGGTTGGCAAGTTGGCACGTTGAAAGATTGCAGACTTAAGGTTGAAGGATTGCCCAGTCAAAGATGACTCTATAAATTCAAATTTGATGTCGCGACCTACTAAAAATAAGCGTGAACCCATTAGGCTGGCTACACGCTCAATAACTTCGAGGGCTTCCTCATTTTGCGGCGCAGAAACAACAGGAACACCTTCTTTGATAATCCCTGCTTTTTCTCCAGCAATCAATGTAAGTGTATTTCCCAGCACAGCGGTGTGGTCATATGATAACGAGGTAATCACAGATACTTTTGGCATAACGACATTGGTTGCATCTAACCGCCCACCTAAACCTACTTCAATCACTGCAGCGTTTACATTGTTTTCTGCAAATGCAAGCAGCCCTAAAGCAGTGGTAATTTCAAACGTTGTTAATTTATCAATTTTCGCAACATGATGTTTGATCTGAGTTATCAAGCCCACAAACTGTTCGTGCGTAATAGATATGCCATTAATACGAATACGTTCAACAAAATCTTCTAGGTGCGGAGAGGTATATAAGCCCACTTTATATCCTGCCGCTTGCAACCCCGCCGCACACAAGGCAGAGCTGGAGCCTTTTCCTTTTGTGCCAGCAACGTGAATGATCGGATATTTATCTTGGGGATTACCGAGCAACGCCATCAATTCAAACATGCGCCCAAGGTTAAAATCGGCTTTGGCAAGTTCGGAGGAGTGCTTTAAGCTGTAATCTACAAATGAATAAAGATAGTCCAAAGCTTCGTTATATTTTTTAATATCCATAAGAGAGATTGTAATCGGCGGGCGATTCAGGCGCAATGGTTACCAAAGAAAAGGCAATCATCACGCATTCCTACTTCTCGAACGGATTTTTACAATTAGGAGAACTTGGGCGTGGAATAAAAATTTGGATATTTGTAGTAGTTAGAGAAGTAATAGGCTTATAAGCACAAAGCAAGGGCGCGCCTACATATTGCACCCAAGCATTATCTTCCTCTACAAATCTGCCTTTTGTGCGTAATGTATATTTTTGAGACTCAGTAATAATAATAGCAAACCGATGACTTGTAAGATCGGCATAGAAACTTTCTAAATAAGCGCGGTTGCCCGACATTGCCATTTCCATTAATTCTATTTGTTCATACTCTGGGATTAAGGGGATGCCCTTCAGCTCGTCAAATGTAAACAACTGCCGCTCGGTGACAAATAAAACCTGCCCGTTGTTTTGAAGCGCTTCTTCAGCGTAGTTTTGTAAAGTTTGAATATCTTTTTGTGCGGCAGTTTCATTATATTGATAAAAAGACCCGACTCGTGGAATCGCAAATCCCAACGGGATTAACAACGCGGCAGCGATTACACTCGAGCTGGGTCTGCCCCATGATGGCGTTTTTCCATGCTCGTCAATTACCTGTTCTGCGAAAAATGAAGTTACGATTAATATTAACAAGACCATAAAAGCATCCATATTATGCAAGTCGCCGCCACCGCCTATTTTCACACTGACAACTAAGCCGCCTAAGAAAAGAATACTCAGCATGAATAACAACGCTACCCAACGCAGCAAATGAATCTTATTTGTTTTGCCTTGCACCATGCGAAGTAATGAAAAAACCAAAGGAGAAGAGACAAGCGCGATAGCCAACAAAATACCAATGAAATTTTCATTTGGCAGCAAACGATCCCATAACAAATCAGAATTAAAACTTGAGCCAAATGCGCTTACATCTGCATTGCCCGAAATATTGATGTAAAGGAATTGCGCACCAACCGCCGAACCTATACCGCTAAGTCCGCAAAAAAATGGGAATAACCAATATCGCCAGCCTTTATCTTTTAATGGGGTCTCAAGAAGATAGATAGCAATCGCCAGCATGGCAGGCACAGGAAACCAATTGACACGGCTTATGCCAGCCCACACGGAAGCTAGTACAACAAAAATCAAAGAGAGCTGCAAATTTCGCGTTGAAACCCCCGCAAGGATTAAAATAACGCATACTTGCAAATGATAGTACACTGCACCCTGCAAAAAATATAAGTATACCCACGCAAACAAAAAGAATTTGACCCACCCTTTAAAAGACCACCGTTGGATCAATAAAAAGGATGATACTGCAGTTAAGCTAATCCACAAAACAGATTGCCATAAACGGTGAAACCAAAAAGGTACTTCACTTATAAGAAAAGGAAGCGACAACAACATATAACGGCTTGGATGTAAAAACGGAAATGGCAAGTGCAAGCCGTACAAATTTTTTGCATCAAAAAGAGATGCGTAATAATGGCGGCTTGCTTCTGAGTATCCAATTGAAAATGGGTATTCAGAAACGGCTGTAAAACTTGCCCATACATGAAAAAATAAACCGTGGATCAAAATAATGAGAACAAAAGCGAAATGCAATGTATATCCGCGAATGAGTCTTAACCCAACAGCCTGAAGGATACTTGCCCACAGAAAAACCCAAAAGATAGGCGCAAGTTGAGGAAGAATACCCCGAAAAATATAAAACCGAAAAATCCAAAAAAGAGGAGGTCCCACTAATAAGAGGAAAAAACCAAGCCTCCTATTTATATTTGTAAATTCAAATTTCTCTAACCATTTTGGCGCATTTTCAAGGGATATTTGCCGTAACAACAGCAAGCCGCCAAGCACATTAAGCGCAAATATACCTAGCAGAAAAGACCAGCGTGAACTCCAAAGGACAATTCCTAGCTCTGTTATTCTCTGGGCAGTTTGTTCAAAAGCAAACAGGCTCATCAAAACAGTAGTCGTTATAAAAATTTTCAAAAACGTTTTTGATGAAATCGTATTCAACATAAAACCCTACAAATTTGTTTTATCTACATTCATTTCGGCGAGAATAGCGGGTAAAAATAATGCCCCCGGCAAACTTGTAATAATAAATAAAAGACGAATCAAAACTGCAATGGTCAAGCTTTGGGAATGATCCAAACCACCAAAATGTGAAAATAAAAATGTGATCGAAAGTTCTTGCACTCCAAACCCATTAATTGAAAACGGCATCAAAGTTACAAAATAAGTGAGACTGTACAAACCTGCGATCAAGCCATATGGAACATGCGCCCCAAACCCTAAAATCAAAAGATAAATGGATATAAAAATAAACGCCATGTTGCCAAATGTAGAAACAAGCGACCAGAATAACCCAAGGGGATTATTCAGCCATAATTTAATAGAATCGAGAGTGCGCTTTATAAAATTAACACCTTTGTTAAAGAACAAACCAGCAAAAGAAAATTGTGCCACGCCTTTACCCAAAGACATTACAGGAATCAACCCAAAGGGTAATGTAATGATCATGCCCGCCATGCCCACCAAACGATCGGCAATCAGCGAAGCGAGACAAATAGCACGATCATATCCAAATTGCATTGCGCCCGCCAAACGCGCCACATCCCCGCCAATTGTGGTCGGTAAAAAATTAGAGGCAAATAGCCCGCTAAATGTTAATCGAGTAGTTCGCCCGTACGAAATATCCAGCCCTGCCGAACGCAATAATGCATACCAACGCCCTGCTACAAATAAACGCGAAACCAGCATAGAAAAAATGGCGGCAATCATATACACAGGCGAAGCGCTTTTTAAAGCAGAAATGACTTCTGCACCGCTTTCCTCTTTCAAAAGCATAACCAGCAAAATAAGCGCTAAAACAGTGCCCGCCACACGCGCAACATCCTGACGATTCTTACTCAACCAATTAACCACAAGATATCCACTGAAGAATTTTAATAATAATATTTTTCATTTTAGATATGACATTATAATCGCACTACTCATCTGTTATTTTAGATTTTTACAATCTGTTTATTTCTCAACGACTCAATTACCGCGAACGTGGCTTTAGTTACTCCGAGCAATTGATCATAAGGAATTGGCGCTTCGCTCTCACCTTGAATTGCTTTTGCAAAAGATGCCATTTCATCCTTCCAGCCTTTATCCTGCGCCCTACTGACCACTTGCTTCCTGCCGTCTTTTACAGTGGTCAATGAAACATAATCATCTAATACTGCGATCATGCCTCCACAGAATATTTCAAGGCGTTCTTTTGGAAATGATTTGTCGCCATTGGCAAGATAATCTATCACACCAATTGACCCATCAGGGAAAGTAAAGGTCATTGAAAGGTTATCTTCGCGATATTTGCCATTATTTGGCAAGGCATGTGCAATGACAGAAACGGGAGACGAGCCAATAAGAAATGTAAGCACATCAATAAAGTGACAGACTTCACCGATGATACGTCCGCCGCCGATGGCAGGGTCTTGCGTCCAATGATTGAGGGGAATATAGCCTGCATTAATACAGTAATGGGCATGGAGAGGTTCGGTTCTAGGAAAGAGGAAAGAGGAAAGAGATTGGGCTAGTGGAGAAAATCTGCGATTAAAGCCAGTGAGCAATATACAGTTATCAGTTTTCATTAACTGTTTACTTATCACTGATAACTGATCACTATTTATCGCAAGTGGTTTCTCAACAAATACATGCTTTCCAGCTTTCAATGTTCTTACAACTAGATCAGCATGTGAGTCGTGGCGGGTTAAGATAGCGACTGTATTGATCTTTGGGTCGTTGATAATTTCATCTTCGGAGGAAGTGGCGTATTGAAAGCCAAATTTTTTACCTGAGTGTTGTGCATGAAGTCCGCCTGAGGACGCGATGCCAATGAGCTCAAAGTCTTTGTTATTTTTAATGACAGGAAGGAGAGTTGCGTTGGCGTAAAGACCAGCACCGAGGACGCCAAGTTTGACAGCACTTGACGGCTTGAAAGAGGAAAGAGGAAAGACAATTTTTCTTTCTTCTCTCCTCTTTCCTTCTTGTGGATAAGTTAACAACACCCCAAGAAAGGCTTCTTTCTTCTTGCCCGTAATAACTTCATATGCCTTTACGCCATCTTCAATTGAGAAGCGGTGGCTGATAAGACTTTCAACCTTCAACTTGCGACTTGATAATAAATCCACAACGGCTTGAAAATTGCGGCCTTCTGTCCATCTTATATACCCAATTGGATAATCAATTCCATTTTCTTCGTAATTAGAATCATAACGACCTGGACCGTAGGAACGAGAGTTGATAAAGGAGATTTCTTTTTCATAATATATTTTTCTTGGGATGCTTAATCCCACTGCACCTGTTGCAACGACGCGCGCGCGGTCTCTTGCGATAATACCCGCAAGTTCAACGGGGTCATTAGAGGATGTGTCAGCACAAATGATGATCACATCGAAGCCACGGTTGGTTGTGAATGCCGCAGACGCTGATTCTGCTTGGGGGCGGGTAACAGCCTTCAGCCCAAGAGAAGAGGCGAGTTTGATTCGTTTGAGGTCAAGGTCAACGCCTAGGACATTGCACCCTGCGGCAGCTGCAAGCTGAATCGTCAATAATCCTAAAAGACCTAAACCAATGACAGCAACATTTTCACCAAGCTGAGGTTCTGCCAAACGAAAACCGTGAAGCGCAATTGCGCCGAGGGTGGTAAAAGCGGCAGATTCAAAGTCAACATTTTTTGGGAGCGGAGTTAAAAGATTGCGAGGCACAAGATTGTATTCAGCATGCGTGGCATATCCCCCGCCTGCACATGCCACACGTTGACCAACTTTAAAATCTTGCATATTCTTGCCAAGCGCAACGATCGTGCCGGCAGATGAATAGCCTAGCGCCATGGGTTGATCAAGACGATTGAAGGCGGCTTGCATGGTTGGCATAAGACCTTCACGCTTTGCCTTATCAAGAACTTGCTTGACGAGGTCTGGGCGGGAACGCGCTTTGCCAAGATAACTTTTCTCGGCAAATTCAACCACCATGCGCTCGGTACCAGCAGAAACGAGAGATGCGAATACTTTAACAAGAGCCTGTCCATCGCGCGGAGTTGGGATGGGGACATCTTCGATGATGGTCTTGCCGTTTTTGATATGTTGGAGGAGTTGTTTCATTTTAGTTGGGTGGTTGGGTGTAACAGCTAGGAGTTACGGAAAAAATTAGCTACCTAATTTTTTAGGCTTTGTAGCGCTTCAATATAAAGATACGTTATTCATTTCAATGACAAGATCAGATGCAAGTTTATCGCTTTTATTTATTACTACAGGCTTTGATGGTTTAAGTCTTTTGCCATTCCAAATAATCAACCCTGCTTCTTGCACAACTTTAACACGATCCATTAACTCTTCCCGCGTGGGATTACTATGTGAAGTGATAATAATGGTATGTCCCTTTTGTAATTTTTCCAAATATGAACTTAAATGCGCTTTCAAATCGCGGATTCTAATTGTGTATTGAGTCATGTTCAATTCCTTTTATGACTATATTTTATCATTGAGATAACTACCTATTTACCCAATTACCTGATTACTTTTTCCCAAAAAACTCCCCCATCAAACCATGAAAGTGATGGACTCCATTTTCACGTTTGACGGAGTAACGTCCCTGCTGATATACGCCAGATTGTAAATTGCGCTGAACATCTTCGCAAAGTTGGATATCTTCTTTTTGGACGGTATCACTGAAGGCAATGCCGTCCTGCAGGTTATTCCATGCTGCGGGGGTGCCGGGGTCGGCAAAATACCATTCAAAGATGGTTAATGTTTTTTCATGGCTAATCGGGACGATGATATTAATTTGAACATTGCCTGGGTAGGTATTCACCATGAAATTGGGAAATATCCAATAGTAATGCGCTTGCTCGTCGCCTTTAAGTTCAGTGAAAATACGCCCGGCAGAATCTTCTGTGCGGATGGGGCGAATGGGCGCATACTGGGATGAGTAATAGCGAAAGGTATCTACACGGTATTTATCGTAATCCACTTCTTTGAACAAACCTGGGTGCGCTATGGGGATATGATAGCCTTCGAGGTAATTGTCAATATAAATTTTCCAATTGGCGTTGATAATATAATCGCGGCGTTCTACTTTGCGGAGCTCGTTAAAATTTAAGCTGGCAGTTTCTTGGGGAATTTTACCCAAGACATCAAGCAAAGGCGGCGCTGAGTTATCTAAATTTACAAAGGCAAACATACCCCAGGTTTCTACGCGCACAGGGATCAGACCAAA
>VFJR01000087.1 GCA_009885945.1 Anaerolineaceae bacterium
CGTTCAGGTCGTAGTGAGAGCAATCTTATGAGGGTTCAACTCCCTCCTTCGGCACTCTCCTAAAGAACTCGTTATGAGAAATCATAGCGGGTTCTTTTTGTTTAAATTTGTTTATCAAGTAATTTATCTACCATCAGCAACGGATAAAAAATCACTATCGCAGAGACGCAGAGTTTTTATGGTTTTCTCCGCTGTCTTAGCAACTGGGCGGTTAAAACCCCTCTTTTTAGCGCGTAGCCAAGTCCAGCTTTATATCTTGAGTAAAATTCAAATAAATTTACTAAAAACCAAAATATTTGATTTATTATCAAAACTATTGACAAATATAAAAATATTTGCTATCATAACGACATTGGAGTACCCAAATGCCACTTATCCCTCAATCTTGCCCTAGTTGTTCATCTGCTCTCGCCGTTACCCAGCTTACCTGCACCTCATGTGGCACAGGTGTTGTTGGTAAGTTCGAGCTTTCGCCATTTTCGCGCCTGTCACCAGATAGTTTGCAATTTCTGGAATTTTTTGTGCGTAACCGCGGCAATGTAAAAGAAATGGAACGCGAAACAGGTGAATCCTATTGGGCAATCCGCCGTCAGCTTGACGAAGTCATCGCCGAAATGGGCTTTGAAGAAGCGCCGAAAGAGACTGACCTTTCTGTTCAACGTCAGGAAATACTAGCTCAATTAAGCCGCGGTGAAATCAAAGTGCAAGAAGCCACCAAACTGCTCGCACAACTTAAAGGAGAATAAATTATGAATGGACAAAAAGAACGCCTGATGATTTTAGATATGATCGCAGATGGCAAGATCACAGCCGCAGAAGGAGAAGAGCTTTTTCGTACACTAGATACAGGAGAGGAAGAAAGCGCTTCAGCCTCCCCCGAGGCTGAAGCGCCTCTCGCGCCTATTACTCCGCTTTCACCTTTATCTCCTCAAGCGCCATTGCCTCCGTCCTCTCTTTCTTCCAAAGACCTGATCTCCGCCTTGCGCCAGGCAGATATCGACCACGTCACATTAAGCGATTTACAGGAAATGCAAATTCATAACATTACCGCTGAGTATGTTTTGGAAATGCTCGCTTTAGGGATTGAGCCTGACGGCTTGGGGGAGTGGATCAACCTGCGTATTCATGACATTACCCCCCGTTATGTGCGTGAACTGCGCGACATGGGCATTACAAACTTAGATGTAGAAGAACTTGCTGAGCTTCGTAATAATAATGTTTCCGCAAAGTTTATTTCGGAATTAAAAGAATTAGGTCTCAAAGATTTGGATGCCGATGAAATCATTGAGTTAAGCAATAACGATGTTTCGGCAAAATATATTGGGGAGCTTCAACAGGCTGGATTAAAAGATTTAGATGTAGATGAGTTGATCGAGTTAAGTCAGCATGATGTTTCCGCTAAATTTATTGCCGAGTTTCATGCTCATGGCTTAAAAAATTTGGACGTGGAAGACTTAATTGAGTTGAGCAATCATGATGTCTCCCCAAAATATGTAGCAGAGTTAAAGAAGCTAGGCTTCAAAGATTTTGACGTGGATGACCTGGTGGAACTCGGCAATCATGATGTTTCACCCGAATTTATTGCTGACTTGCACAAACTGGGCTTAAAAGACCTTGAGATTGAAGACCTTGTTGCAATGAGCATTCACGACGTTTCGCCTCAGTTTGTTGCTCAATTGCGCGAAATGGGCTTTGAAGATTTTGATGTGGAGGATATCGTTGAACTTAGTATTCATGATATCTCAGCGGAGTTTCTGAAAGCGCTCAAAGATTTTGGCTTGAATGATCTGGATATAGATGAAATTGTTGAGCTCGGGATTCATAAAGTAACCCCTCGTTATCTTGCAGAAATAAAAGAGGCGGGCTTAAAGGATGTGGATATTGACGAAATTGTTGAAATGCGCATTCATAATGTAACCCCCAAATTTATTGCCGAATTACGCGAAATGGGGTTTGATAAGCTGGATGTAGACGAACTGGTCGAGATGACCCTTCATCATGTTACCCCGCGTTTTATCCGTGAGATGCGTAAAAAATATGGCGAGAACCTGACCTTGGATCAACTCTTAGAGATGCGCCTACATGGAGTAGACGAAGACATGTTAGAAGAACTCCGCGCGGCTGGAATAAAGGTCGAAGCATAGTAACAAAAAATCCCGATGACATAAAAATCATCGGGATTTTTTATATGCGATTTTATCGTTAATAGTAAAAAAACCTTTTTTATCCACAGATTACACAGATTTTTATCTTGTAAATTTCAAATCTGTGTAATTTGAGAAATATTCTGCGAGTACGGTGTCTGTGGATTATTTTCGATAAATTCTATTAAATATCTCTTTGAAAAAGTGTAATGTTTGCTTTGCAAATATTTGAGGGATATTCTCTTGCCAGAGGATAATAAAAAAAGCTGGCAGATATATAAATGTCATAATATAAGGTGGGGCGCTTAACATGCCGTTCGCTGGCGCAGAGAGAACCATTTTAAATCCGATCCAAGATGCGATGGTCAGCGCCAACATTTGGTTTTTAGACTGAGGAATTGTCCATAACCATAGCTGATCATAATAAAAACGATGCTGAGGCATAATAGCAAGGCTAAGAAACATCTGTGATTGTTTGTTGCGTTTTAATAGAAATATAGATGCTAGAAAGATGAAGCCGAAAGACATAGTAATTGGTATAAACCCCTGATAATTGTTCAACTGTCGTATCCATTTGGGGAGCCAGTCTGGCATAATTAAAAAAGATATGGCGACAATTACTACAGAAGTTAATATATTTACAGTATTCAAACGAGCTTTTAATAATACTGGGAGAGCCATGGATGGCTTGATCAGCAAAGTAGTTATAAGAATTGGGAAATAAATGGATGCCATCAAAAGCGGTGTCCACTGAATCATAACGATGTTCATTAAAAAAGAGGGCGATAATAATGTTAATAGCCGCCAATATTGATTATCATACAATAATCCGTAGGTTAGCAGTGCAGTGGAGAGACCAAACAGTATATAAGCGCCAAAATTTGACGGGATCAATGTCCATGGAAAAACAAATACTGCAGCGGTCAGTGGATATGCCACATTTGGAATTGAGGCTGGTCCCGTTGCAATGAGGGAGTAGGGGTCTATTTTTTGAGCTATATCGGCAATAGCGAAAAAAGACCAGCCAATATCAGCGCGGCTGAGCACTGGCTTTATGCGATAAGATCCCATCATTGACAATACCCCTACCAAAAGAGCGATTAGAATTCGTTTTAGCGGCGTCATTTTTTATTGCGTAACTTTAATTAATTTTCTTTTGTAAAAAATATTTCATTACTTGATTTTTTTTCGTTTTGATTTAATGCAAAATAAATAGCCGCTAGCAATGCGGATATGCCCAATATAACTGCAGGGGTGCTGGTGCAGGCGTACACCCAGTTGAGTGCATCGTATCCAATACTCTCGCTAAAATTGGTAGCTAGAAAATTAAATATAATCAATTCTGTAACTGGATCAATCATTAAAAAAAGGAAGCCCGCAAGCACATACCCGCCAATCTTTTTTTCGTTACGAGTAATTACTGTAATTCCGATGCCTGCGCCAACTAGATATGCAATGATTAGCAAACCATCTCTAATATTAAAAGGTAACATGTAAGACTCCATTTTCTTAAATAATTGTTGCAGTATAGCATGGCGACTCGCCAGCTATTATTTCTATTCCCTTACGAATATTGGTGATAATCCTTTTTCCCAGCGTGCAATCTGTATTGTCACGCGCACTCTAACCCTTGCGTCTGCATTGGCAGATGCCCAAATGGAGCTTGTTTTTTGATACACATCAATGTCCAGCGTGTTTGCTCCATCCCAATCTTTATCTAAAACTTCTTTCATCTCAGACGGAGTGTCCCAATAATAAAAATAGGGAAATGAATCTTCTTTTTTTGAAATGAACCAGCCTCGGGATTTAACCTCATCCATTGCTTTGAACGCCGCCTCGTCGTCGCCCATGTCTCCAGGCAATCCGTTCAATCTACCTGCAATTTGACAGCCCGCCATTGAAGCGACCTCTATCGAGCGCAGGTCGCCATCTATTGGACGCAAGTCAATTAATGTCCCGTTTGGTTTTAGTATTCTATGAATTTCGCCAAGAGCATGAACCATGCCCGTATGCGGGATACATCATAAAGACCAGGCTAAAATAGCAATGTCAAAGGTTTCTTTGGCGAAGGGTAGGTGGGTTGCGTTTGCCGCGCCGAAGTGCACATTTTGTTGCAAGTTGTGCGGGATGTCTGCTTGGGCGACGCGTAAGGCTGTATGGTCAGAATCAACTCCAATTGTTATAGAAGAAGCGGCGGCATATTTCCAAGTGAGACGTCCTTCGCCGCATCCAATTTCAAGGACGCGTTTGTCTTTGAAATCTATAAATTGATTTAAGATTCTGCCTTCTTTATTTTCTGGGTCTTTTTGCGTGATCATGGTTTATTTTTCAATTTTAGCCAGTTCCAAATTGACGGTCGCCGGCATCGCCAAGCCCGGGCATGATGTAAGCGCGTTCGTTTAAGCGGGCATCGATTGCGGCGAGGTAAATATCAATATCTGGATGCGCGGTTTGCATGGCTTGGATGCCTTCGGGTGCGGCGATCAAGCCAACATATTTAATTTTTGTAACGCCCCAGCGTTTTAGTACATCGGCAGTGGCAGTAGCAGAACCGCCGGTGGCAAGCATAGGATCAAGAATAATGCAGACTGAGACGCGCGGTTCGATGGGGAGTTTGTTGTAATATTCGACAGGCTTTAGGGTGTGTTCATCGCGATATAAACCAATGTGCCAAACTTCGGCGCTGGGCATTAGCTCCCAAAAGCCTTCGACCATGCCCAACCCGGCGCGTAAGACTGGGACGAGACCAACTTTTTCTTTAAGTTGATGGGCGGTCATTGTTTGCAGGGGAGTTTCAACTTCAACAGGAGTGGTGATTAGATCGGCGGTTGCTTCGTAAGCAAGCAGTCCCGCAATTTCACGCACGAGTTCCCGAAATTTTTTAGGCTCGGTGTTTTTATCACGCAGTTTTGAGAGTTTGTGGCTAATGAGCGGGTGTTTGGATTCATGGACTGTGGACATTGGCAATTCTCCTGGGCAGGGTATGATGGCTGATTATAGCCTTGAATAATGATACACTTTGAAAAATGACGAATATTTCTGCAGAGCTTATTGCTCAAAAAATAAAGCTTGCACTTCCATCCACGAATGCATCTTCGGATGGATATGCGGATGTGGATGTGACCACTGAAACAAAATTAAGGTGTGCGGCTGTGCTTGTGCCTTTGGTGTGGCAGGATGCGCAATGGCATTTACTGTTTACGCGCCGTACCGATAAGCTCGAATCTCATGCGGGGCAGGTGGCTTTTCCGGGCGGGGCATGCGATGATGATGAAGTAACGCCTGAGCAAACTGCTTTGCGTGAGGCACAAGAAGAGATTGGGATTCGTCCAGAGGATGTAAAGATTTTGGGCAGACTTGCAAACATGATCACGATTTCATATTTTCGGGTGACGCCGGTGGTGGGCGTGATTCCGTGGCCCTATGTTTTTCGCGTGGAAAATGCTGAGGTGGCGCGGGTGTTTACGATTCCGCTTGGGTGGTTGAGTCAGCCGAATCATCGCTGGCAGTTTCGGAGCGTGGATGGGAAGCGAAACGTAATTGTGTATCATCCTTTTGACGGGGAATTGCTTTGGGGTGCAACAGCGCGCATGACGGTGGATTTTTTAAAAGCGATTGATGTGAGTTGAGAGTGAGCTGTATTTGTGTTAAGTTATAAATTAAAAACTCCCCACCAAATTCGGCGGGGAGTTTGCATTGCGTAGAAATTATTTTTTCTTGGCGGGTGCTTCGTCTTCTTTTTTGCCACGATCTACAGAAAGCTCTGGTGCGGCGCCATCGGCGGCAACGGGAGCCCCGGGTACTGCGGCTACAGTGGTTTCATCGATCTTAGGTGCGGTGGCGACTGCGATCATTTCTTCTGGGTTGTCCAGCAAGCGGACTTTGTCTGAAACGTGAATGTCGCTGACGTGAATACCTTGACCAATCTGTGCAACTACAGAAATATCTACTGTGATGCGTTCAGGAAGATCAGCGGGCAAACATTCAATATGCAATTTTTGAATACCATGTACCATGACGGCGTTGAAATCTTTGACTGCGGGTGAAACGCCGCTGAATTCAATACGTACATTGGCGCGCAGTTTTTCGTTGAGCGATACTGCTAAAAAGTCAACGTGAATGATCGTGCCCTTAATGTAGTTGCGCTGTTTTTCGCGCACGAGAGTGGCATACTGTGTACCTTCCACATCAATTGTGACAAGACTGGATGAAGAAACTTTTGCCAACGCGAGGGATGCGTTGCGGGCATCCATTGAAATATTGATCGGTTCAGTATGGCGGCCATAAATGACGCCGGGCAATTGTCCATCACGGCGCAGGGATTTAACCTGATGTCCGGACAGATCTCGTTTGGTGGCTTTTATTACAATTTTTTCCATTGGTTCTCCTTGAGCGCCTCTTACATGCAGTTTTTTTGCACGTTACCTTCGCTCTCTAGAATAAGATTTTGCAAGCGATTTTCATCACATTACATTGGGTTTAAGCGTTAAAAATGCGCCTCCAGCTGAGGCGCGATGGATAACGGAACGAGATTTTAGCCGTTTCGAGTAGATTTCGCAAGGGAAATCTACTCGGCAAAATTCCGTCTCATTTTTTTTACTTGCCCTCGTTTTTTCTTGCCTTCTATTCTTTTTTCCTTGGATGCTCTGCTTGGCTTGGTCTTAAAACGCGCCTTGGGTTTTTCGTGTGCTTTTTTCACTAATTCATAAAAACGTTCAAGCGCATCTTCGCGGTTTTTTTCCTGCGTTCGGTATTGATGTGCTTCGAGAATAAGCACGCCATCACTTGTTACGCGCTTGCCTCCTAATTTGAGCAGGCGCGTTTTTACATCGTCTATCAGCGAGGGAGAGTGAGCCACGTCAAAGCGCAATTGCACTGCTGTGGACACTTTGTTAACATTTTGTCCGCCGGGACCTGAGGCTCGGATGTAATCAAGGGAAATTTCTTTATCGAGCTTTTTCATTTCTTCTATTATAAAAGGTTACTGCACTTTAATGACGCCAGTCACCAATGAGTTTTAATCTTTTACAATCTTCGGCGCTAAAAACCACATCACAGCAAGAATAAAGCCTCCTGCAAAAAAGGGCACAGGTCCGCCAAACCATTGAAACAGACTTCCATAAAATAGCGGGGCAAGCGCGTTTGCGGCGCTGTACATGGCTGAGGATGCGCCAAACATGGCGCCGACTTCGTTTTTATCGGATGCTTTGGTGATCAAGCTGTTTACGGCGGGATGAAGTACACCTCCGCCTAATGCGGCGGGGAAGCTTGCGATCACTAACCAGATGATGCCAAACCAGCCGCGTGCGGATTCGTCAGGAAGTTGAATATTAATACTTTGAACTGCCACGCGGAATTCACCCTGACCAGCCAGACTTTCTAGCACCTTTGCTTTTTCATACCAAGGAATTGGTATCGCAGGGGTCAGCGCTGTACCTATTAAGCCGATGGCAAGCGTGCCGATGCCCATCAACACCAGCCAGCGATCGCCTTTTTGTTTTGACCATCTGCCAATTAATCCGCCTTGCACAACGATGATGAATAATCCTGCCAGCACAAATAAGCCCGATGTATCGCGCGCATCCATGCCGAGGCGGGTAAGCGTGAATAAGGAAAAGAGTTGTTCATATCCGCCAAAAGCGATTTGATAGAAGAACATCAAAATAAGTAAAAAGCCAACAGCGGGGCGGTTGAATGCGTCTTTTAAAGAGCCCATTGAAAATGGATTTCGTTTGCGCGAACTTTCGGGGTTGGGTACTGCTTGATAAGTCTCTTTGAACAAAAATGAAGTTAACAAAATGGAAATCAACGAAAAGAGTGCGGCTGTGAATGCCACCGCTTGATAATTTTGTCCTGTTGCGGTTAGCACAATAAACGCGATAATCGGACCGAGCACAAAACCGATGCCAAATGCCGCACCGATTAATCCCAATCCCTGTGTGCGTGTTTTTTCTGTGGTGCTGTCTGCGATTGCGGCTTGCGCTGTAGATATATTTGCGCCGGAGAGTCCGTCAATAATGCGTGAGAGAAATAACAACCAAAGCGTATTTGCAAAGCCAAGCATAATAAAGCCAAGCAATGTGCCAATCTGGCTGATCACAAGAATGGGTTTACGTCCAAAGCGGTCTGATAACCTGCCTAAGATGGGCGCGCCCAAAAATTGCATGAACGGGTATGCGGCTTGCAAAATACCAATCGTAATTGCCGATGCGCCAAAGCGCGCCGCATATAAAGGCAAAAGCGGAATGATGATCGAAAGTCCCATCAAGTCTACAAGCACGATCACTAGTACAGGTAAGACTCGTTTGAAATCAAGTTTTTCGGAGGTTGTATTATCAGTTGTCATAGGTTTCTCAATAAAACACCTCCCCAAATCCGCTTTTGGATTTGGGGAGGTGGGTGGGGCGCTAAAACATCAAAGCGTTGACTTTATCAATCGCTGAGCGATCAGGCCTTAGGTCCGCTTGTGTGAGGCGGTTGAGAGGTGTATCCACCAGATTGTATTGCGTGGTCAAGTTTTGCTTAGTAGTATCCACATATAACAAACCTGTCACCAGCCAGTTATTGCGCCCTGCTTCTTCCATTGCGCGCATGGCTTCAAAGCGGTTGGTGGGATCGTAGTGTTTTTCGATATTCTTCAACATGACGGTGGAGCCGTCGTGCATGGCAACTTCGCGCAACTCACCTGCTTCTAAATCACGATCAAGCATAATTTCGTTGCGCGGCGGAACGTATGAAACTTCATGCAAAGGCATTTCATGTTCCTTGCCCCATGCGTAGGAATGATACGCAGTGGCTTGATCGTTAAAGGTCACGCATGGGCTGATAATATCTAAAATCGCAATACCGTCATGCGCGATCGCGGCTTTGAGCAATTCCTTAACTTGTTTTGGGTTGCCGGCAAAGGAACGCGCAATGAAAGTTGCGTTGGAGATCAAGGCTTCCATACAAATATCAACAGGCATATAAGGATTGGAACCTTGCTTTTTTAATTCGAGACCTTTTTCTGCAGTGGCAGAGAATTGACCCTTGGTTAATCCGTATACGCCATTGTTTTCAATAATGTAGACCATGTTCACGTTGCGGCGCATAATATGTTTGAACTGACCCATGCCAATGCTGGCAGAATCGCCGTCGCCTGAAACAGAAATGCCCTTCATTTTATGATTTCCAAACAACGCGCCTGTTGCAATGGAAGGCATACGCCCGTGCAAACTATTGAATCCAAATGTGCGATTCAAAAAGTAAGCGGGTGACTTGGATGAACAACCAATGCCGCTGAATTTCAATACATCTTCAGGCACAACATTCATTTCGTACAAAGCGGCAATAATTTGATTCGAGATCGAATTATGTCCGCACCCTTGGCACAAAGTGCTGGGCGCACCGCGATAATCATTTTTTGAAAGACCAGCCAGATTGACGTTTGCCGCCGCGCCAGCCATAGGGAGTGCTTCTGTCATTTTATATACTCCTTTGTTTATTTACTGATAAGAAATTTGTCGAGGGTTGAGTAGCCGCGTTCTTGATCTTTGCGGCGTATCGAAACCTGTATGATTGATTTACTTCCGCTTCGCCTTCGCCTTTGAACTTGCTTTTGCCTTCGTCAAAGTTTTCTTCGCTGAAGCCTTAGGCGCAACCTTTTTCTTGCCAGCCGATTTCTTCACTTCAGCCTTCATCTTTCCGCTTTCATCCTTCGATTTCGCCTTCACATACTTCGCCAAAATTCCTTCGCGCACCCAAGTAGCCGCGGCAGGTAAACCATCATGGTAAGCCACAGACTTCAGCTTCATTGAATACTGAGGATATTCACCCTTAAGGATGATGTCTATTTGTCCGTCGCGATTCATTTCAACAACAAAGATTTGGTCATACTTCGCCAAGAATTTTTCTACTTCATCAGTGAAAGGAATGGCACGTACGCGCATAAAGTCAGACTTGATGCCGTGTTCATTTGCCAATTGATGCTGCGCTTCTAAAATCGCCGCTTCCGTTGAACCAAAGGCTAGGATGCCAATGGTGGCGCCCTTCATCGAATGAAATACAGGGGCGGGCACAAATTGTTTGGCGTTGTAATGCTTTTCTTTCAAGCGTTCCATATTCTTAATGTACACAGATGAATCTTCTGTATATTTTGCATATTCATCGTGACCGGTACCGCGTGTGAAATATGCGCTGGCAGGATGTTTGTTGCCGGGGATGGTGCGATAAGGAATGCCATCGCCGTCCTTATCGAGATAACGTCCCCAGTTACCTTTAAGTTCATCAAGGTCTTTTTCCCATAATACTTTGCCGCGATCCATCGGTGTTTCTGGATATTCAAAAGGCTTGCTCATCCACTGATTCATGCCCATATCTAAATCACTTAAGACAAAGATGGGGGTTTGTACTCTTTCGGCAATATCAAAAGATTGCCAGCCAAAATCAAAGCATTCCGTAATATCGCCAGGCAAAAGAATAACTGAATGCGAATCGCCGTGACCAATGTGATAAGTGAAACTTAGATCGCCTTGGGAGGTGCGAGTGGGTAAGCCAGTGCTGGGTCCAATGCGTTGTACATCCCAAATCACAACAGGCGTTTCTGCATAATAAGCCAAGCCCGCAAATTCGGTCATTAATGAAAGACCAGGTCCGGATGTGGAAGTCATCGCGCGTAAACCAGACCAACCTGCGCCAATGGTCATACCCAGCGCGGCGAGTTCATCTTCAGCTTGGATCACAGCGTAATTTTTCTTGCCGTCTTCTTGTTTGCGTAGGATCGGCAGATAATCGACCAAACTTTCAGCGAGGGAAGAGGCGGGCGTAATGGGATACCATGCCGCAAATTGCACGCCGCCAAAAATGGAGCCGATCGCGGCGGCAGTGTTTCCATCTGCCATGATCAATCCATCGGTCTTATTCATTGCTTCGAGATAGAAGGGGTCTTTCTTTTCGAGATTTGTCTTTGCCCATTCTGCACCGGCTTTGATAGCGTTCATATTCATGTCAATCGGTTTTTGTTTACCCTTGAAGTGGAAGGTCAATGCCGCATTGATCTTTTCAACATCCATATTGATCATGTGCGCCAGTATGCCCACATAGACCATGTTGCCTACCAAGTCACGGAAATCTGACGGCACATTGGGGTCGTTGCGGATGATAGCCTTGATCGGCATTGGATATATGGCAACATCTACGCGCGTGATCGGTTGTTTGATATCGTCAGCGTAGAAAAATGCCCCGCCCGCGCGAACAGACGCCAGATCCTTAGTGAACGAATCGGGGTTTAGTGCGATCACAATATCGTTATGATCACTGCGTGCAATAAATCCGTTTTTGTTGGCGCGGATCGTGTACCAGGTTGGCAAACCTTGAATGTTGGAAGGGAAAAGGTTCTTGCCAGAAACTGGAATGCCCATCTTGAAAATGGAACGCAAGATGGTGTTGTTGGCAGTGGAACTTCCCGAGCCGTTCTTGGTGCCAATGATGATGGAGAAATCATTTACTATTTTGTTCATAAGCTCCTCTTTAAGTTAACTTCCCGGGCGATGCGCAAGCAATTCAATGTGCGTGATCAATGCCTTGCGCCCCGCATCGTAATTTCCATTACAAATACTTTTTACCATCGTAGCATGGTAGCCCCATACTTCCTGCAAATAATCGATCCCGCCTGCGTACATATTTAAACCAACTGCCTCATACGCTTCCCAATACGCCTCAAGCAATCCTGTCACAAACGGATTATCGAGTCGGCTGTAAATTAAAATGTGCAATCTGCGATGTTCTTCATGCGGTACTTGCACAACACTTAATTTTTCTTGCGCGCGCGCCACCAGATTCTTTAATTCAGTTTTATCTTCATCGTTTAATAATTTAACCGCTTCATCCCAATACGCGGCTTCAATGTGATTTCTTAACTCGGAATATTTTTGGAAGTGCTTATCATTCAATGCCAGCGCATACCCTAAACTTTGACGAACCGCCGGTGCAAATGAATAAGCCAAACGCCTCGTACCCGTCCTCGGCTTGACCTCTACGAGTCCAAGCGCGCGCGCCACTTCTAGTTGTTCGCGCAAACCCGCCACGCTGATGCCCAACTCGCGGCTCAGTTCACTTAATGTAGGCAGGCTTCCCTCTGCTTCTTCGTGCGAAGCAAGGTAGCGCAAAAACTCAGAAAGGTCAGGGGAGAGGCGTTCGCGTAAAATCATATTAGGAATCCGATTAATCAGATTAATGAGATTTTACGACGAGGGAGGCGGGATGTCAAGGTTGGATGGATTACAAAATGGAAAGTGGAAAGTGGAAGGTAGAAAGTGGAAGGTAGAAAGTAGAAAGGTTCCATATTGAAAGTCAAAGGCTAAAAGCTAAAAGCTAAAAGCTAAAAGCTAAAAGCTAAAAGCTAAAAGCTAAAAGCCACTCACTCTTTGAATAACAATCCATCCATTCTCTATTTATCCATCATCCACTTTCTATTGCCTGCCCTAATTATCCAACGCTCCCTGCTCTACCCAATCTACAATCACCTGTATCTGCTCTGGCGAAAGTTCTGAGCCGCGCTTGGGCATTTCGCCGAAGCGTACTAATTCCACCAGATAACTGTTTTCGATATCGCCCGGCACGATCACTGTGCCGTTGAGAGAACCCGCCATTAATGACTGATAGGTTCTTAAATCCATGCCTTCTTTAATTTGTTGCAAACCGTGACACTTGAGGCAGGTCTTGCGGAAGATAGGCAGTACATCATTGGCAAAAGAAACAGTTGCGCCTTGTGCTTCTGTTGGCACGGGGGTATCCGTTGCAGGCAGGGCAGTTTCGGTAGCAGGAATTAATGTAGGGCTTGCGGGAATGCGAGTGGCAGTGGGCGTTAAAGTTGCTGTGGGTTGGGGCGGTTCTGGTGCGGCACAGGCAGTCATTGCGGCGGTTAATAAAAATGCAACAAGTTTTAATGTCCTCATTAATCTTCATCCTTTTTAAAACAGAAAATAAACCTTGCCAACATAATACCGTAGAAACTTTAATTGCAGATAGCCTGCTCAGCGCCATTTTTTAATGAAACCCCGCCTCTTTTCAAGCCGATAGCTGGTCTACGCCTCCATCTGGCGTTTTCTCGCTGTTTCGTTTTCGGCGGCGCATTCGCCTAATGGAGCCGGGTCAACTTCGAGCTTGAGCGAGACGCGTTATTTTTATCTAACCGTTACACTGCAAAATCTTTAATCTTCGTGCAATACAGTTTTGCGCTTCATCCTTTATAATCAAAGCATTCTATTTTGTATCGAGAGAGCCTGTGACAAATCGTCTTCGTACTATTATAAGAAAAGTAGTTTGGGCTTTATTTACTGTTCTATTTGTATTGGTGCTTAATTTCTTCTTGTTTCGCATTTTGCCAGGCGACCCAGCACGCGCAGGTATTAAAGACCCTCGGCTGACACAAGAAGCGATCGAGGCAATTCGCGTACGTTTTGGGGTCGATAAACCCGTGATCAACTGTTTCGAATCTTTGAATCCAATTAAGGCGGGCAGTTGTACTGTTAATCCCTTTGACACGCAATTTTTTGTCTACATGTCCAATTTGGTTCAAGGTGAATTTGGATTTAGCTTTTACACCAACCGACCTGTGGCAGATATGTTAAGAGAGCGGCTGTGGAATACAGTTCTCTTAATTTCTGCCGGGCAGATATTTGCAATTGTTTTGGGGTGTATCTTTGGATTATTTGCGGCATGGAAGGCACGTACAACCATTGATTATGCCGCTCTGCTGCTAGGCTTATTTGCGTGGAGCATGCCGACTTTTTGGCTTGGTATTATTCTCCTATATTGGGGCAGTGGTTATGGCTTGCCGATTGGGGGTAAAGCTACACCGGGCATGAGCTCTTATCCAGCATGGCAGCAATGGCTGGATATAGGGCGTCATTTATTATTGCCGACCCTTGCCTATACAGTAATTTACATGGGCGAATATATGTTGATCATGCGTTCCAGTTTGCTCGATGTGCTCTCTGAAGATTATATTTTGACAGCAAAAGCCAAAGGGCTTTCTACTTTTCAAATTATGAAAGACCACGCTTTAAAAAATGCGATCTTGCCTTTGATGACCATCTTTGCGATCAATTTGGCGTATACCGTCTCTGGCGTGATCGCTCTTGAAAGTGTATTCTCTTGGCCCGGGCTGGGCGGCGCAATTTACGATGCGCTTAATCGTAGAGATTATCCTGTTTTGCAGGGCGCCTTCTTTATGATCGCAGTCAGTGTAATTTTTGCAAATCTAATAGCAGACCTTACCTATTCTTATCTTGATCCGCGTGTGCAGTCGGAGTAATTTGTAAATGACCATTCAAGCCGCTTCTGAACTGTTAGACACAAAAACTGTTGCTTCTCCAACATCGTTTGCTAATTTCTGGAATGAATTTAGCAAAAATAAAATGGCTGTTGTTGGGTTGAGTATGCTTCTGGTAATGATCGTTGCGGCTTTGCTGTCGCCTATCCTTGCATCGCATGATATTTTTACTTCTGAGGGCATTACCAGTGCAGATGTCTATCAAGCTCCCAGCGCTGAGCATTGGTTTGGTACGGACGATGCAGGCAAAGATGTTTATTCCAGCTTTTTATATGGGGCGGGCGTTTCATTGATCGTTGGTTTCTTCGCGGCGTTTATCTCCATTGTGATCGGCGGGGTGATCGGCATTGTCTCTGGGTTTTATGGCGGGCGCGTTGAAGCTTCACTAATGCGCTTTACAGATGTGATGATGGTGATCCCAGATCTGCCGTTGATGGTGGTCATCATTGCTTTAACCAAGCCCAGCTTGTTTAATATTATTTTGGTAATCGGTTTATTAGGCTGGACCACAACAGCGCGTATCGTTCGTTCGCAAACTTTGTCAGTTAAATCGCATAAATTTGTATTGCGCGCGCGCGCAATTGGCGGCGGCAACCCGCATATCATTCGGCATCATATCCTTCCGCTGGTTTTGCCTTTAATGGTAGTGCAGGCTGTTTTGGTGATCTCTACCGCGATCATTAATGAATCTACCCTTAGCTTTTTAGGCTTGGGAGATCCAACCACTGCTTCGTGGGGGCAAATGCTGTATTTTGCTTTTCAACGCGGCGCAATGAGTGCAGGCGCCACTTGGGCTTTGGCTGTGCCGGGCTTTGGGATTTTGTGGGTTGTGCTTGGGCTAACATTGTTTGGGCAGGGATTGGAACAGGTCTTAAATCCAAAACTAGGCTCACATCATTTAATGGCTGGCAGGCCTATCGTTAAAAGCGAGGCGGGCAAGTCTGCAGATGTGTTGTTAGATGTTCAAGAACTTTCCATTCACTATATTGATAATGAAAATAAAGCGCCTGCGCGTGCTGTTGAAAAAGTAAGCTTCACTTTAAAAGAGGGTGAATTAATTGGTTTGGTGGGCGAGAGTGGCTGCGGTAAAACAACCTTGATGCTTGGGCTGTTGCGTTTGCTGCCTGAAGCAGGTCAAATCGTCGGCGGGCATGTTTATTTTGCCGGCAATGATTTAATGGCAATGAGCGAATCACAGATCGCTGATGTTCGCTGGAAAGATATTTCGATTGTCTTCCAAGGCGCGATGAACGCATTGAACCCAGTGCGTACTGTGGGCGACCAAATTGCCGAAGCCATTATCAAGCACATCCCTGAGTTTCCAAAAGAAAATATAAATGCGCGCGTATTGCAATTGCTTGATCTGGTGGGTATCAACGCCCAGCAAAAAGATAATTATCCCCATGAATACTCCGGTGGAATGCGCCAGCGTGCCATGATCGCTATGGCGTTGGCTTGTAACCCGCGCGTGATCATTGCCGATGAGCCAACCACTGCTTTGGATGTAATGATTCAGGCGCAGATATTAGAATTGCTGGACGATTTGCGCAAGAAATTAAAACTAGCGATCATTTTTGTTACCCATGATCTTGGGATTGTTGCCGAAATATGCGACTCTGTTTTGGTAATGTACGGCGGGGTTACTGCTGAATATGCAAACGTAGACACGATCTACAATGCTCCAAAGCACCCTTATACACAAGAACTTTTGAAAGCATTTCCAGATTTAACCATCCCAGAGAAAAAACTGACATCCATTCCTGGTTACCCTCCTAAATTAAATAACCTGCCTGCAGGCTGCCGCTTTGCGCCGCGTTGCCCTCTTGCATTTGCACGCTGCCACACAGAACAGCCTGCGCTGCACTCATTAAAAAATGGAGACTTGCATCTTGCCAGTTGCCATTTGCTTGAGGAATCAAAATGATAACTCAAAAACATATTCTAGAAGTCAAAAACATCAAGAAGCATTTTCAAGTGGGTCGTCCCTCAATATTCGGTCAGGACGCGCGCCGTGTACACGCGGTGGATGGCGTAAACTTTCATATGTATCGTGGTGATGTACTTGCACTGGTAGGCGAAAGTGGCTGCGGTAAAACAACATTATCCATGCTCTTAATGGGCTTGGAAGAAAGCACCGACGGGCAGATTTTTTTTGAAGGCAACGACATCACTCGTGCTACTCGTGCTGAGCGCAAGCGCCTCTCTCAACGCATTCAAATGGTCTTTCAAGACCCATACGAATCGCTTAATCCCACCCAGAGCATTGAAGAAATTGTTTCTGAACCTTTGGTAATTCATAAGCTTGCCAAAGACCCAATCGAGCGTAGACTGCGGGTTGTGAATGCGCTTGAAGATTCTGGGCTTAAACCTGCCGCAGATTATTTAAAGCGTTACCCTCATGAGCTATCTGGCGGGCAACGCCAGCGTGTTGTGATTGCCAGCGCACTTGTATTAGAACCTGTTTTGCTGGTGGCAGACGAACCTGTCTCTATGCTAGATGTTTCCATTCGCGCCGAGATCATTAACTTGCTTGCAGATCTGCGCCGCAAGCGTGAACTCACTGTTATTTTTATTACACATGATCTTGGTACGGTTGGTTATTTTGCCGACCGTGTTGCAGTTATGTACCTTGGGCGCATTGTTGAAATTGGTAACACATTGGATGTTTTGAAAAACCCCAAACACCCTTATACAAAAGCCCTGCTTTCAGTCATCCCTGTGCCAAACCCGCGCCTTAGAAAAAAGCGTGAGATTTTACAAGGCGAAACTCCTAACCCCATTAATATTCCAACAGGCTGTCGTTTTCACCCTCGCTGCCCGGTTGCAATTGAAGCTTGCAAAATCAGCGACCCCGCATTTATCGAAGTTGAACGCGCCCACGATGCCGCCTGTCTCCTGCTTGTTAAATAATCTTGGATATCACCAGCCCCCAAAACCCGCGCATTAAACATATTGTCAAATTGCGTGAAGATAAACGCCAGCGCCAGCGCGATCAATTGATCATCGTTGAAGGCGTAGACGAATTGAATCTTGCCATTGAAAGCGGACTCACTCCCCAAACGCTTCTCACTTCGCCTGAACTTGCCACACGAACGATAAGCAATATCCACGCTGAAACGTTAACCGTCACCCCCAACGTCTTCGAGAAAATATCCTATCGTGAAAATCCAGACGGTTGGCTTGGAATTTTCTCCACCCCGCAAACTTCCCTCGATCTAATTCAATTAAGCAAAAGCCCATTGATCATCATTGCCGAATCTGTTGAAAAGCCCGGTAACCTGGGCGCCATCTTGCGCACTGCTGATGCGGCTCACGTGGACGCATTGCTTGTCTGTGACCCGCGTGTGGATCTTTATAACCCTAATGTTATTCGCGCCAGCAGGGGAGCGGTCTTTAGCGTTCCATGTGTAGAAGTTACTAACCAGGAAGCATTAAATTACCTGCGCAAACATAAAATTCAAATACTCGCCGCCACCCCTCAAGCCGATAACCTCTACACAGAAGTCAATATGAAAATCCCAACTGCCATTGCAATGGGCACAGAAGACAAAGGGCTGACAGATTTTTGGATGACACAGGCTGACGTCAAAGTAAAGATCCCCATGCTTGGCAAAGTCAACTCACTCAATGTATCCATTGCCACAGCATTGATTGTCTATCAAGCTGTGAATACAAGGACGTAGTTATTCTTTTTTGTAGAGGAGGGTATTAGCTGTTATTTTCATTTAACATTATTTTTTGATAAACTTCATCAAGAGTTAAGGCTTTCCACTCTACAAGTAAAGCCTTTGATTTTTGAGGATTTTGGCGGGACTTTAATCTTTTTTTAACTCTTTCGTATGATAACGCATCTGCCTCTTGAAAACTAAACAAAAATTCTTTTGTAAATCTTTCTGCTGTATGGTAGAGCTGAATGGCTGAATTGTAATTTTTTTGAGTTAATTCAATTTCTGCAAGAGTGATCATTCCTGCTGTTACGCCGATTTCATGCCCTTCGCCCATCTCGTGATTTCGGGTAATACTCTCTACGCAAAGGCTTCTTGCTTTTGTGATTTCACCTGTATGTAAAGCCGCATACGCCATTAAGCGAAATGGATAAGGTTGTTGGTATTCATTGCCGATCGCTTGAAAAATCTTAAATGCTCTTTGTGCGTATTTCATCGAAGTTGGATAGTCTTCTAGTACATTGGCAAGTAAAGACATATTGGCTAGTGACATCCCCGCACTGATTCGGTCATCAATAGCATCGGATAGATTTAACGCCAATTCGTAAGCCGCCAGAGATTCGCTGCATTTACCTTCCAGCCGCAGGTTGTTCGCCTTCACTCTCAAAGCATAGCTCTGACCCCACTGTATTTTTTCCTTTATAGCGATGTGCATTGCTTCTTTTATGCTCTCGTCTGATCTTTTTTTGTCTTTTATGTAAAAATAGAGGATGCTTAAGCTGGTGAGCGCAAGAGTAAGGCGTGACGAATGATTTGTTTCTCGGCAGAGCGCAATACACTCATCAAGAATTGCCTGTGATCGTTTATAGTCATTTGCCTCTTTATATATTTCGCTTAAATAATAAAGAATATTTGCCAATAATTTTTTGTCGTTAAGGGCTCTGCCTATTTTTTCTGCTTGCAATGCGTAATCAAGGGAAGCTTTGGGGCTGCCCCGCCAGTAGGATAACGCTGAGCCAAGATAAAGAAGCCGGGTTTTGCGATCTTTGTTTTCTTCTGCAAGAGGCAGGTATTTTTCCACCCATTCCAGGGCTTCTTTAAAGTGGCTGTGCTTTAACCAAATAAACCCTGCCGCGACAGCAAGTTTTAAGGCGTCGTTCCTATCCGCTTGTTTTATCAATCCCCAATCTAAAGCTGTACGTATATTATTGTGCTCTAGTTCTACGATGGCACGTAATTTAAGTGGAGACGCTTTGTCCAGCAGGCTCTCAGAGTTTTCGGTCCAGTTTGCGAAATATTTTAAATGGCGGTTGCGGAAAGCCGTTGTTTCTTTTGCTTCTTCCAGTTTTTCCTGTGCAAAATAACGGAGGGTGTTTAGGAATTTATAGCGATTGTGATCGCCAATGGTTTCTACAACCACAAGCGAGCGATCTACAAGCTGTAATAAAGCATCCATGATGTTGGCTTTTGGCAGCAGGCTTTTGTCACTGCAAATTTCATCAACTGCTTCAAGGGTCCAGCCGCCAGCGAAAATTGATGCTCTACGCAGAAGTACGCGATCTGTTTCTGATAATAAGTTATAGCTCCATTCAATTGCACCTTGCAGGGTTTGCCTAGAACTGACAGGATCGCGTGTGCCGCGTGTGAGCCAATCGAAGCGGCGGTCAAATTGTTCGAGCATGGCAGTGGGGGTTAATGTGCGAATGCGCGCCGCGGCAAGCTCAATCGCTAGAGGCAGTCCATCGAGACGGCGGCAAACTTCAGCGACGCGTGATGCGTTTTCTTCTGTTATTTGAAAGTTTGCATCAACAGATTGCGCTCGTTCAACAAAAAGACGTGTAGCAGGCGAGTCGTCAAGTTTGGAATTTTCCTCGGCAATTTGCAAAGGGGCTAATTGAAACTCGTGCTCGCCTTGGATGCGCAACGCTTCGCGGCTGGTGATGATGATCTTAATTTTAGGCGCGTGATTTAATAATACAGAAACCTGCGGTGCGGCGGACAACACTTGCTCAAAATTATCCAAAATGATCAATAGGTTTTTATGTTTCAAGAAAGATTGTAGGTTGGCAAGGCTATAGGCTGTACTTGTTTCCTGCAGCCCTACTGCTTCGGATATGGCGGGCATGACCATCTTTGAATATTCCACAGGAGCCAGATTGATGAAAATTGCTCCATTTGAAAATTGATTTGTGATATTTTCGGCGACTTCTGCGGCGATACGTGTTTTTCCCACGCCCGGGGGCCCGATAATGGTGAGTAGACGAACATCTGTATTTAAAACTGTATGTATGATTAATTCTGTTTCTTTTTCTCGCCCGACAATTGATGTGAGATTAGCAGGCAGGTTGTACATACTTTCTTCGTTTGGTATTGAATTTGTTTCAGCGCGTGTTTTTGTGTTCTCGCCTTGTGCCAACTGCACGAGACGTTCTGCCCATTGATGGTCGGTTTCTAGCGCCAAGGCAGGGATGAACAATGCCTTAACGGTGTTTACATCTGGGGTGTGTGAATTGTTTTCTACGCGGCTGATATGGCTGTAATGATAACCAACATAAGTGGCAAGCTCGCGCTGTGAAACATGCGCTCTTTTTCTAAGGAAGCCAAGTAGTTCCCCAAAGGTTTTAAATGAGCTGGGAGTTAGGCTTTGTTTATTATCTGCCATATAGAGTTATTTTACGTCAAAATTCTTTTTCTTTGGTATCAGCATGTTTGGATTGCTATCTCTGGTTATAATTATCCTCTATGTCTCAATTTGCCATCACTGCTCAAAATAAGCGTGCCCGTACAGGGATATTTAAAACCCCGCACGGCGATCTCATTACACCAGTCTTTGCTCCGGTAGGCACTCAAGCTACAGTCAAGACTCTTACTCCCGAACAGCTTAAGGGAATTAATTCTTCACTTGTATTGAGTAACACCTATCATCTATACCTGCGCCCCGGCGATGAGCTTGTGCGAGACATGGGTGGTTTGCACAAATTTATGCAATGGCATAATCCCATGCTGACGGACTCTGGCGGCTTTCAGGTTTTTTCATTATCAGACACGCGCAAAATTGACGATGAAGGCGTAACCTTCAAGAGTCACATTGACGGTTCGACTCACCGCTTCACGCCTGAAAAATCCATTGCTATTCAAGAAAACCTTGGTGCAGATATCATCATGGCATTTGATGAATGTTCTGACCCAAATGACGTCGCATATTCAAAAATTGCTATGGAGCGGACTCATCGTTGGGCTGAGCGTTCCCTTAAAGCAAAGACGCGCGCTGACCAGGCTTTATTTGGCATTGTACAAGGCGGCGTCAACCCGGCGCTGAGGGCTGAATCGGCAAAATTTATATCTGCTCTCGATACGCCCGGGGTTGCCATTGGCGGACTTTCAGTCGGCGAAACAAAAGAAGAAATGTACACCACGTTGGATGTAGTCGTGCCATTATTGCCAGAAAATAAACCACGCTATCTCATGGGCGTGGGTACTCCGGAAGATATCATCAATGGTGTAGCGCGTGGAATAGACATCTTCGATTGCGTTCTGCCAACTCGTTTGGCGCGCCATCATTCCGCTTTCTCTCCAAAGGGGCGCCTGAATTTAATGAATGCGACTTTTGCCCGAGATGAGCGCCCAGTAGATGAATCTTGTGATTGCTACACCTGTCAAACTTTTACACGTGCTTATATTCGCCACCTTATTGTTGCTAAGGAACTATTAGCAGGGACATTGCTTTCCATTCATAACCTGCGCTCATTGATAAGATTGATGGAAGACATCCGAATTTATATCGCAGACGACTCGTTTGACGCGCGGGTTCCTGAGTTGTTGAATAAATGGTCGAATAATGCGAAAAGAAATAAACACGAAGGACACGAAGCCCACAAAGGTTAAAAACCCTTTACTTCGTGTTCTTTGTGTACTTTGTGTTTAAAGGATTTTGAAAATGACATTGATACACTCCATCCTCCTCGGCATCCTTCAGGGATTAACAGAATTCATTCCCGTCTCATCTACCGCGCATTTACTGATTGCGCAAAATATCTTGGGCATTCCTGCCAATGATGCAACATTCTCTTTCCTCATTATTGTCCAACTAGGCACCATCGTTTCTCTCTTTGCATTCTACTGGCAAGATTTATTATCTATCGCCAAAGCGACTTTAAACTTTCGACTTGCAACCCCCCAGCGCAATCTTGGCTTATATATCATCCTCGCCACCATCCCCGCATTAATCGCAGGCGTATTATTCAAAGACCTCGTCGAAGCTTTATTCAAAAATCCGCTTCTCGAAGCGATGATCCGTTTATTCGCCGCCGCAATCATCTTAACCATTGCAGAATATTTCGGCAAACGCATTCGCACACTTGATTCAATGACTTGGCTCGATTCCTTGATCATTGGCTTGTTTCAAGTGATTGCTGTTTTTCCCGGCGCCTCTCGCAGCGGCGTTACGATTTCAGGCGGTATGTTGCGTGGCTTCGATCGTTCGTCTGCCGCGCGTTTTGCATTTCTGATGTCTGCGCCTGTCATGCTTGCAGCGGGCGCTTATGAAATGTTGGATGTGTTAAAAATGCCGAATCTAAATCAATTCATTCCGTTGCTGCTCACTGGCTTTATCGCCGCCGCCATCACAGGCTGGTTTGCCATCAAGTGGCTGATTTTGTATCTTAACAAAAACTCTCTTTATATTTTTGCCGCATACTGCGCCATCATTGGCAGTATATTATTATTTGTTCAGGTTTTATAAATGCAAACTTTTCTCAAACAACTCGTTGAAACCGAATCGCCCTCGCACGATAAAGCCGCGGTAGATCGCGTTGGCAAAATTGTCACAGATGAATGCCGCAAACTTAATGCACAAATACAAATCATTCCAAATATAGACACAGGTGATCACATCCTTGCGAAATGGGGCGATGGCAAAGATGGGCTTTTGATTCTTTGTCACATGGATACTGTTTTTCCAATTGGAACTTTGAAAACTTTTCCATACAAAGAAGAAAATGGATTGATTCGTGGACCCGGCGTCTTAGATATGAAAGCAGGCATTGTCATTGCGCTTAGCGCTATCACCTCGCTTCTTTCCTCGGGTGAGCCTGCTTCTCGTTTCATCACAGCCTTATTCACCTCTGACGAAGAAATCGGAAGCCACACCTCGCGAGCCTTGATCGAATCCCTCGCGCGCGACTCCGCCGTTGTCTTTGTCATGGAAGGCGCATTACTAGACGGCTCACTGAAAACTTGGCGCAAAGGTGTTGGCGGGTTTAACGTTAAAGTAAAAGGACGCGCCGCTCATGCCGGAGGAGATCACAAAGAGGGGCGTAACGCCATTGAAGAAATGGCACATCAAGTGCTCGCTATTCAAAAATTAACCGATTATGCCAAAGGCACAACTGTCAATGTAGGTAACATTCAAGGCGGCACTGTTTCAAATGTTGTACCCGAAGAATGCTCCATTGAAATTGATTTTCGCGTGCTAGAAGTAGAAGAAGCCGTTCGCGTAGAATCTGCCCTAAAAAATTTAAAGCCTGTATTACAAGGCACATCTATCGAAGTGACGGGGGAGCTCAATCGTCCCCCCATGCCCTTCAATGATGCTAATAAATCCGCTTTCGATAAAGCAAATCAAATTGCAAAAGCAGAACTTGGCATCGAGCTTAAAGCAGGTGGCACAGGCGGTGCCTCTGACGGGAATTTTCTTGCACCATTAAATATTCCTGTATTAGATGGTATGGGTGCAATCGGCGAAGGCTATCATTCGGATCGAGAGTATATTTTTGCAAATAGTATTGAAGACCGCATAAAACTACTTGCTACACTTTTGAGGAAGTGGTGATTAAAAGATTAATGTCATTGCGCGGGTGCTCTTGTTCTTTGCCCGAAGCAATCTCCTCATGGTTAGAAACCACCTCAAGTTGGGTTTCGATGCGCCGTAAAAGCGAAGAGAGTAGCTACACTTCGGCAAAAACTCGCAGAGTAAGCAATCCTCAGCTTGGAGGAGATTGCTTCGCCGCGAAATGCAAGAACGCGGCTCGCAACGACATCTTTATCATCATCTTTCTTCTTGCCTCTTTCATCTCATCATGCACATCCTCGCCTCAAGCGCCAACTCAAATAATCACCGCCTATGCAACCTCTGCCGCACAACCTTGGCTATCTGATTTATATACCTGCGCCTCAAATATAAATGTAGTTATAAAAATAGATAGCAATTCTCCCGATATTGCTCTGCGTGTAGGCACGCCGAGCATTTTGGCTTTGCCTGCTTATCAAATTGATGAGCAAGAAATTTTGATTGTTACAAATCAAGAAAGCCCCGTGCAAAATCTTGCTTTCCAAGAGGCTCAAGATTTGTTCGCGCAAGGGAATGCGTCAGTGGGGTTGTGGGTATATGCATCAGATGAGGATCTGCAAGTTGCGTTTGACCAGCTTGTGATGGAGGGTCGAAGCGTCAATTCATCTGCTACATTAGCGGTTAATGTTCAGCATATGTCAGATGTGCTAAACGCTGAATCTAATTCAATTGGAATTTTGCCGAGCTATTCGAAAGTGGAAAATGTTCGTGAAGTTTTTTCGGCTGGTTTTGTGCCAGTGCTGGCAATTTCAAAAGAAGAACCTCAAGGTGCAGTAAAAGACTTGATTGCGTGTTTGCAAAAATAAATATGGGAACGGAGATAAAGATGAGAACCCCGTTATGGACACCTTCTGAAGAACGGAAACGAGATGCGAATATCACGCGTTTTATACACACTGTAAATGCAAAGCATAAAACGAATTTCCAAACATACGCAGAACTATTTCAGTGGTCAATCACAGATATCTCCGAATTCTGGGCAGATGTTTGGGATTTTGCTGAAATTAAGTCTTCGCAAAAATATGAAAAAGTTATAAAGGATTTAGAAAAATTCCCCGGAGCGGAGTGGTTCCCCGCTGCGCGTTTGAATTTTGCCGAAAATCTTTTGCGCCATCGTGATGACCAGCCTGCTTTTATTTTTAAGGGTGAGACGCAAGTTTCAAAGCAAATGACATACGCTCAGTTATATGATGAAGTTGCCCGTCTAGCAGAATCATTGCGTAGTGTGGGTGTGGGTGTGGGGGACTGTGTGGCTGGGTATATGCCGAATTTGATTGAGACTGCGGTTGCAATGTTAGCCGCCACCAGCCTCGGCGCAAGTTGGGCTTCATGTGCAACAGACATTGGCGCGGGCGCGGCGCTTGAACGGCTTGGGCAGGTGGAACCGAAAGTTTTAATCACTGCCGATGGATATTTTTACAAAGGCAAGCCTTTCGATACTTTGACAAATGCCGCTGAACTTGCGAACGGGATGGCGTCATTGACTAAAGTTATTGTCGTTTCATATACTCAAACAAACGCGGATATTAGCAAAATTCTGAATGCTGTTCATTACGCTGATTTTCTTTCAAAGGAAGAAAATCTCGAAATTAATTTTGAGCAACTGCCCTTCAATCATCCGCTCTATATAATGTTTTCATCGGGCACAACGGGAAAACCAAAATGTTTGGTGCAAGGGGCGGGCGGCGTGTTGATTAATCATCTCAAAGAGTTGGTTTTGCATACTGACCTCAAGCGCAGTGACAGAATTTTCTATATCACTTCATGCAGTTGGATGATGTGGAATTGGTTATTGAGTTCGCTTGCAGTTGGGGCGACGATTGTTTTGTATGATGGCAATCCCAACTTCCCAGATGCAGGCGCGATGTGGAAGCTGATTCAAGATGAAAAGATTTCCATCTTCGGATGCAGCGCCAGTTATATCCATTTTTTGAAAAAAGAAAATATTAACCCGATGAAAGACTATGACTTGTCAGCGTTGAGAGAAATTTCTCAAACGGGTTCTCCGCTTTCAGTAGATGGATTTGAATATGTGTACAACTCCATCAAAAAAGATTTGCACTTCAATTCCATCGCGGGCGGTACTGACATCAACGGATGCTTCGGCGCGGGCAGTCCGATTCTTCCCGTCTATGCGGGTGAATTACAAAGCGCGGCGTTGGGAATGAAAATTAAATCTTATGATGAAAAGGCTCAACCGATTTTTGACGATCAAGGTGAGTTGGTCTGCGAAGCGCCCGCGCCTTCGATGCCGCTTTATTTTTGGAACGATCCCGACGGCGCAAAATATCACAACGCGTATTTCAATGTGTATCCGAACATTTGGCGGCACGGAGATTATGTTTTGATTCACGCGGATACCGGCGGCATCACCTTTTATGGACGCTCGGACGCGGTTCTAAAACCCTCGGGTGTGCGAATTGGCACGGCAGAGATTTATGCCCAAATGGAGAAACTCTCCGAACTCGCCGACAGCCTCGCCATCGGACAAAATTATCAAGGCGACCAGCGCGTGATTTTATTTGTCAAACTCGCGGCGGACGTTGAATTGACCGAAGACTTGAAAAATAAAATCCGCAAGACCTTGCGCGAGAACGCTTCTCCGCGCCATGTGCCAGCCTTAATTGTGGCTGTGCCCGATATTCCATATACTTTGAATATGAAAAAAGTTGAAAGTGCGGTGACGAATATTGTGAATGGCAGAACCGTGAACAATAAAGATGCGTTGATCAATCCGCAGTCGTTGGAGTATTATGAGAAGATATTGATGGAGTTAACATAATCCGTAGGGGCGATTCGCGAGGGGCAGGTGGTGCACTGAGCCTGTCGAAGTATAGGGGCGGAATATTATTGTAGGGGCGGAGCATTGCTCCGCCCCTACAAACGTAAATTATTTTTTTAGGAGAAAACATGAAAACAAAAATCATTTTCATCATTGCAATATTCTTAACCGCTTGCGGAAGTTCGCCCGCGCCCGCCACCCTCACTCCGCGAAGTGTAGCAGCCCCACCCGACCCGCTCACCACCTCCACCCCCACCCCAACCGAAACAAAAAAA
>VFJR01000182.1 GCA_009885945.1 Anaerolineaceae bacterium
CTTTAGTTTCCGCTAACTGGATTTGATAAAAGAAAAGGTAATGGTGCAAAGCGTGGTAATCTTGTTTTGCGAACAAATCCCACGACACCATTACCTAAAATGAATCATACCATAGCCGTTTTGAACGAACTACTTGTAGACCTGCCCATCGGAACAAACCTTGCCATGCTGCATGTGTTCTGGGCGTTATTAAGCGGACAATTGCTGAACAGTCGCGGAGCCTTGTTTCCGGCATTGAAGGCAATCGGACTGGAAGATGAGGCAGTCCGCCGAGCATGGGCTGCGTTTTATGGCGGCATCTGGCAAACGGTAGTTCTGATAGAACTATGGCGGAAGCATGTGGAAGGCTTGCCTGATTGGAAGCGGCACGAATACGAAGGATATAAACCGGTGGTCGCAGATGTAACTGCCTTTTGGCGTCCGAGTTTGAAAAAATGTCCAAGTAAACATTATCACCCCGCAGCTGGGCGCGCCTTGCCAGCAGTCATTTTTGGAGTGGTCGGCAAGGTAGGCGAAATCAATGGACAGCGGATCGCATTGCCTCAGGCGTTTGAACGCGTGCATCCCAAAGACCCGAGTGAAAAGCGGCTATGGAGTATCATTCTCAAAAAGATCAAGAAAACGCTCTTGGCAGACGAAATTGTCGTGGTAGACGCTGGTGTGAAGGTGCGTGACCTGCAAGAAGCAGGGATAGCGCAGTATGTGCTGCGCCTGGCGAGCAACTTTACTGCCCGCCGTAATATTCTTCCCGAATATCGCATGAAGGGGCGCAAGCCGGTTTACGGAGAACTGATCCGCCCGCTGGCGCGCGCACACAAAGAAAAAGTACTCGCTGCGTCTGCTCCCGACGAGATACAGAGTTGGGACGAGAATGCACGTACTCTCCGTATAGAGATTTGGCGCAATTTGGTTTTACCTGACTGCGCTCCAAATGCGCACAACAAAACGTTTGACGTTTACGCTATTTACGATCCCGATTTTGACACGCCTTGGTTGTTGGCAACTCCCGTTGTGCTTAAACCGATGAGCGTCAGAAACATTTACAAAGACCGTTGGCCAGTTGAGCAAATTCCTTTGAGCGGCAAACAGATGATTGGCTCTCATCGCCAATTTGTGCATGCTGACGAAACGATCCAGCGTTTACCGGAACTGGCTCTCATGGCTGGTTCCATTCTAAGTTTTCTGGCTGCCACAATGCCTGCTACGCCCACAGGCTTTTGGGATCGAAAACCCAAAAGAACCCCAGGACGCTTTCGTCGAACCCTTGCAGATCAGGCATTTCCCAAAGTTGCCAATCTTTCAGGGCGACTTCGAAAAAAGAATTCTGTAACCGCCCATTTGCCGAAAGGTTTCTTGGCGCGAATGGCAAAAAATACCTCTACAGCCACATCCGCTTCTCTACTTTAGCGGAAACTAAAGATTCAATGGCTATTTGATGTTATCGAAAATCGAAAAAATAATCCAACTGAGAAATCGTACACTGCCAGTCTTTTTGCAGAAGGCTTGCCGAAGATCGCGCAAAAAGTTGGCGAGGAAGGTACAGAAGTTGTCGTGGCGGCGCTGGCGCAGGATGATCAACGCCTGATTGAAGAAATCGCTGACCTTACTTATCACACGCTTGTCTTATTAGCCGCCCGCGGATTAACCCCAGCAGATGTATTGGCTGAGTTGGAGAAACGCCACAAATGAAGAAAGTCATCCTGCTTGATATTGACGGTGTGTTGGTGCATCATGGCGGATACCGTGCAGCGTTGCATGCCACGTTAAATTATTTTGCGAGTTTAATGGGATTCTCTCATTTTGATTTTTCAGAAGAAAAACTATCAGAGTTGGAGAAGCGCGGAATTTTCAGCGAATGGGATATGGTTCCACTGTTGCTGGCTACCTTGTGGAATGATATTCTTTCTCATTATCCCAATCTAACTTTGCCAGCGGATTTGCCCTCTGCGGCGATCGAGATCGGATGCAATGTAAATGGATACATACCTCTTGACTTGATCATTCCTGAATTTGAATTTATTGCTGGGCAGTATCCCGCTGAAGCCGCTTTACTGCATGGATGTTTTCCATTTATCCCAATGGATTTACGTGTAAATATATTAAGTCAATCGCGGAATATAAATTTTTCGCAGACGATGCGCTTGTTTCAACATTATTCTTTGGGCAGTCTTGTGTTTAGCAAAACCTATGATTTGCCCGCAGAAGTCGAAACTGTATCTTTTTTGCTCACGCATGACCGCTCCAATATCAATGATGGAATTCGCTCGAAATTAATTCAACCGAATATTTATTTGGCAGGGTTAACAGCGCGCCCGTCCGCGCCCCCGCGTGAAGTAGATACTTCACATTTTGGGTATGCGCCCGAAGCGGAAATCGCATTGGAGCTTGTTGGGCTTGCTGATGTTCCCTTGATTGCTTTTGGAAAATTAGAATACCTGGCATCCCAGCGCGGACTGGAAGCGCGAATATTGATGAAGCCTTCGCCTGTGCATGCACTGGCGGCAATTGTTGCCGCGTTGACTGGTAATGAGTGGACTGGATTACAGTCCGCTGGGGATTGGTATGAGACTGGTCAACTCAAAGGTGCGTTTACAGATTTTCCGCGTGCATTTGAATTGTACGTAGTTGAAGATACACTCGGTGGAATACGCTCTACTCAAGCGGCGGGTGAGATACTTCGGCAAAATGGTTTTGATGTAACTGTCCATGCCCTTGGGCTGACTTCTGGAAGTGCATCTAAAGTGGATGCGTTTACTCAAGCGGGCGTTCGTTATTTTGAGAATTGGAATGAGTTGATTTCGGGCGTCAACTTGTAGTACCTGAGCACGTACGTATAATGTTTCACAATATGGTATATAAAAATATCTCGATCGTTTGACGCATTTTGTGTTTTTATCTTTTTGAAATAGATTTGGGAATTTCGTTCGGATCAAACGGCGTGACTTGATAGACATAGTAATTCAACCAGTTTGAATACAACAGATTTGCATGTCCGCGCCAGCGCACATTGGGAGCTTTGTTCGGGTCATTGTTCGGATAATAATTTTGAGGGACGTGAATGGGAAGTCCTTTGTTGACATCACGGTCATATTCGCCTTTGAGCGTTAGCGGGTCATATTCAGAATGACCTGTAATAAAAAGATGTCGCCCATCTTTTGTGCCGAGGATGTAAATACCCGCTTCATCTGATTCTGCGAGAATTTTTAATTCGTCAATTTTTTCCACGTCTGCGCGGCGAATCTCGGTGTGGCGTGAATGTGGGGCGAGGAAAATGTCGTCGAATCCCCGCAGCAGGTTCTCGGTCGAAGAAAGGATGCGGTGCTCATAAACGCCGAACATCTTGCTGGGCAGGTCATATTTTGGGATTCCATATTTATAATAAAGGGCGGCTTGCGCTCCCCAACAAATATGAAACGTGGATTCAACATTTGTCTCTGCCCAATCCAGAATATGAGTCATTTCATCCCAATATTCAACTTCTTCGAACGGCATTTGTTCAATAGGCGCGCCTGTGATGATCAGACCATCAAATTTTTCTTTTTCAATTTCTTTGAAAGTGACGTAGTGCTCCAAGAGATGATCGGCATCGGTGTTTTTTGATTCATATGTGGCGGTGTGAAGCAAAGTCACTTCCACTTGAAGCGCCGAGTTGGAAAGTAAACGCAACAGCTGTGTTTCAGTGGCGATCTTGGTGGGCATCAGATTCAGAATCGCAACACGCAATGGACGAATATCCTGATGCGCGGCGCGCTCTTCATCCATGATGAAAATATTTTCGCGTTCAAGTATCGAACGGGCAGGCAGGGTTATCGGAATTTTAACTGGCATGGCAAGAGCAAGGATGAATTCAGAAGGATGATGGATGAATTTTGTTCACCCTTTCATCCTTCCTATTTCATCCTTTATCCTTTCTGTGTTATAGGCTGATTATTCGTCTTTAGGGTCTTCGGCGTCAAGATTTTTCCATACTTCAATTTGCGCAGCGCGTTGCTCTTCGGGTAATTTTTTTAAAATTATTTCCCGAATGGCGTCAACCATGTCTTTCGCAGTCGCTTCTCGTGGGAAGTAAACGCGAGTGCGCTCGGATTTGGGCTTCGTCGCATTTGGTTTGTCTTTATCATTTGCCTTTGCGGTTTTCGGTGTGGTCATGTTGTTTTCCTTTCTGCTTCATGCAGATAATGCTTGATTCAAATCCCAAAGAATATCTTCGATATCCTCTAAGCCAATTGACAAACGAATGAAATCGGGACTGACGCCTGCCGCTTTTTGTTCTTCAGCCGAAAGCTGGGAGTGGGTTGTGCTGGCAGGGTGTATTGCAAGGGATTTCGCATCGCCAAAATTTGCAACGTGACTGAACAGTTTGAGATTATTAATAAATTTTGCACCTGCTTCGCGTCCACCTTTGACTCCGAAGCCGAGCACCGCGCTTGGACCTTTCGGTAAATATTTTTGCGCACGCGCATAATCTGGATGATTGGGCAAGCCTGAATAGATAACCCAACTGGCTTTGGGATGATTCGCTAAAAATTCAGCAACAGCTTGCGCGTTTTGAACATGCCTATCCATGCGTAAAGATAATGTCTCTAATCCTTGAATGAACATCCATGAATTGAATGGTGATTGACAGGTTCCTAAATCGCGTAATATTCCCGCGCGCGCTTTTGAAATAAAAGCCAGCGGACCAAAATCTTCGGCATAAACCACATCATGGTAGGAAGGATCGGGAGTGTTGTAGTTTTTGTGACGTTCGCTATTTAACCACTTGAACTTGCCGCTATCCACGATCACGCCGCCAATGGATGTGCCATGTCCGCCGATGTATTTGGATGTGGAATGTGTGATGATGTGTGCACCCCATTCGAATGGACGGCAAAGATACGGCGTGGCAACGGTGTTATCGATCATCAAGGGAATGCGATATTCCTCTGCGATCTTTGCAACTTCTTCAAATGGAAATACATTCGCAAACGGATTGCTGATCGTTTCGCCGAAAATAATTTTCGTGTTGGGCTGGATAGCGCGCCGAAAATTTTCAGGGTCTGCAGGATCAACCAATGTCACTTGAATCCCCAAACGCGGCAATGTGTATTTGAATTGACTGATCGTCCCGCCGTATAAAGTGGATGCGGAAACAATATGATCGCCCGCTTCGCAAATGGCAAGAATGGCGGTTGTCTGCGCGGCGTGCCCCGAGCTGACTTCCAATGCGGCAATGCCGCCCTCAAGATCAGCGATGCGTTTTTCAACGACATTCGATGTGGGGTTGCCAATGCGAGTGTAGATATTTCCTGCTTCTTGTAGTGCGAATAAACGTGACGCGCGGTCTGTGCTTTGCAGATCATATGCTGTGGTTTGATAGATGGGTACTGCGCGGCTGCCTGTCGTTACTTCGGGGTCATAACCAGAATGTAATTGACGGGTGTTAAAACCAAATTGACGTTCTTTTGTAACAGTGGACATAAGATTCTCCTCTTGAAGATGGTTTATCCGCTTTTCAGAAGAGATTACAAATTCCTTTTAGGAAAAAAATAACCTCTTCTGAAGGTACAAGAAGAGGTACATACGATACCGTCCTCTCATCTTCCAGTTTTTGAATGGCAGTTGCCATTCAGCTGTCGGAGTTGGCACCGTAACTCATAAAATGGTTTGGTTGCCGAGACTTCAAAGGGCCGTTCCCTCAGTCTCTCTGGATAAGAGCGAATATTTAATTTTGCCGTTTATATCATGCCGTTGGTGAATATGTCAAGCGATTATATTATTTAATGTATTACCCGTTGGCATAATTGTTATAAAAGATTTTCATTGACAAGCAATTCTGCGTTGTAAATGGATGCGCCTGCCGCGCCGCGAATTGTGTTATGAGATAAGACCACAAATTTTAAATCTAAAATTGGATCCCGTCTTAATCTGCCGACTACGGTCGTCATGCCTTTTCCAGTTAAGCGGTCGAGTCTTGGCTGTGGCCTGTCCGCTTCATCTCTTACGCTGATCACGGGTCGCGGACTCGATGGCAGTTCGCGCGCTGATTCAGGGGCGGAAAAATTTCGTAGAATCGCTTCAGCAGTTTTAGGGTCGGTGGGCTGCGCTAATTCCACACTGGCACATACAGTATGACCGTCAATCACTGCTACGCGATTTGTGTGCGCGCTAAATTTGATATCTGCCAAATCAATTTTGTTATCATTTAATTTGCCGAGCATCTTGCGCGGTTCCCATTCCACTTTTTCTTCTTCGCCGCCATTGCCCACGTTGGGAATAACGTTGTCAATAATATCGAGTGACGGCACTCCAGGATACCCAGCGCCCGAAAGCGCCTGCATAGAGACCAGGAATACTTTTTTCACCCCAAATGCATCATCTAAAACTTTAAGCACGATCGTGAGACCCGTGCTTGTACAATTTGGATTCGTGACAATACACCCGCTCCAGTTGTGATTGATGCGCTGTTGTTTGACCAGTTGAATATGGTCGGCGTTAATTTCTGGCAGCAGCAGCGGAATATCTTCTCCGCGCCGATAGGATGACGCGTTGGAACAAACCGCCGAGCCTGCTTTTGCAAATTGCGGTTCAAGCTCGTTGGCGATTTCAGTATGCAGTGCCGAGAAAACAATTTTGGCTTGCACGGCTTCAGTTGAGGCGGGCACAACAATCATATCGCGCACATATTCGGGCATGGGTGTATCAAGCACCCAGCGTGCAGCGGACGAATATTTTTGTCCAACCGAACGATCAGACGCCGCAAGCGCAACCACTTTGAACCACGGATGATTATCCAATAATGAAATAAAACGCTGACCGACAGAACCTGTCGCGCCGAGGATTGCTACTGAGATGGGTTTCATAAAGCTCCTTGGAAAATTATTTTTTCAAAAGTCGAAGGTCAAAAGTCGTAGATCGCTTGACCTTCGACCATTATTTATTTGACGATCAATTCATGCAAAGACCTTACCGCTAACTCTGTATCTGCGGCAATAACCACCATGCTGATCGAAACATCGGACGAGCCATGTGCTATCGCAAGGACATTGATGTTCTTATCCCCGAGTTTACTAAATATATGACCAGCAACTCCAGGGGTGTTACGTGTGCCTGAACCAACGGCTGTGATAATGGCAACTTCTTCCGTTGCCCAAACGCGGTCAATATCGCGCTCAGAAAGTTCTAAAGCAAAATTCTTTTGAAGCGCGTCCAGGACTTGATCTGCAGACTCGGCAGGCACAGCAAAACAAATGGACTGTTCTGATGAAGCCTGTGTGATAAGCGGAACACTTGTGCCAGTAGATGCGACTGCACTAAATGCGCGAGCCGCTACACCAGGCACACCCAGCATACCGCGCCCTTCAATCGTCACAAGTTTTTGATTGCGAATAGCGGTTACTGCTTTGATAACCTGATCTCCTTTGTTGAGCTTTCCGTTTATTGCTCCATTTGCTATCAAGCGCGTGCCAGGGTGGCTTGGGTTGAACGTATTGCAGATTCTTAATCCAATCCCTGCCTCAACCACGGGGCGAATTGTCTTTGGATGTAATACCTTGGCGCCGTAATAGGCAAGTTCTGCAATTTCACTATAGCTGATTTCAGACAATGTCTTCGCTTCCTTTACAATGCGCGGGTCGGTGGTCATCACGCCATCTACGTCTGTCCAGATCCAGACTTCATCAGCGGGCAGCACCGAGCCTATGATCGCCGCAGAATAATCACTTCCGCCGCGTCCTAATGTGGTAATGATACCTTCTGGAGTTGCGCCGATAAAACCAGTTGTGATTGGAATAATTCCTTCTTTCAATAATGGTTTCAAAATTAGCCGCGTCTTTTCTGTTGTGATTTTAAAATCGGGATGTGCGTTCTGAAAATGCCCATTCGTGATCACAAATTCACTTGATTCGACTGCTTTGGCTTGTACGCCGGCGTCATTGATAATTGCGCTTAACAAATGCAGACTCATGCGTTCTCCAATGGATGCCACCGCGTCCATTGCGCGTGGGCTTGCTTCGCCGAGTACAGCAATTGCTTTGCAAAGATCGACAAGAGAAAGTATCAATCCGTTGATCTCGGCTTTTGTTTTATGGCGAAGAAACTCGTCTTTGATCAGTGCGTCTGCCACCGAGAAGTGTTTTTCTCTCAGCGTAGATTCGGCTGATGGAAGTGAATCAATTTTCCCTTGTGCGGCGAGCGCGGCAGAATCTAATAATAGATTGGTTGTGCCAGACATTGCAGAAGTTACAACAACAATATCAGCCCAGTCTTTTTTCGCATCTCTAATGATATTTACTACATTCGTTAGAGCATTTGCCGAGCCAACTGAGGTGCCGCCAAATTTCATTACAAGCAATTTTTTTTCCATGCTTCTCCTTTTTTGCCTTGTTTCTCCTGGCGAGGAAATGGCAGATGTGATGTAAACAAAAACGCCCCACGTTTCCGTGAGGCGTTGTGTATTTTGAGATAACCTTTTTTTGTTGGTTACTTCATTCCAAGCACAAACGCCTCACGATGGGTAGCGGAGGTAGTTGTGGGCATGGACATAGAGAAGTAAACAGATTTCATAGTAGCTTGTATTCTATGTGACAGTTTGAAATCGGTCAAGATGGAAATTGTATTGAGATGCGCATCATATCGAGATAAGGTGTTGTCTCGTTGTAATAACTACAAAGCGATTCCCAGATAGGCTCGTGCGGCATTGCTTTGGGATGTTTTTGTTTAATTTCTTTATAGGCGTCCAGTAAATTTAATCCTGCGGTTTCTTTTAGCGCTGCAATGCAAAATGCTGTGGAGCGATTGATCCCTGCGGCGCAAGCGATTAAAATTTTGTTTCCTTTTTCTTTTTCTGCTAAAACGAATTTCATGCCTTGTTTTATGAAATCATGAGAGATAGCTCCCAGGTCTGCAACAGGAAGATAAAGGGAATTGATATTTATCTGCTGAACTGGTTCAGCCAGTTGCAGCATTGCGCTAATGGATTTTGAATCGAGATAACTCTTATTTTGTGTATCGCTGTAATTTCCAATAAAAAGCCAGGGGCGAATTTCGTCCATTGTTATTTACTCATCTTACGCATGAACCGCCAAGTAGCCATGACGCCAAGGCTATATAAAGTTCGCCAAACGCTCTTACTCTGCGAGTACGGTATTGCACCTTGGTGGTGAAAAAAAGATTTTGATTCTGCGTAAGGTTAGTTATTTAATCTTCCGCTTCATCTCAGTAATTTGTTCTTCGCTTAATGCAGGTACATCTTCTCTGCGTTCAATGCCTAATGCTTTCCGTTGAGCTTCGCGCCACATCTCAAGTCGTGTAGCCACTTGAGATTCGTAGCCTTCTTTTGACGGTGCATAAAAATAAGTGCCTAGCAAGCGTTTGTGTAGATATTGTTGCGGCGTGAAGTGACCTTCTTGGTCATGGGGATACACATAGTCTTTACCGTGACCCATAGCCGCCGCGTCTCTATTCCCGTCAGCCAGATGGCGCGGTACTGAGACCTGCCCCTCGTCCTCAATTTTTTTCATCGCTTTGAAGTATGCGCCCGCGCTATTCGATTTTGGCGCGGTGGCAAGATACAGCGTAGCTTCAACGATGGGGTAGATGCCTTCAGGCAGACCAATAAATTCAAAGGCTTGCAACGCAGAAGATGCAACCACAAGTCCCATAGGGTCTGCAAGCCCTATGTCTTCGCCAGCCAGAATAATTAATCGGCGGATAATAAATTTTGGATCTTCGCCGGCATATATCATCTTGGCAAGCCAATACAATGCTGCATCTGGGTCGCTTCCGCGCACAGACTTGATGAAGGCAGAGATGGTGTCGTAATGCGCGTCACCGTCTTTATCGTATAAAACTGCGCGGCGTTGAATTGATTCTTGGGCGACATCCAATGTGATTTGGATAATGCCTGCATCATCAGGCTTGGTGGATTCAACAGCCAACTCTATCGCGTTGAGTGCGTTTCTAGCGTCACCTGAGGCAACTTCAATTAAGTGGGAGCGAGCCTCGGCGTGGAGAGTGATGCGTTTATTTCCATAGCCGCGTTCTTTATCTGCGAGGGCGCGGTCAATTAAGATGCCTGTTTCAGTCTGATTAAGATTGCGTAATTGAAAAACACGAGAGCGTGAGATCAGCGCTTTGATCACTTCAAAATATGGATTCTCTGTGGTGGCGCCGATTAAAGTAAACGTTCCATTTTCAACGTGGGGCAGGAGCGCATCTTGTTGAGCTTTATTCCAGCGATGAACTTCATCTACAAAAAGAATCGTGCGCGTGTTATGCAGTCGGCGGCGTTCAAGCGACTCATCAATTACCACGCGCAGATCTGCTTTGCCAGCAAGAATAGCCGAGATGGTGACGAAATGACTCTTGGTGCTATTGGCAATCACCTGTGCGAGGGTTGTTTTGCCCGTGCCTGGCGGTCCCCACAAAATGATGGAAGAGAAAAGTTTATCGGCTTGGATGGCGCGCTGTAAAAGTTTTCCCTCGCCGACAATGTGTTCTTGTCCAATATATTCATCTAACGTGCGCGGACGCATGCGCGCGGCTAAGGGGGCTTCGCTTTTCATACGTTCGTTCATGGCGTGATCAAAGAGGTCGGTCATGCAGTGATTATAAGCCAAACAATATCTTGACTCAGTCTTCAGGAATAGATTACAGCTTTTCTGCTATTCGTATTATTTTCTTTAGCCTTGTAAAATCTGAACCAGAAAGTTCTTCGATCCTTTTATACAGCGACTTGATAAATTGAGCTTTATTGCCTTCGTTAATAGCAGGCAATATTCGTTCTGCATGTTCTGAAATTTCCTTAAAGTAACAAGTTGATAAATGGTCAAGCAAATAAGGAAAGATGATTTTTTCATATTCATCTTTTGCCGAGGAAGTGTGTGCCAGAGCTGAAATGGATTTATTAACACTAATAGGATCGGAGCCCACCTCTTTTGTTTTCTTGATCTCGTTCAAATGCCTGAAGGTGAATTCAGGCTTCACTTTTGCAATTTCAGCCAGCGCTATAATCGCGCCCAGCACCATGTTTTGATAATTGCTTTTTAAAAATCTTATAAAATCATCGGCGTATGGCGTCACGAGAATTGGGTCGATGATCGCAATTTCATACATTACATTCATGCAGTCGTTGTGTATATTCTTATTATCGTTCCACATGTTTTTGGCGATCTCTTGAATACCAATTTTGTCATCATGTGAAACAAGGTCGCGCGCCAGATCAAGGTTGGGCGTTCTATCGCGGCGAGATTGTAAATAGCCAAGGCGGTTTAATAGGTCAGACATTTATCTCCAATTATTGTAAATTAGTTTTGCGGTAAGGGTAAAGTATAGTGCAAAATTTTAATGAAAAATAATCATCATGAACTAGGCAAATACTGCTTTTTTGGGTTATTTAGCCATGGTTTTATGTAAAAATGCGAGGATTAAAAAGGGCGCCGCAAGGCGCCCAGTGTACAAGACTGATTTTCAGCTTAGAAAGATGCAATTGCTTTTTTTAGATCATCGTAAATTTCAATATACATATCAAACCCGCCCATTTCCAGCGTTGATCTTGAATCTTTCGAAGGGCTAAGTAATTTCAAGTGCGGCGATTTGTATGTGCCAGCGCTGATGCCTTTGCGGATTTCTTCATCATTTAAATTTTCGTCTGGATGCAGGGAGCGTAGTTTATTGAAAACGTGATGTAGAACGCGAAGCCCGGCGCTGCTAATAAAGGGGACACGCGAAAGGTCAACCAGCATGTGGCGCGCGCCATTTTCGATTAGCTCGTCTGCTTTACCTTGAAATTCTTCAAACGTACTTGAATCCAAATTGCCGTGGATATGTAACAGCGTAACGGGCATTCTTCCATTTTCGGTTGAAACATTTATTTCCATATCGTTTTCCTTTTTAAGTAGAATGAAGATTTTTTTCATTATATCCCTAAAATGATTGATGGAATTGGGATTCGCTAAAAAATCTTCTTGCTCTCTTCACGCTCAGTTCACAATCTCACTCTATACTCCATTTAGAATTCAATTCACAAAAGGAGTAAAAATGAAAGGAAATTTAGTGTTCAAGTTTGTAGCAGTATTTGTTCTAGTCGCCGCGATTGCAGGCATTGCATTCTTTGCATTTCAGGCAGGGGTCGCCAAAGGTTCGCCTGTTACCATTCAAGCGCCCTCGGGTGAAACTGCTGCGCAAGCCGCGCCATATTATTATGGTTATGGGTTGCCCTATCGCGGTCATCATATGCCTTTCTTTGGCTTTGGTTGTTTTGGGCTGATTATCCCGATCTTCCTGTTTTTCTTTGCAATGAAAGCCATGCGTATGTTGTTTTGGGGTCACCATATGCATGGGCATCATTACGGGCATTGGGGCAGGCGTTGGGAAAATGGCGCGCCTCCCGCTTTTGATGAATGGCACAAAAAGGCGCATAGCGAGCCATCAGATGATGCGCAGAAGCCTGCTAACGACGATAAGAAAGAATAAGAACTATAATGTAGGTCAGGTTAACAACCTGACCTACAAATTATTATGAAAACCATTCTTGTAGTAGATGACGAACCGAAAATCACTCAACTTGTACGCGATTATCTTGAACGTGCCGGATATCGCGTTCTTGTTGCGCATGACGGGCAAAAAGCCTTGTCTGTTGCAAAAACAGAAAAACCAGACGCGGTCATTCTAGACTTAGGCTTGCCCAGTCTCGATGGGCTGGATTTTACCCGTGAGTTTCGCAAAACATCCATTGCACCCATTATTATGCTCACAGCCCGCGCAGAAGAATCAGATAAATTGATTGGTCTTGAACTTGGCGCGGATGATTACATTACCAAACCATTTAGCCCAAAAGAATTGATTGCTCGTTTGCGGGTTGTTTTTCGCAGGATGGAAAATATAGTCAACGCAAATTCAGAGTTGATACGTTTTGAAGATTTAACACTGGACGTGCCGCGCATGAGAGTAACAGCCAGCAGGCGCGACATTGAGGAGCTGACACCTACAGAATTCGAATTACTAGCCGCGCTTGCCCGCCAACCTGGCAGAGTTTTTACCCGTGCTCAGCTGTTAGATGCTATTCACGGCGTAGCATTTGAATCATATGAACGTGCCATTGACGCGCACATCAAGAATATCCGCAAAAAGATTGAAGTGAAAGCCAGTGACCCGAAATATATAATCACAATCTATGGTGTTGGTTATAAATTTGCAGATAATTAAACTATGAAACATCACCCGCATCATAAACCCCCCTGGTGGCCAGAAAATGAAGAGTGGCGGCACTCATATGGTTGGCGCGGAATGCGCCATAAACCTTTTTTTCGCAGAGTTGGATGCCTCTTTGCTTTATTTAATTTATCGGGTTTAGTCATTTTAGCTGGGGCAATTACTTTTATATTAAATTATTTTGGAGTTGTTCACACTCAAATTATATTGAGCTCATGGTTATTGATTCCAGCGGGGATTATTTTTTCTTTCTTTATCGTCATTTTACTGGTTTTTGCTTCGGTTCGCTTGCGCCGCATGTCAATCCCATTGGATGAAGTTTTATCGGCTACTCAAAAAATAGCAAGTGGAGATTTTTCTGTGCGCTTGGAAGAAAATGGCTGGCGGGAAGTCCGTTCTTTGGCGCGTGGATTTAACAAAATGATTGACAGCTTAAAAATTAATGATCAACAGCGGCGTAATATGCTGGCAGATATTTCGCATGAATTGCGAAATCCAATAACGATCATTCAAGGCAACCTCGAAGGCATGTTGGATGACTTATACCCCGCAAATAAAGAGACTTTGAAGTCTTTGTATGAAGAAACGCAAATCCTTGCACGGCTGGTAGACGATTTGAAAACTTTTTCATTGGCAGAGGCGGGCGCTTTGCCTTTGAAGCGCGTATTAACTGATTTAAGTCAGTTAATACCTGAAGCGGTTTCTATGGTCAATGCGCAGGCATTGGAAAAGGAGATTAAGTTTGAGCTGCTGCTCGATGAAGTTAGTGAAATTGAAATTGACCCTTTGCGTGTGCAGGAGGTCTTGATCAATTTGTTGACCAACGCCTTGCGCCACACGCCGCGTCAGGGTGTGATCAAAGTGAGTTTGACAGAATCAGGTTCAGGCGGGGAGAGCGATGCGTTGAATTCATCAAAACGAGGCGTGCAGGTATTTGTGCACGATAGCGGGGCTGGGATCGCGTTAGAGCAGTTGGAACATATTTTTGATCGATTTTATAAATCCAGTGATTCAGGCGGGATGGGCTTGGGTTTGTCTATTGCAAAGGTTTTGGTTGAAGCTCACGGAGGCAGGATTTGGGCGGAAAACGATAATGGATGTAAGGTTTTATTCACACTTCATTAAATCTGGTAAAATACCCGCCTGTGATTTTAGCTCGCACAACCCTCGCGTGCCTGTCTAAAGCATAAAATATTTTTTTAGGAGAAAAGCAAGATGGTTAGAATTCGTTTACGTCGTATTGGTCTCAAAGGCCAACCCACGTATCGCTTGGTAGCGGCTGATAAAGAAGCTCCGCGCGATGGTCGTTTTTTGGAAATTTTAGGTGTGTACAATCCTCGTACCAACCCCGCCACCATTCATCTTAAGGAAGATCGTATCTACCATTGGATGAAAAATGGCGCGTTGCCAACCGAATCGGTAGCACAGATTTTTAAATCTGCTGGTCTTACAGAACGCTGGGATCGCTTTAAGAAGGGCGAAGCTATCGAAGTATTGGTAAAAGAAGGCGCAGAAGCTGAAATTAAGCGCGCTGCTCCAGTTCGAACAAGCAAGTAAGCACACGTCATTGCGAGGAGGTTTTTTAGTCCTCCTCGCAATGACGTAGAGAGCAATGATGAAAGAATTAATCGAGTTTATTGCAAAGTCTTTGGTATTACATCCTGAGCAAGTACAAGTTAGCGAATCTAACAGCAACCGCGGCACCCGAATTGAATTGAGCGTTTCGAAAGATGACATGGGGCGCGTCATTGGTAAAGGTGGTAAGGTTGCGAATTCTATTCGTATGTTATTGCGGGTTGCCGCCGAGCGCGAAGGCAAACAAGCGACGCTTGATGTGGTTGAGCCGGAATAATGGCAGATAAGAAAATTCTTTCAGGCTCGCCAACAGGCGAGCCTTTGTATTTGAGTGTTGGTTATTTGCGTCGTCCGCACGGGGTTACTGGGGAGATCATTATGGACCTGCATACTGATTTTCCTGACCGATTTAAAGCGGGCAGAAAAATTTTTATTGGTGAAAAACACGAGTCGCATACGATTGCTGCTGTGCGTATTCACAACAATGGCTTATTGATTAAAATTAAAGGTATCGATTCTCCTGAGACCGTTGGGAAATTTCGAAATCAATGGGTTTATATAAAAAGATCTGACGCGGCAAAATTGCCTGAAGGTCAGGTGTATCAGCATGAATTGTATGGGGTGAAAGTTATTGATGATAGCGGAAACGCGCTGGGCGAGATCACTGAAATCATTGAAACGGGCGCGAATGATGTTTATGTAGTGAAAAACGAATCTGGCAAAGAAATTCTTTTGCCAGCAATTCCATCGGTCATTCTTGACTTGGATGCTGGTGCGCGGTTAATGAAAGTTCACATACTCGAGGGGCTTTAGTCTACTTAATACAATCTATGGACGACAAACGCTTTTGGGTCGGCTTCAACTTAATTAAAGGAATTGGCGCCGTGCGGTTGCAGGGGCTTGTGACGCATTTTGGCGAACTTGAATTGGCATGGAATGCCGCGCCGGCTGAGTTGGTAGAGGCAGGCTTGGGGGCGAAGGTGATCGAAAGAGTTATCACGGCGCGTGAAAAAATTAATCTGGATCAGGTTTGGGAGAAGATTGAAGCGCAGGGAATTAAAATTCTGACTTGGGGCGATGAGCAATATCCTGCTCGGTTAAAAGAAATTGATCAGCCGCCGCCAGTTTTATATATTCGCGGTGAATATGTACCCGACGATTTATTTGCTGTGGCAATTGTTGGCACACGCAATGTGACAGCCTATGGAAGACAAATTACAGAAGAGCTTGCGGCGTATTTGGCGTCTAATGGATTAACAATCGTGAGCGGTTTGGCGCGTGGTGTGGATGCGATCGCGCATCAAACTGCGCTGAAAGCTGGCGGGCGTACCATTGGGGTTCTTGGCTCTGGTGTCGATAAAATTTACCCGCCGGAGCATCGCGGACTTGCTGAGAAAATGATGGAGCGCGGCGCGATCATGAGTGATTATGCACCGGGCACGCCGCCGGATGCTTCTAATTTTCCGCCGCGCAATAGAATCATTTCTGGTTTATCATTGGCGGTCGTTGTAATAGAGGCTGGCGAAACCAGCGGCGCCTTGATCACTGCAGAATTTGCGGCGGAACAAGGACGAGAGATTTTTGCAGTTCCTGGCAGTATTCTTGCGCCGCAAAGCAAAGGTACGAATAAGTTAATTCAAAACGGGGCCTTGCCTTTATTAACCCCAGCAGATTTAATGCAAGCTTTGGATATTACTCGTATTGGCGTGCATAAAGCCGCACGCAAGATTCTGCCAACCGATGAAGTTGAAGCAAGATTATTGAATGTATTAACTGCAGAGCCCAAGCATGTGGATGAGATTCGCAACCAAGCTGAATTGCCGATTGAGAAGGTTTCTGCTACACTGGCGCTAATGGAATTGAAGGGCATGGTGCGGCAAGTTGGCGGAATGAATTATGTGGCGGTAGGCGAGATGCAGGGTGATTACAATACTTGAGGAGTCGGTTACGTATTTCGTAATGCGTAATATAAAAATATGGAACATACTTATGCAGTGATCATGGCTGGTGGCGGCGGGACTCGCCTTTGGCCTATTTCTAGAAAAGAGAGACCCAAACAATTGCTTCCATTGCTTGGGGAGGAAACATTATTTCAAAGCACAGTTGCAAGGCTTGAAAATTTATTTTCTCCTGAGCACATTTTGGTTGTGACGGTTGAAGAGCAGGCTCGTGAAATGCGCGAGCAAGTTCCTGAAATTCCTGCCGAGAATTACATCATTGAGCCTGCGCCGCGCGGGACAGCCTCTGTGGTTGGATTGGCGGCGGCTGTTTTGCATAAGCGTGACCCGCAAGCTACTATGGCGATCTTGCCTTCTGATCACTTTATTCGTAATCGAGATTTGTTCCATTATTTATTGAAAGCGGCTTTCGATGTTGCAGAAGATGGTAATCTTGTGACCTTAGGAATTGCTCCCAGTAACCCTTCTACTGCTTACGGATATATACAGCAAGGTGAGGCGTTAAAAGGAAACTATAAATATCCTGTTTACGCGGTCAAAAAATTTATTGAGAAACCAAATCAACAGACAGCAGAATTATTATTGCGTACAGGTGATCATTCTTGGAATAGCGGTATGTTCATTTGGAGAGCAGATGTTATTTTGGGTGAAATAAAAAAACAAATGCCAGACCTTTCCAAAGCCTTGGTCAATATCACTTCTGCCTGGGGAACGAATCAGCAAGATGCTATGTTAAATGAGAATTGGAAAGGGCTTAAGGTTGAAACGATTGATTACGCTGTCATGGAAAAAGCCGAGCATGTGGCAGTGTTGCCTGCAGGTGGTTTAGGCTGGAGCGATGTGGGTATGTGGTCTTCGTTATTTGAAGTGCTTTTACCTGACATGAATGGTAATATTGCCACCAATAGCGGGCAGCACTTAGCGCACGAGACTCATAATACATTGGTGTATGGCGGTAATGGCGAAAGATTGATCGTGACGATCGGTGTAGATGATATGGTAATCGTGGACACTGGTGATGTTTTAATGATTTGTAAAACTGATCAAAGCCAAAAAGTAAAAGAAGTAGTCGAGCACTTACGAAAACACCAACAGGAAAAATACTTATAGTTTTCTGATTTGTTTTTATACTTGTATTGTTGTAATTAAGAGGATTATCGATGGAAGCATATTGCATGAAGTGCAAGACCAAACGAGAAATAACAGATCCAATCGCAGGATTTAATGCGAAGAGTTCACCTGTTACTACAGGGATATGCCCTGTTTGCGGCACAAAACTTTACCGTATGGGTAAAACAGATGCCCATGCAGATATGGTCGCACCTCCTAAGCCGGAGAAGGTGATTGTGCGAGAAGGTAAATTGGTAATTGTGGAATCGCCTGCTAAGGCAAAAACAGTGGGGCGATTTCTTGGGAAAGGCTATACTGTTCGCGCATCGGTTGGGCATGTGCGTGATTTATTGAAATCTCAGCTCTCTGTCGATGTAGATAATAACTTCTTGCCAAAATATCGTGTGCCGAATGAAAAAAAGGAAGTTGTGAAAGAGATTAAGAAACTTGCGGCTACCGCTGAAGAAATCTTTCTCGCAACCGATCCTGACCGCGAAGGCGAATCTATTTCTTGGCATTTGTTAGAAGCGGCGCAGATTGACCCTTTGCGAACCAAGCGGGTTGTTTTCCATGAAATTACTGCACCTGCAGTGGCAGATGCTTTTTCACATCCGCGCGATATTAATATGGATTTGGTCAATGCCCAACAAGCGCGCCGTGTTTTGGACCGTTTGGTTGGATATAGTATCAGTCCTATTTTGTGGGAGAAGGTGCGGGGCAGGCTGTCCGCTGGGCGGGTTCAGTCGGTGGCACTCAGACTCATCGTTGAGAGAGAGCGCGCAATAGATGATTTCAAGCCGGTGGAGTATTGGTCTATTCATGGTGAATTTACGCCCGCTGGGTTGAAATCTAATTTAACAGCAAAACTTGCACGCATTGATGATAAAGATCCCGAATTATCCAACAAGGTGATTGTTGATCCGATTCTAATTGACATGGAAACTGCCGCGTATTCGATCACAAAGGTTAAACGCGGCGAACGCAGGCGGAAACCAACCGCGCCGTTCACAACATCCACGTTACAGCAGGAAGCCTCCCGTAAACTTGGGTTTACTTCCAAGCGTACAATGGGGTTGGCTCAAGGATTATATGAAGGCCAAGATGTAGGCGAGGGCGGTACGACAGGTTTGATTACCTACATGCGTACAGACTCGACCAATGTTTCTACAATCGCGCAAGCTGAAGCGCGTGAATATGTCAAAGGAAAATATGGCGGGGATTTTCTGCCGCCTGAGCCGCCTATTTACAAAACAAAATCGGCTGGTGCGCAAGAAGCGCACGAGGCAGTGCGTCCAACCTCTGTAATGCGTGACCCAGAGAAAGTGAAAGAATTTCTCGATCCTGCCATGTTTAAGTTGTATCGCTTGATCTGGCAGCGCTTTGTTGCTTCCCAAATGGAAGTGGCTGTCTTTGATACTTTGCAAATTGAAGTGACTGGTAAAACCAGCGCGCATGAATATCTTTTGCGCGCATCAGGTTCTGTAGTGAAATTCCCTGGCTTTATGGTTGTATATGAAGAAGCTAAAAATGAAGATGTAAAGACAGAAGACGATGAAGAGAATATAAAAATCCCCGCAGGGCTAATGGAGGGTCAAAAGCAGGAATTGGTGCGATTGATTCCAGAACAGCACTTTACACAACCACCTCCTCGCTTTAGTGAAGCATCCCTCGTAGCGGCATTGGAAGAAAATGGAATTGGACGTCCTTCTACATACGCGCCGACAGTTTCCACCATTCAGCAACGCGGATATGTATTGCGTGAAGAAAAAAGGTTAATGCCAACTGACATAGGTTTGCAAGTGAATGACTTGATGGTGCAATATTTCCCTGAAGTGGTGGATTACAACTTCACTGCCCACATGGAAGAGGATTTGGATAAGATCGCGGAAGGTCAAATGCAATGGGAAGATGCTATCCGTGAATTTTACATCCCGTTTGCTGAGGATGTAAAAAAGGCGCAGGCAGAAATGCCTGTTACAAAATCGGGACCTGAACCGATTGGGCGCGCTTGCCCAACTTGCACCAAAGAACTCGTGATTCGCTACGGTCGTTATGGAAAATTTATTTCCTGCAGCGGCTTCCCGGATTGCCGCTACACCGAAGCCTGGCTTGAAAAAATTGGCGTTAGCTGTCCAACAGACGGTGGTGACTTGGTTGAGCGCAAAACACGCAAAGGACGAACTTTCTTTGGCTGCATCAATTACCCCAATTGTGAGTTCACTTCTTGGAAGCGCCCGCTGGTGAAGCCTTGCCCAAAATGCAATGGGTTATTGGTGGTCGCAAACAAACGCGAAGCTCAATGTATAAATTGTCAGGAATCCTTCCTCTTGGAAGAGATTATGCCTGAAACTGTTGATTAGGAGATTTAAGTATGATGCATGTAACTGACGTTTTACTTTCTGTGCTTGGTGCCCCGCCTGCGTATCTTGACCCTGGCTCAGGCAGTATTTTGATTCAATTGTTGATTGCCGCATTGTTGGGCATTGGCATCGCGGCGAGATCATATTGGTCAACGATTAAAGGCTGGTTTGGAATTAAATCAAAAGCTGAAGATGAAGATGAGTCTGACGATAAATAATCATCAACAGCTTTCCGCTTCTTTCCGCGACCCAAGCGGGTTTCTGTTTACTCGAGGCGGACTCTTACTGAGGCAGGTAAACCAAGCGTACGCTGAAGATTATGCTCTTTTAATGGAGTCTGGTTTGTACGAGAAGTTGGTCAAGGCTAATTTGTTGATTTCGCATGTTGAGTCAGACCAGCCTCCCGCGTTGAAAGATGCGGCGTTTAAAGTGATTCAGCCTGAGCGTGTGCCGCTCATATCGTATCCATATGAATGGTCTTTTAGTCAATTGAAAGATGCGGCGCTGGCTACCTTGTCAATTCAAAAACGCGCGTTGAAGTTGGGCATGTCACTCAAAGATGCCAGCGCGTATAACATTCAATTTGTGCGAGGCAAGGCAAAATTGATTGACACACTTTCTTTTGAAATTTATAAAGAGGGTGAGCCGTGGGTAGCATACAAACAATTTTGCCAACATTTTCTTGCGCCATTGGCATTGATGAGCAAAAGCGATATTCGTTTAAATCAATTACTGCGCGTGTACATTGATGGTGTGCCTTTGGATTTGGCGAGTCGATTGTTGCCATGGCAAACAAAAATTAATTTTGGTTTGTTAACTCATATTCATATTCACGCAGGCGCACAGAAAAGATATTCTGATAAAGAAATTGCTCCGCGTAAGAGTGGCTTAGGCGTCAGTAAGCAAGCTATGGCTGGTTTGATTGAAAGCCTCGAAAATACGGTGAAGAAATTAATTTGGAAGCCTAAGGGAACCGAATGGGGCGATTATTATGAAGATAATAATTATTCTGATTCTGCATTTGAGCATAAAAAACAATTAGTGCGTGCTTGGTCTGAAGAGAAAAAGCCAGTAATGATTTGGGACCTTGGCGGAAATACAGGTGTTTTTAGCCGCCAAGCCGCCGCGTCTGGTGCATTCACTGTGTCTTTTGATATTGACCCTGCGGCTGTTGAACAAAATTATTACAAAGTGAAATCAACCAAGGAGCAAAATATTTTGCCGTTGTTATTGGATTTAACAAACCCGAGCCCTGCGCTAGGCTGGGATCATAGCGAGCGTGATTCATTCGGTGCGCGCGGTCCTGCGGATATGACGCTGGCGCTGGCTGTGATACATCACCTTGCAATTTCAAATAATGTACCTCTTTCACAAAATGCCGAATTTTTTGCAGGGGTTAGCAAGTGGCTTGTAATAGAATTTGTGCCAAAATCGGATAGTCAGGTGAAGCGTTTATTGGCTTCGCGTGAGGATATTTTTCCAGATTATACAAAAGATGGATTTGAACGCGCGTTTAGCGAGAAATTTAAAATTCATAAAATAGAAGCTGTGCGTGAGTCTGAACGCCATTTATATTTAATGGAACGTAAGTAAAATTTATCAGCCGATGTGATCAACGTCGGCTGATTTTTTGGTTAACGTTTCTGTTATCAATTTCAATCTGTTTCGGATGTATAATTTGTTCAATTCAGCGCGATAACAAAGGAGTATGATATGCAATTTGTGATTGCTTTTATGAAAAAATTGCCATGGGGCACTATTGGTCTTGGTCTTGGCGGGTTGATCTTAGGGCTTTTGTGGGGATATGTGTTTTTCCCAATTCAATTTACGAATGCAACCCCGGCGATTCTAAGAGCAGATTTGCAGGAAGATTATCTGCGGATGACCTTGGACTCCTATCGCCTCAATCCTGAACCGAACTTGGCTGTACAGCGGTGGCAGAATCTTGGGGCGAACGCCCCTCAGATGCTTGAAGCGATTAAAGCCAATCCTGGAGGAATTGATTCTGCTGTTATTCAGTCTTATACCGACTTGGTGATAAAGGTATTGGGTTCAACAGCGCCGCCTGCGGTTACGCCGGTAAGCAGCACATCCACTCTTGTGATTAGCATTGCGGGTATTCTTATTCTGTTGGTGATCATAGCGGCGGCTTTTATTTATTTGCGGCGGCTTTTGGGTAAGCGGGGCAGCGGTGTTACCACCGTCACCATGCAAGCGGCTGAATTAAGTAAGCAAACTGAAAAAACAAATTTTGAGTCATTAGGGCTTGCTCCGCCGATTACTCAAATAATGACAACTTATGTCTTAGGGGATGACCTGTACGACGAATCGTTTAGTATTGACGCCCCCGGCGGTGACTTTATGGGTGAATATGGCGTAGGAGTTTCTGAAACAATAGGTGTGGGTGATCCTAAAAAAGTAACAGCGCTGGAGATTTGGCTTTTTGATAAGAACGATATCAAGACGGCTACCAAGGTTTTAATGAGCCCTCATGCTTTTAATGATCCCGCGATTCGTGCGCGCCTTGAACCAAAAGGGGAGCTGGTTATTATGGAGCCTCAAAAACAAATTATCCTTGAAACTGCAACTTTGCAGATTTTAGCCACAATAGCAGACTTAAGTTATGGTACAGGTCCATTGCCTGATAAAAGCCATTTCGAGCGCGTAACTCTTGAGCTGGCGGTTTGGCCCAAGGGAGCGTAGCCTTCAAGCTACGACTTAAAAAGAAAAACGCGCCTGTGATATAACACAGGCGCGTTTTGTAACTACTCAACCATAAGATACATACATGATCATGTCGCTGCGAGGCGTTCTTGTTCTTAGCCGAAGCAGTCTCTTAATGACATGAGATTGCTTCGGCGGAAAGAGCAAGAGCCCGCCTCGCAACGACATCCACTTTTTAGTAAAAGTGCGTAAGGTCAGTTAATCACTCAATTTTGAGAATTTTAAATTTTATTTTTCCGCTGGGGGCATCGGCTTCAACAATATCGCCTACTCTTTTGTCCATAATGGCTTTGCCGATAGGGGATTCGTGGGAGATTTTGCCTTTGCGAGGGTCTGCTTCTGTGGGTCCAACGAGGAAATATGTTTCGGGATCAAGCCCTTCTTCTTGTATGGTAATTTGATATCCGATAGAGACAACATTGGTAATTGTAGATTTTTCAATTAGAACAGCGCTGCGTAGAATGGCATCTATTTCCTGAATGCGTCCTTCCAGAAAAGCCTGATCTTCTTTGGCTTTGTGATAATCGGCATTTTCAGAGAGATCGCCCATTTGGATGGCTGAGCGAAGACGTGCTGCTAGGTCTTCGCGGCGAGGTCCTTTAAGTTCGGCTAGTTCTGTTTGAAGTTTGGCTTCACCTTCGTGGGTCAGATAGTTTTGAGTCATGTTTTTTTCCTATGATTTTTGGAATGGGTTGAATATTTTTTGATTTTCTTCAATGGCGTAACGGTCTGTCATGCCTGCAATGTAATCGCAAATAGTGCGTTCCAGCCCGCGTTTGTCTATGAATTTTTGTACATGATTTGGCAGGATAGCAGGTTCTGCTTTGTAAGCGTTGAACATGTCTGTAATTAAACGCTCTGCTTTAACAGACATTCTTACTACACGATAATGTCTATATAATTTTTTATAGAGAAAATCCTTCAGCTCGCGATTTCTTCTTTGCATATCTTCGCTGTAGCCAATAACATTATGCTTAAGCTTTTGGATATCATTTGCAGATTTTACTTTACTTTCCTTTAAGCGCGTGTCTGTTGTGTTTATCATATCGGTAACCATAAAGCCGACGAGCTGTCTAATCATGCGATGGCGTTCCATCTCATCTAATTGAGGTCCGCGCCAACTATAGGTTTCGCGCAGTATTTCCCATAAGGCAATGCCATCTAGCATTTCGGGTGTAATCATGCCAGAACGTAAGCCATCATCGAGGTCATGTGTGGTATAGGCTAGTTCATCGGCAACATTGGCGATTTGGGTTTCAAGATTTCCGCGCAGGTCTGGGCTAAAGTCGCGGGCGTCTGAAACATCATATTCTGATTCGTGTTTGACCATGCCTTCGCGCACTTCCCAAGTGAGATTTAAGCCAGGGAATTCGGGGTAGCGCTGTTCTAGTTCGGTGACGATGCGCAGGGATTGCTTGTTGTGATCGAATCCGCCGAAGTCTTTCATTAATCGAGCGAGAGCTACTTCACCGGAATGTCCAAAGGCTGAATGTCCGAGGTCGTGTGCCAAGCAGATCGTCTCTACCAGATCTTCGTTTCCGCCTAAGGCGCGGGCAAGTGTCCGGCCAATTTGAGCAACTTCCAGCGTATGAGTGAGGCGGGTTCGGAAGTAATCACCTTCAAAATTGATGAAGACCTGAGTTTTGTATTCAAGCCTGCGGAAAGCAGTGGTATGCAGAATGCGATCACGGTCTCGTTGAAAGGCTGTTCGATAATCAGGTTCGTTATCAAGATAAGCGCGTCCCTTGGAGTCCTTGCTGCGTGTGCCGTATGAAGCAAGATACTTATCTTCGTTTTCTTCAAGTTGTTGGCGGGTAACGTACATGGTTTGACCTTTTAGATGAAAATGTCATTGCGCGACGAAGCATTTTTTATGTGCTTCTCTGCAATGACATTGATGAAGTGGGGCGAGAGGGGGTCGAACCCTCACAGTATCACTACCGACGGATTTTAAGTCCGTTGCGTCTGCCGATTCCGCCATCGCCCCAGTAGTTTATATTTTACCTTAAATTTTATGATGTTGTCTATGTTGAATAAATCAGAATTTTAGCGGACTCTTGTTTCCCGCTCTGCATTTCTGGCTTCATCGCGTTTGGCGATGGTGGCGCGTTTGTCGTACGCTTTTTTACCTTTTGCAAGGGCAATTTCAATTTTGGCGCGTCCGCCTTTTAGGTAGATGCGTGTAGGTACGACAGTCATGCCTTTGATGCGGATGTTATTCCACAATTCAACGATTTGTTTTTTGTGTAACAATAATTTGCGCTTGCGTTTAGGCTCGTGGTTAAAACGGCTGGCTTGTTCGTAAGGCGCGATGTGCGCTTCGACGAGCCATGCTTCCTTTCCTTCAGCAATGTCTATGTATGCTTCTTGAATGTTGACTTGCCCAGCGCGAAGAGATTTGATCTCTGATCCTTGCAATACTAATCCTGCTTCGAATTTTTCCATAAGGAAGTATTCGAAACTGGCTTTGCGGTTGTTGGCTATCACTTTAAAATCTTCAGTCATGGCGTGATTTTAGCATAGATGGTCTTGTGTTTTTTTACGCAAGTGTGAAAAATAAAACGAAAGGACGTTTTATCCCCAGCGTAGTACAACAACTCCTGCCAGTATGCGCATAACTCCGAAGATAACCATTGAATAGGCTAGTCCGGACCAATTAGCAATGAGTGGACCTATGAATGCACTGCTTAGTATTGCGGCATTTAACGCCATGTTATACCAAGCAAGATGAGAGGGGCGGTCGTGAGCTGGGATGTGTTCGAGCATGTAGTTTGCGTATGCGCCGCCCGTCATTGCCCATGTAAACCCGCCGACGAGTGACACAAGATAAAAATGCCATACTTGATGTGATATTGCTAATAGGAGGGGGTATAACGCAAGGCCGATCATGCCCCAGCCGGTAATAGCTTTGTGTCCAAATTTTCCAACGACGCGATTTAATTGCGTAGAGCCTATAAACATTGTGAAGTAGAAAAGTGCAGTTCCAATGCCTATGTGATTATCGGTTAGATGTAATTCATTAATGCTGAATAGTGCGTATACAGGGGTGGGGATGTAATGAGCAAAATGGAAAATTAACATTACTACTAGTATATTTTGAAAGGGTCCGCGCAAAATGTCGAGGCGCAGCGATGAGGAAATGCCGCGGGTAGATTCGGCTTGGGTTGTTGGGGTAGGCTCGGGTGGAGTTTGAGGCGGGTTTATATTCTCTATCGGTTTAATAAAATATAGATGAACACTGCTCATAGCTGCGCCGAAAAATCCGATTGCAAAAACGATTTGATAGCCTATCGGGAATGTTACTGTATCAAGGATATATCCGCTGAGCAGAGAAGATGCCATATAGGTAAATGCAAATGCGACATTGCGTGTGCCCGCTACATGGGCGCGATATTTTGTTGGAACCGCCTCTGCAAATAGCGCGTTGAAGCCCACTCCTAATGGAGTGAGGGGGATTGCCATTAAAAAGGTGATGCCGATTAGCGCCCAAATTTGACCTTGAGCGCCAAATATCCAGGGTAATGGAATCCATAATGCGTAGCCTAGCCGGTAGAAAACAGAAGACCAAAAAATGGCGCGATTTGTATTTTGTTTTTCTAGCCAGCGTGCTGTGGGAATTGCAATTAGCAGGTTGACAACAGCTGACGCGGCTGCGAGAAAGCCAATTTGTGCGCTAGATGCGCCAAGGCGAGCCGCGTATACATTAAGGAAATTGACAGCCGAGCCGCTCAGAATTCCAAACCATGCGATATCGAAATAAAAATGCATGAAGTTGGTACGGTATTCGCGAGGAACGTCTTTTTGTTGAAATATACGGTTTAGCATGATGAGATTATATGCGATTTACGTTTCTTCGTTTGGAGTTTGCTGGAAGGGAGTGGTTAATTTTGTGGGCTTAGCCACAGAGACACGGGTCACAGAGCTTTTTTCTCAGAGACTCTGTGACTCCGTGGCAAATGAATTGAAATAGCCCTTTCTTTTAGACACTCCTGCTCGAAGAATATATTGTTACGAAACTGAAATTCAGCATGTTATACTTAATGCAACTTCTCAAATCCGTTGGGGTTATCTTTTATAGTGCCAACGGTAAGGTTTAATAGTGCCTGACGCCGAATTAACAGAAGAGCAGATTTTGACGCTTGCGTCCCAAGGTGATAAGGATGCATTTGGTCAACTTTATTCACGCTATATTGACCGTATCTTTAACTATGTATATTATCGAACGGGAAATGTGCATGATGCTGAGGATTTAACAGCCCGCGTTTTTCAACGGGCAATGAACCATATCCGCAATTATACAGATCGCGGGGTTCCATTTTCTGCTTGGTTATATCGCATTGCGCATAATTTGGTTGCCAATTGGCATCGTGACAGAAGCCGTAAGCAGGAAATCCCTTTGGATGATCTGCCTACTTTACAGACGAAAGGCGATCATCCAGAACGAAACTTGGTTCACTCTCAGGAACAAGATGCGCTTCTTCGTCTCATCCGACGCCTGCCTCACGAACGACAGAATCTGCTCATCTTGAAGTTTGTTGAGGGTATGTCTAATGTTGAAATTGGGCAAATTATGGGGCGCAGTGAGGGAGCTGTGAAAAGTCTTTATCATAGGACGCTGCTGGCGCTTCGTGACCAGTTAGGTGATCAAAATATAAACCTTGAAGGAGATTAAACCATGTTAAGAATTGTTACTGATGGGGCCGCTGATATTCTTCCAGAATGGAAAACAGAATATGGCATTGATGTAATTCCTGTGAACATACTTTTTGGGGAAAAATCCTATCTGCAAGGCGTTGATTTAACCAACGAAGGTTTTTATAAACTAGTTGAGGAGACTAAGCGAATTCCTAAAACGTCTCAGCCGTCACCGTATCAATTTGTAGAGTTTTATCGCAAAATTGCCCAAAAGGGAGATACTGTTATCTCTTTGCATGTCACATCCAAGGTGTCTGGTACTTATGCATCTTCAGTTTCTGCGGCTGAGGAACTTAAGGGCGAGATTAATGTTATTCCGATCGATTCTGCTTGTGGTTCGTTGGGTATTGGTTTAATGTGCCGAGAAGCGCGCAAAATGGACAAAGCTGGAAAAAGCGTAGATGAGATCGTCAAATATATTGAGTCTATCAAATATAATGTTCGCGTCATTCTTACTTTAGACACACTCGAATACGCGAAAATGTCTGGCAGAGTTAAGACATTACAAGCTGCGCTGGCATCAATTTTGAATGTGAAGCCAATTGCTATTTTAAGAAACGGCGATTTGAGTATGGCAGAAAGAGTTCGTACGCGCAAAGCCGCTCTTGATCGTGTGATTGAAATTGGACGATTGGAGTATGGCACCAAGCCAGTGTATTTGGCAGTTGTTCATGCGCGTGATATAAAATCTGGACAATCCTTGTTGGAAGATGCCAAAAAGCAATTTAATCATAAAGAAACTATGATCAGTGAACTTTCGATCTCAATTGCGGCAAATTTAGGACCAGGTACTGTTGGATTGATCTTGTTTCCTGTTGCAGAGTAATTCTTTATAAAGAATGGCAAGCAGAGCGATGAAACCTTTACCAGAAGAAACCATTAAAAACCTTGAAGCGCATCTTGCACGGACGTTGAGGCGTGTCTCGCCTCCGAATGAAATTGTCCAGCGTTTGCAAGAGCGTATTCACTTTCCGCACGTGGATGAAATTCGTTCGCGCCTGCGTGACTGGAATAAATTGTTCTTTATCTTTGGTGGAGTTATGTCTGGCTTGCTGGTAATCATTACTTTGGCGCGAATGCTTTTTTATTTTACAGGAAGAAAAAATATTAGCTAATAAAAAGGTAACTACTTTGACAATGTCTTTGCGATGCAGGTTTTGCTCTTCCGCCGAAGCAATCCCCAGTCATTAGGAGACTGTTTACTATAAAGAGTACATGCCGGCAAAACCAAGAACTGAGTAGTTAAACAAAAAGACGCTTAAGTCTTATAAGACTTAAGCGTCTTTTTGTTTAAGAAGGGCACTGCAAAAAATAC
>VFJR01000054.1 GCA_009885945.1 Anaerolineaceae bacterium
CGGCGTTATCACTATGGAAAACTACGAGCGCGAGAACGCCTACGGCGAATCCGAACTGCGCCTGCTGACCACTATCGCCGCGTCGCTGGGAACCGCGCTCGAAAACGCGCGTCTCTTCGATGAGACCCAGCGTCTCTTCAAAGCCGAGCAGGAGCGCGTCGCGGAGTTGCAGATCATCAACTCCATTCAGCAGGGACTCGCCGCCGAGTTGGACTTCCAAGCCATTGTGAATCTGGTCGGTGACAAGTTGCGTGAAATCCTCAATTCTGGTGATATTGGAATCCGCTGGTACGATGAAAAAACAAATATCGTGCATTTCCTTTACGAATACGAACATGGGGAACGGCTGACAATCGAACCAAGGACACCGCCAACAGGTTCAACATTTGAAACAATACTGAAAACGCGCCAATCTGTTGTTTGGAATACTCTTGCCGACTATACTTCCAAAATCTTCGCTGGCACTGATCAAAGTAAATCGTTGGCGGCAATACCCATCATTAGCAGTGATCGTGTACTCGGTACGATCAATATAGAGAACTTCGAGCGCGAGAATGCCTTCGGCGAATCCGAACTGCGCCTGCTGACCACCATCGCCGCCTCGTTGGGAACCGCGCTCGAGAACGCGCGTCTCTTCAACGAAGTGCAGATGAAGAATGCAGAGATCAGCGAAGCTCTCGAACAACGGACCGCCACCAGCAACATCCTGCGCGTGATCGCCGAATCCCCCTCTGATGTTCAACCCGTTTTGGATATTGTGGCAGAGTATGGGGCATTGCTTTCAGACTCGGTTGAATGCGCTATTTTTCAAATGGTGAACGAAGGCGAGATGCAATTGACAGCGAATGCGGGACCGGCGGATGTAAGTGTGTATCCGTTAGGGACACGCTTCCCGCTTAATCATGAGAGCATTGCAGGTTCAGCCATTCTCAAAAAAACTACATTACACGTTCCCGATATCGATGCGACGGGCAGCCAATACCCATTAAGCAAATCCATTCAGGAAAAATTTCGCTCCTTCCTCGGTGTGCCGATGATGCGCGAGAGTCATTGTATCGGCGTTATTTTTATTCGCAGGCCGCAGGTTGGTGCTTTTACCGAAAAACAAATTAACCTGGTCAAGGTGTTTTCAGACCAAGCGGCTATCGCCATCGAGAACGTGCGTCTATTTACTGAAACCCAACGCCTGCTAAAAGTGACCGAAGACCGCGCCGCTGAACTAGCCATCATCAACAGCGTGCAGGAGGGACTGGCTTCCAAATTGGATTTCCAATCCATTATTGATCTGGTTGGCGATCAGGTGCGGGCCATCACAAAAGCTTTTAGTGTCTTTATCGCGCTATATGATAAAACAACTGAATTAGTCTCATGGCCATATTGGGTCAATGACGATGAGCGAATCGAAAGTCCATCAATGCCATTAATTAAAAATATCACCCGCCGTGTGCTTTACGCCACCGAGCCATTGAATCTCGGTACGGAAGAGCAGATATTGATGCATGATGCGATTCCACCAAAAGAAGGATATACGGTTGGTAAATCCTTTTTAGGTGTGCCGTTCTCAATTGGCGATTCCATTCTCGGCGCGCTCACCATTCACGATGCAGAACAAGAACATGCTTTCAACGACTCGGATGCGCGATTGTTGCAAACCCTCGCCAATGCAATGAGCGTGGCGCTCGAAAACGCGCGTCTCTTCGATGAGACCCAGCGCCTGCTTAAGGTCACCGAAGACCGCGCTGCGGAGTTGGCGATCATCAACAGCGTGCAAGCCGCTCTCGCCGCAGAGCTCAACATTCAGGGCATTTACGACGCGGTTGGCGATAAACTGCGCGAGATCTTTAATCAAGCCGATATGAGCTTCCGCATCTACGATCCCAAAACGAACATGGTGCATTATCCCTATCTTTACGAAAAGGGAATCCGCTTGCAGATTGACTCAATGCCTCTGCCAGAAAAAGGCTTTGGTCCGCACGTTCTGCGCACACGCCAAACTTTATTGATCAACGAGAACATGCTGGATGAGATGAAAAAATTCGGCAGTATCAACCTGCCCGGCACAGATTATGTCAAATCATCGCTCTTTGTGCCACTGATCATTGGCGATCAGGCGCGGGGCTTGATCAACATCAACGACAGCGATCACGAACAAGCCTACAGCGAATCTGACGTGCGCCTCTTGCAAACCCTTGCCAATTCGATGGTCGTGGCATTAGAAAACGCGCGTCTCTTCGATGAAACGCAGAGGCTCTTGAGAATCACTGAAGAACGCGCTGAAGAACTTTCCATTATCAATCAGGTGCAGTTGGGGCTGGCTTCCAAATTAGAAGTGGATGCCATCTATGAACTGATCGGCGAACAATTGCGCAACATGTTTGACTCGCAAGGCATCTCGATCGCCTCTTTTGATCTGGAAACGAATATACGTCACTATCATTTTATGCTCGAGAAAGGTCAGCGCATGGAAATCCCAGACGCGCCCATGGCGGCTCTCTCGCATCACATCATTGACAGTAAACAACCGCTATTGATCAACGAAAACTATGTTGAAACCCTGGCTTCCTTTGGAGTGCAAGCCGTTAGTTTACCCGGCACCGAACCCACCAAATCCCTCTTGCGCGTGCCCATCATTGCCGGCGGCGAAGTGCGCGGCGTGATCGGCATTGATAACATAGAGCGTGAAAACGCGTTCAGCGAAACCGATGTGCATTTGTTAGCCACACTCGCCAACGGCATGGGCGTGGCGCTGGAAAATGCGCGCCTGTATAAAGAAGCGCAAGAAGCGCGCGCCGCGGCAGATAAAGCCAACGCCACCAAGAGCACCTTCCTCTCCAACATGAGTCACGAACTGCGCACGCCGCTCAACGCCATCATCGGCTTCACCAGAATCGTACGCCGTAAAGCCGAAGGCGCAATCCCAGAAAAGCAAACTGAAAATTTAGATAAGGTACTCACCAGTGCAGAACATTTGCTAGGATTGATCAATACCGTATTAGATATCGCCAAGATCGAAGCCGGTCGCATGGATGTGCACGCCTCCGATTTCAACATTGCCGACACCGTCGAACAATGTGCCACACTTGCCTCCACCCTGCTTAAGCCAAATGTCAGCCTGCGTAAAAAAATAGCAGAGGCTTTGCCCATTGTGGTTTCAGATCAGGAAAAAATTCGCCAGATCGTACTTAATTTATTAAGCAACGCCGCCAAGTTCACGCACAATGGCGTGATCACACTTGCCATCGAAAAAGCGGACGCAATGATCAACGTCCATGTTACAGATAGCGGCATCGGCATCAGCGCAGAAGCGCTCGGCAGAATATTTGATGAATTTCAACAAGCCGACGCCACCACCACCCGCAAGTATGGCGGCACCGGTCTCGGTCTCGCCATCAGCCGCAACCTCGCGCGCTTATTAGGCGGTGATTTATCTGCCACCAGCGAATATGGCAAAGGCTCAACATTTACGCTCACTTTACCGATAAAATATAAATCAAAAACCGCCTCAACCCCCGACCCCGAGGCTGTTCCAACTTCGGGAACAGGGTCGTAGTAAAAATAATACTCCGCTGGTTGAGTAGCCCCGCGCATTTGGCGGGGCGTATCGAAACCAGCATGTCATAAAAATAATTTCAATCACAGGTGGTTTCCCCCTTCGGGGACTTTGCGATACGGGCTTCGCCCTACTCAACCACCGTACATCACAATGTATGGAGATTTACATGAAAACAATTCTGATCGTCGAAGACACAGACCTGAACATAGACCTGATCACACAGCTCCTTGAAGATGATTTCAACATCATCGTCGCCAAAGACGGAGGGCAAGGCGTGGCAATGGCAAATGCAGAAAAACCAGATCTAATTTTGATGGATATTTCTCTGCCGGTCATGGACGGCTACGAAGCCACGCGCGCCATCCGCAAGA
>VFJR01000142.1 GCA_009885945.1 Anaerolineaceae bacterium
CTACGACCCCCCAGATAGTTAGGTTCTTTCAAGTTGTAAGATCAAAATATGTCTCTAGTTGCCCTAGAAATTTCTAGGGCAACTTTGTTTTTAATAAGTGCGATAAAATCAGCTGAATTTTTATGACCCATACAAGAATTATTCAATTTGCAGGCAATGCCATCCAACTCAAGACCGATTCAACTGAAATTCTTGGCGCAGTGGATGTCCACTTTGCGCACTGCCTTGGCAGTGATGAAAACCTCGTTGGCGAGTATCAGGTGCGGGCGGGGGAAGAAGCGTCCCCCGATGGGCAGGATCAATTTTCCATTTCAAAAGATGGCGCGGATCTATTTTCAAAGCTTAGTTTTGAACAGGTCTTATTTCACTTAATGCAAGATGGCTTGACCCAGCTCAACGGGGCTTCTTCCACACAAATGGTCTTTCACGCCGCCGGGCTGGCGCTTGATGAGCGCGGGTTGATATTATGCGGCAAAAGCGGCAGCGGCAAATCTACGCTGACGGCATTTTTAGTGATGCATGGCTTTCAATATTTAACTGATGAGGTCATTTCTTATCCGCTGGCGGGCGGCGAGATGAGCGGCTTCTGCCGTTCGTTACTGCTAAAAAAAGGCTCCGCTTTTTTATGGCAAGGCAAAGAAAACGAATTTGATGGAAAAGGCTTTTATTTATTTAAAGAAGGAAACGCCTGGGTGGCGCCAACGCTGTTAAACGCCTCAGCAGTTCGAGGCTCGGTCACGCCGCGGGTGTTAATCTTCCCTACCTATAAAGCAAATGCAGAATTTCAGACCGAGCGCCTGAGCCCCGCCAACACTTTATTCCGCTTACTGCAAACACTGGTCAACGCGCGCAACCTGCCCAATCACGGCATAGACGCCGCCTCTCAACTTTCTCGTCAGGTCACGGCGTTTAGCTTAATCTATTCTGATCTCGAACAGGCGCGCGCATGGATTCAAGAGACTCTCACAACGATCTAGCCTCAACCTACCGCCTGCTGGCGTTGTGCGCGCGCGCCGAGGGGCATCCTGTTTTTTACAGCCAGCTCAAAAAACAATTGCGCGCATTTACTGCTTGGCATATTTTGCCAGCCCAAGCCGAGGCGAAGGCATGGGCGCGTTATTGCGCCATCATATTCATCAGGCAGGGGTTGAAATTCCACAAGAGACCCAACAAACTCTCAATGGCATGTACCTGCGCACCCGCGCCTATAACCGCATACAGGCGCAAGCGTTAGTGGATATTATTTCAATATTGAAATCGGCACATATTCATCCGCTCGTGCTAAAAGGTTTGGCGTTGGCATATCAATATTATCCCGAGCCCGCCCTGCGCCCCGTCAGCGATATTGATCTTCTATTTAATAAATCTGAATTTCTACCCGCGGCGAATCTGCTTCGAGAGGCGGGCTACAAAATCCAATTGTTACCTGCGTCAGAAAAACGCCTCCCCAAATCGCTGACAGCTGATACTGCTTCGAAAGAAGGAATCAACATCCACATCGAACTGCATCATTACTATCCGCAAGGCGCTCACAAAAAAGGCAACATCGCCGATCTTGAGTTTGCAGATTTTCACGAAGCGCCTGTAAACATTAAAATTAATAAATCCACTGTGCTTACGCCAGGACACATGGATACGCTGTTATTTTTATCAAGACATTTCGCCAAACATCTTTTCGCAGGCAATCCCGCCGAGCCAGCCCAACTCAAATGGGTTGCAGATATTATCAGCTTAGTAGAACATCACGCCAAAGAGATTGATTGGACAGCGCTAAAAATAAATCACCCCGAAGTATTTCAGCGCATTGAATTATTCTATAGCCTCACGCCCATGCCCAAACACCTCGTCAAGCTGATCCCTGTACAACAATGCGCTGTCCCCAATGCGCTTGGTCAATATCCGCCGGGCTGGCCCCATCAAAAAATTCGCGAGTTAAAACGCGTGGGCTTCATCTCCTTTTTTTACAAAATGCTCTTCCCGCCCGCCGAGTGGTGGACGCGTTTGTATTACGGCATTCGCACCAAGAATATTTTCTGGCATCAACATTTTGTTTACCGAAAAGATATCCTCAAAGCCGCCCTTTGGACGTCTCTTTTTTATTTTCGAAATGGACGCTAAAAGACTGTAAATAACTTCCTGCACTATGTCTTTGCGAGCCACC
>VFJR01000021.1 GCA_009885945.1 Anaerolineaceae bacterium
TCTAATCCTGGCAAATATCACTGGTTTTTATATTACTGTCTACTTAAAAAATCACCCCGAATTATGCGTGACCCCGATCAGTTCATCAGCGGTACGAGCCCAAGTGCCCATTTACATAGTTGTAAACGGGTTATATGCTGTCGCAATCGGACTGGCATGGTTTCTACCATGGTTGAGTTTATGTGTTTATTTTTTAGTCTTGGTATGGATGATTACAGTCTTCGTTCGAACAGAAAATGCTTTTGAATCTTAGGAAAATTAAAAATAACCACATCTTTGTAGTAGAAAATAGAATATCTTCAAAAAGTAAAGTTTCTTTTCAAGCCAACAAAGCACCCCGAAGATCAGGGATAATGCAAGGGACGCTTCGACCAGCTCAGTGACCGCGCTGGGGATGTTTCGCAATTCGACAATCATCACATAAGGCTTCAGCGAAAATTTTATTCGAACAATATTGGCATGCATATTAAGGATGAATAGATGAAGAAATCAATTGTATTTTTCTCGCGACCAGGTTCAGCATGGAATACGGAAAAGCCTATGTGGGAACAAAACTATTGGGACGATCATACCCAATTTATTGATGCCCTATTTAATTCTGGAAAGATAATACAAGGCGGCCCATTTTCAGATGGAAGTGGTTCAATGGTGATCTTCGCTGCAGACAGTGTCGAGGAGGTGCGAGAGCTTATGAAGGGTGATCCGTGGGGGCAGCGCCAGATTCTTGTTGAAGACGACATTAAAGAATGGACGATCTTCTTGAATGCATCAGAGAAAAAATCGACATAGTACAAGGAAAGGGAAATTAAATGAAAATCATCATCGAACGTTTAAAAAAGTCTTTTAACTTAACCAGCAGCTTAATTCAAAACCTATCTGAAGATGATTTTAAACTGAGGCTAAATAATATACCTTCAAACACTATCGGGCAACAGCTTTGGTGTATTGTTGGCGCTAGAGAAAGCTATTTGAAGGCTATCATCAATAACGGCTGGTCAGGTTTTAGCTGTTCGCTTAATAACACAACCTCAAAAGATCAAATTTTGCAATGCCTCCAAAAATCTACTGATGAATGCTCAAACTTTCTTGATACCCATGAGCTGAATGAGAATCAAACTGAGCTTCTATTAACTTTGCTAGAGCATGAAGTTCAGCATCACGGCCAGCTGATACGGTATATTTATGGAAATAAATTAAGCTTTCCTAAAAGTTGGAATGAAAGATACTCAGTTTAGCTGTTCCGTTTTTTCAGACAAATTGAAACAGGAAATTTTAGTAACTGCTCAGCCATGTCTTTGCGAAGCGGGCTTTTGCACTTCCGCCGACGTCGTACTCGCAGAGTAAGCAATCCCCAGTCATTGCGAGACCACTTCGGCAACAGCAAGAGCGCCTCGCAGCGACATAATCACGGATGTGAATGATAGCTGAGTAGTTACAAATTTTATCTAAGCAAGTGAAAAGTTTGTAAAATAAAACACACAACAAAATCAAGGAGGCATTACATGCCAAACGGCGGACCTGATTGCTGCGGCAACTGCTCACATAACAAAGCTGTTCAAGAAATGGCGCACCCGCAGCCTGAACCTCGTGAGCGATTTTGGCAAATCTCACATTGCACCCTGCGGAACGTAAAGGTCAGTAATCCCTTTTGGACATACTGCAAAAACTTTAACTACGGAAAACATCCGGAATCTCGTACTCAAGACGAACAACTAAACGGCTGGATAACCGCCAGCGGGCTTTATGAAGGCTACGTTCGCATACCTTGGGATCACAACAACGAGCCACACGTCTCAATTCCCACGACATGCTCAATATGCGGGCGCAAGACCGACGAAGGCATTGAAATTAACCACAATGACGCAATCCTTGGTTTCTGCACAAATAGGCATTACATTGAATGGTGGCTTTCTGTACATCACGACGACTCATTCCAAGCTGACCATTTCGAGTCCCCAGAAGAGCGTTTCAAAAGAAAAAAATTGTCGGGTATCTAATTCACTAAATTCTTATCTATGACACCAAAGACACCAAAAACAATCACTATTATCGGCGCGGGCATGGCGGGGCTATCTGCTGCGCTGGAACTACACCGCGCAGGACACAAAGTAACCGTGCTCGAATCTGCAGATCGAGTCGGCGGGCGGGTGTGCACTCAGCGAAATTTTCAAAACGATCAATATGCTGAAATGGGCGGCGAGTTCATTGAAGATTATCAATTTCACATGCTGGCCTTATGCAAAGAATTTAATCTTACGCTGGATGAAGTGCGCGCAAGCTGGAATGACTCTGACAAACACTTCGCCATTTTTGAAGGACACGCTGGTTTTGATAACGACCATTCATTGTGGGGCTGTGACTTACAAGGTGAAGTAGGTCGCCTCTGGCTGGCAGTGGCTCACTTGGCGAATCA
>VFJR01000114.1 GCA_009885945.1 Anaerolineaceae bacterium
ATAGGTAACCCCTGCAAGTGCAATTCCAATAAGTAAAGCGAGCACATAATAAAATTTTGCAAGTTTCATAAATTCTCCTTTATGTATTGAGCTAATTATAGTAACGGTCCCACTTTTTTCTGGTAGGGTTAACCCTACTCTTGTGCGTCAATATTCATTTGGAAGATATTTACGGGTGATATAATTTTTTCAATTGCAGACATGAATAAATCCCCATCAGATCCCATCACTCGCAAATACTCGCGCCAATCAATGGATATATTGACATCATCCATTCCCTCTGTTTTGCCGGTGCTGCGAGGTCAGATCATTGGACGTGATGATGAAATTCGCTTCGTTAGCGAATTATTGCAGAACACAGATATCCGCCTGGTTACTCTGGTTGGTTTTGGAGGCGCAGGCAAGACCACACTGTCTTTGCATATAGCGCGCGCAATATTCGAAAATTTTACAGGCGGTTTATTCTTTGTTGACCTTTCTCCAATTACAGACCCCGCATTAATTTCCTATTACATCGCTCAAACTTTAAAAGTACCCGAAGATGCTCAGCGCGATAGGATTGCAAGCATTAATGATTTTATAAGCAACCGCGCCATTTTGCTGATTCTGGATAATTTTGAGCAAGTTATTAATGGCGCGCATATCATTGATAATTTATTGAACTCGAGTCCAAATCTCAAAGTCATAGTTACCAGTCGTGAGCCCTTGCGGCTGCGTCATGAGCAGATTGTTCCCATTTTGCCTTTAAAGCAAAATGATGCTTTGCAGTTGTTTGTTGAGCGCGCCCGCTCTTTAAACCCAGATTTTCAACTAACAGACCAGAACGCAACGGCTATTGCTCAACTCTGCGGAAGACTCGATAGACTTCCACTTGCCATTGAGCTTGCTGCCATGCGCACTACTATCTTCTCGCCTCAATCTTTGCTGGATCGCATCCAACCCAGCCTCGAAACTGAATCGCCTTTATTGGGGACTCTTAACTCTGGAGCTCGTGACCTGCCTGTTCGTCAAAAAACATTACGCGAAACAATTAATTGGAGTTACAGCCTTCTAAGTGAAGCTGAACAACTTGCGTTTCGAGGCGCATCTCTTTTTGTGGGCGGCTTTGATTTGCAAGCCCTTCAAAGTGTGCTTGACCAACCCGAGAGTCAAGTATTGGAGATTGTTTCTTCGTTGGTAGATAAAAACCTCCTGCAGGTAACAGGGCAAACAAAAAGCGCTCAACCTCGATTCCAAATGTACGAATCCCTGCGCGAATTTGCTGGCGAACAAATAATTGTTCACAATCAGCACGAAAAATTATACGAGAAATTTGCGGCTTGGATGTTGATTTTTTCAGCTCAAGCGCATGATGGTTTGCAAAGTAAAGATCAGGCTCTTTGGCTGCGGCGTATGGTGATTGAAAGCGACAACCTTTTGCGTATACTGGACGATGCGTTTGCGGCTACGCCTGGATCTGTTCTATGGAAAAGCGGCTTTGAAATTCTTGGGCATACTCAAATATATTGGATGATTAGCAGTCAATTTCAAATTGCTGGGCGCTGGACCGAAAAAAGTATGAGCGCCATCGCAGAATTAGACGATATGACTGACCTATCTCCAGATCTCAAGCATAAATATAAAGCCATCGTATATGGAAATGCCGGCAGTGTTGCGTGGAGTAAAGCGGATTATTTAAAAGCGATCGAATATCATCAAGCCAGCCACCAATATTATTGTTTGCGTGAAGACGAATTGGGTATGGCTGAGTCTGCGACCAATAGCGGCGCTAATTATATGGAGATCGGGCAGCATGATCGGGCGCTGGAACTGCTTGAATTAGCGATCAATTTGTATCGTAATAATCATCATCCATGGGGTGAATTAACAGTAATCAATGGGCTTGCGATTACTTATGTAGCCAGTAAAAGATTTGATGAAGCCCATCAAATGTACCAAGATGGAAACCGTCTTGCTCAGCAATTAAATCAGGATTTTTTGCAGCATGTTTTTCTTTGCAATTTAGGACAGCTTGAACATCGTCTTGGAAATACCGAAAAAGCGTCTGAGCTTCAACGTCAAGTATTGAAATATCTGGATGAGAACGATCAACCTTATTTGCGCACATGGGCGCTAAGCATTCTTGCAGCATGTTATGCTGAAATGGGCAAGACAGAGGAAGCGCTTAAGTTGTTGCTGATGGTTTATCCGTCTTTACAGGCTGGTTTTGATTTTGAAGCCAGTATTTATTTTCTTCAATCAACTGCTATTATGTGTGCTGGTAGTGACCGAAAATTGCAAGCCGCGCGAATTATGGCGGGGTTGGATGCTAATATTAAAAATAAACAATATTACAATTACAACATAGACGAAGAAAAACGTAAAAAATTAATGCAAAGTATTCGTTTTTCATTACAACTCGAGCAATTCCGGCAAGAATGGGATTTGGGTCAAAGCATGGAGGTTGAGGGGATTTTGAATTTTGCGTACCAACAAGTTGTATTGCTTGACCAAACTCAAGCATTTCTGCCCCTTGCTCAAATATTCAGCCAACGCGAATTTGATGTTCTAAAGCTGATTGTGCGCGGCAAAAGTAACGAAGAAATATCCCAGGAATTAATCATTGTTCAAAAAACAGTCGAAAAACATGTCGCTAGTATTTTTCGTAAAATAAAAGTGAAGAATCGTACCGAAGCCGCGGCTTGGGCAATCAAGAATCATTTGAAATAATAGAACATCACTCGCAAATATAACGGTGAGTTAGTTTCCCATCCTTTTCCCCGAACCCTTATCCCTCACCATCAACACCTCTGCCATTATGCTCACTGCAATTTCTTCCGGGGTTTCTGCTTGCAGTTCCAAACCCATGGGTGAATGTACGCGCATGATCTTTGCATCTTCAACACCTTTTTCTTTTAGCGCCTTCACAGTGACAGCCCATCTGCGTTTGGAGCCAATTACGCCGATATATGCCGCGTTTGATTCGAGCAAAGGTGTGATGCCCGCCGCGTCTATGGCAGAGCCGCGTGTGGTGAGAATTAAATAAGTGCGCGCATCAATTGAAATATGATTCGGCAACTCATTCATTGAAACAGGATAAAACGCATCACCATCTGGAACGGTAGCTGGGTTGCAAAATTCAGCGCGGTCATCGCTGACAGCGACTCTAAACCCCAGCCACTTAGCAAGATGTGCCACAGCCTTGCCTACATGCCCCGCGCCAACCACAACTAATAACGGAGCTGGAAAGATTGGTTCCACAAAGACCTCCACTTGACCGCCGCATACACCCGGGTCGCCGCGTGCTGGGTCTGCCATGGTGTAATTTAATTTTCTGGGTTTTCCATCTTGCAATGAGAGTAGTGCCTCTTTAATAACGCGATTCTCCAAATCCCCGCCGCCTACAGTGCCAATAAACTTGCCATCCGCATACACCAACATCTTACTGCCCACGTGTCGGGGAGTAGAACCTTCACTCTGAGTAACAGTGCACAGCGCGGCAGGTTCGTGCTTTTCATCTAAATCTGCAAGGGCTTGATAAATTGTTTTCATCCAAATGAAAGTGTAAGCGTTTGATTAGATTTTCGCAAGATGGGTAATATGACGTATACTCGTTGCATCTATGAAGCGGAGGCTTATTATGAGCGAAATGCAATACGTAACGGATGCAGATTTTCAAAACGAAGTTATTAATTCATCCATGCCCGTCTTGGTGGATTTCACCGCGACTTGGTGCCAGCCCTGCAAGATGATCGAGCCGATCGTCAAGCAATTGGCTGAGGAATGGGATGGCAAGGTGAAAGTTGTCAAACTGGATGCCGACACCAACCCCGACACCATGATGCAATATGGCGTCATGGGCATTCCCACACTGATGCTGTTTAAAAGCGGCGAAGTGAAAGAACGCGTCACAGGTTTTCAGCCCAAGGATAAACTCGCAGCAAAAGTCTTGCCGCATCTGGGTGGGTAATTCTTGTCAGGTTAAAGAAAAAATGGACACTTTCATGGTGTCCATTTTTCTATTAATTACAATTCGTTAATTTAAAAATGCCTAGTTAATTCGTTTGCATATTTCATGCCAATTGTTGTTTTATTTTCTCTGACCCAATCTATAAAACTTGTTTTGCAGCGGGCTGGTTCTTTTGAAACAAGTAAGTTTGCCATTAAGCCGTCTACTTCTTCAGGTGTCAACATGACATCCTTCACAAAAAGACTTATCACTTGTGCTGCAAATAAGGCTAAGCGGGGTGGAAAGGGGAGAAGTAGTCTCTTTTTACCGGTACTGCCTTCAATTACTTCTACCAATTCTTTGAATGTAAATTCATCTGGTCCAACTGCGTCCCAAATATAATTTTCCTTTTTGTAAATGGCTTCAACTGCCAATTCAGCAAGGTCATCTACGTATACTGGGGAAATTTTATAAGAACCATCTCCGGGAATTCCAAAAACAGGAAGTTTGCGCAATAGCCATGCAATATTGTTCATTAAAATATCTTCTTTTCCGAAAAGTACGGTAGGTCGTAAAATTGCATAACTTATCCCCGAATTTATAACCGTTTCTTCGTTTGCTGCTTTTCCCCAAAAATATGGAAGATGGGATTTTGCCGAAGGCTGTGTAATGCTAATATGGACTATTCTTTTAACCCCGGCTTCTTTAGCGGCATTAATGAGAACTTTGGTGTTTTCAACGGCGCGTGGTTGAGTATTATCTTCTTTATCAAAACGCACCCAGTACGTGTTAATTAACACATCTATGTCTTGTAAGTTTTTAATGAGTTCGCCTTTTTCCTGAAAATTTAATGGATATGCTTTTACTTTTCCGCTAAAGGGATCGGGGCGGTTTGGATGCCCTGTCAAAGTAATCACTTCTTCCCCCCGAGTCAGTAATTTCTCAGTAATGTATTTGCCCGAATAAGAGAAAGCGCCTGTAACTGCAATTTTCATTTTAATACTCCTAATATTGTTTTCACATTATTGAATCCAAGTTTTTCTAGTTTTATTACAGCGTTGGATAGGCTGTCTATGGCGTTGAAGAACTCCTGCAATGCTTGCACGCGTTCATACACAAAATGAACATCATCAGCACTACCAATAATCGAACCCGCTTCCAACTTCTCGAGAGCAATTCCTACAGAACGAATTGCTCTATCGAATTCACTGTTTTGACGTTCTTTCAATATAGAGCGAATGGATTTGTAAAAATCGCTTTCTGCCTCGTAATAATCTTTTCGATCGCCAAATTTTGATGAACGGTGCACCAAGCCCATGCGCAATAATGTACGTATTTGAGTACTGATTGCTCCTTTTGTTATTCCAGCTTCCTTTGCGATTTCATCTAAAGACAATCCTGTGGGGGATAGATATAAAACCCCAAAGATGGCCCCTGTTCCTGGGGGGAATCCCCAAAAGCGGCTGATTTGACTTAAACTCACGGCGAATTCTTTTTTGAGGTCAAGCAGTTTTGTTGACATATTTTCCTTTTAGAACGTTTAGTAATTACTAAACAAAGTATACGAAAAAAATTTAGTTTTGTCAAGAATCAAAAAATCCCCAATCCGGGGATTTTTTGCAAGATTGGTTATCCATTCTCTGGTTACCTATTCCTTCTCTTTTATCATTCTCTCCAACTCACTTAACTCCACCCGCGACGTCATATCCAAACTAATCGGCGTGACCGTGACCATATATTTTTTGCGCAAGACATAAACATCACTGTTTTCGGCTTCGTGCTCTAATTGCATATCTTCTTTATATCCGACAGTTTCAGCTATATCCCATGAACTTCGTTTGGGTTTAACGGATATGTAATAATTTTGTTTTGACACACGTGTTATTTGCCAGCCAGTTTCAATGGTGGCATGGGCTGGAATATTCACGTTGAGCAGGCGCACATCTTCGGGGAATTTTTTCTCTAACAACATTTTTCCAAAAAATGCGGCGAAATGCCCCGCAACCGAAAAGTCAATTTCTTCTGAATAACTTAAATGATATTCTTGATCTGTCTGCAATGAAACCGCCAATGCTGGGAAGCCCATTGCCGCCGCTTCCATCGCCGCGCCGACTGTGCCAGAACTGGTGATGCCTGCGCCAATGTTTTCGCCATAATTGATTCCTGAAACGACGAGATCGGGTTTCGTTGTTAAGATTTCCAAAATCCCATGCTGGATTGCCTGTGCTGGGGAACCTCCTACTGCGTAGGCGATCCATTCTTGACCGTTGACTTGAATCTGTTCCTGACGAATGATCCCATCTGACGTACTCGGCATACTGCGTCCCATACCCGAAGATTGATCACGCGGCGCGGAAACAGTAACAAACCCCAGCGTAGAAAGAGCGCGAGCTGCCGACCATAATCCGGGCGAGCGAATCCCATCATCATTTGTTAGCAAGATATTTTTTTTAAATGTAGACATAAATATTCCTAATTGTTAACTCACCTTACGCAAAATATTATGTCGTTGCGAGGACGCTCTTGTTTTTCGTCCGAAGCAATCTCACCTTGTTCTGTTGGGGATTGCTTCGCCGCTAAAACCAAGAACGCGGCTCGCAAAGACATATTTTTCAGTAATTAAAATAAAAGAAGCAGAATAAACTGCTTCTTCAAAGGTGCTCCCGGCAGGATTCGAACCTGCGACCTCTTGCTCCGCAAGCAAGCGCTCTAATCCACTGAGCTACGAGAGCATAACGGAACGGGATTTTAATACACATTTTAAGCATGGTCAAGGAGTTGTTTTGGTTGTGTTAAAATGGATTTGCATTTTGAGTAATGCGTACTAAAAATCTTATCTTCATTTTTTGAGGTACTTGTGACAAACACTACACTTAATCCAGCTACACCCTTAAACCCGCGCAAACACGGAATCATCGTCGGCGCAGTCGGCGGAATTGGCTCTGCTCTATCAATGAAACTTGCGCGCGAAGGATATACGCTTGCGTTGCTTGGGCGTAATAAAAAAGCTCTGCAATCTTTATGCGCTGAAATCAATAAAAGTATCGGCGAGACCCGTGCGAAGGCATATGAACATGATGTATTGAAATACGACTCGATTCCTGCGTTGCTGCGAACGATTACCAAAGACCTGGGCGGCTTGGATTTATTTGTCTTTGCGCCAGGCGCTATATACTTTCCGAAGATGGATGAGTTTAATTTTGCAGAAGACTCGAAAATGATTCAAGTGAATACCATCAGCGCAATTGCATGGTTAAGCGAAGTTGCGCCATTATTCCAAAGTATGAAAGGCGGGCAAATCGTTGGCATTTCTTCCGTGGCCGGCGACCGCGGGCGCGTGGGCAACCCGGGTTATAACGCATCGAAAGCCGCCTTTACTTCTTATTTAGAGTCTTTGCGCAATCGCCTCACGCGTCATGGCGTCAATGTCATTACCGTCAAGCCTGGTTTTGTTAAAACAAAAATGATCGCGCATGTTCAAAAGACACCTTTTGCGGTTACGCCAGAAAAAGTAGCAGACGTTATTTCAATGGCAATTCGCAAGCGTAAACAAACAGTTTATGTTGCGGATATTTGGCAATGGGTCATGCTCGTGATTCGCCATATCCCATCTTTTATATTTAGGCGGTTAAGTTTCTAAAATGACAGACAATATCCAAAGACGTTTTACTACGCTGGATAATTTTGGGCATTCAGTTAATGCATCCTCTTATCACTTTAAACCTATTCATGTAGATGAAATTAAACAAATATTTTTACTTGCAAAAAAACTTGGCTTATCAGTAACTGCGCGCGGCGCAGGGCGCAGTTATAACGACGCCTCTTTAAATGGGGGAGGTATAAGTCTCAACACCACCGAGATGAATCGTGTTATCAAATGGGATGCAGATACGGGTCTTATCACTGCCGAAGCAGGCGTAACCCTTGAGCAAATCTGGAAAAAAGCTGAGCCAGATGGCTGGTGGCCCCCTGTTGTCTCCGGCACAATGAAAACCACTTTGGGTGGTTGTCTTTCTACTAATATTCACGGAAAAAATAATTTTCAAATGGGACCCATCGGTGAGCATGTTGTCGAGTTCACGGCAATTTTGCCCACTAGCGCCGAGATCACCTGCTCGCCAAAAAAGAATGCAGATTTATTTTATGCCATGATCAGCGGAATAGGGATGCTTGGAATCTTCACATCCGTCACCTTACAGATGAAGCGCATCTATTCTGGGCTTTTGGCTGTGGATGCCCATCCCGTGCCGAATCTCAGCGGACAGCTTTCATCTTTACTGGAAGATGCGCCTCGTTATGATTATATTGTCGGCTGGATGGATACAACTGCAAAAGGCGCCTCGCTTGGGCGCGGACAAATTCATGCCGCACGGTATTTGCACGAAAACGAAGATATGAATCCAAACGAAACCATGAAGTTGGCAAATCAAATTCTGCCGTCTACTTTGTTTGGTGTATTTCCAAAAGCATGGCTTCCATATTTTATGAAACCCTTTGTGAATAATTTTGGCGCATGGGGAGTTAACACAGCAAAATACATTGCATCATTGCGTACACATTCTTTTCGCCAGCCGCATGGTGCTTTTCATTTTTTGCTGGATTACATCCCCGGTTGGGAATTATCTTTTGGCAAAGGCGGCTTGATCCAATATCAATCTTTTGTGCCCAAAGAAACTGCGCAATCTGCTTGGCGCGAAATTATCCGCCTCTCTCAAAAACGCGGATTGCCCTCTTATTTGGGCGTTACCAAACGTCACCGCCCCGATAAGTTTTTACTCACTTATGCTGTAGATGGTTTTTCACTTGCCTTAGATTTCAAAGTGACCCAAAGCAACCGCGCAAAATTATCTGCTATGCTGCAGGAGTTTGACAAGATTATCGTTCAAGCAGGCGGGCGTTTTTACTTCGCCAAGAATAGTGAGACAACCTCTCAAACCGCATTGAATTTTTACGGACAAGAAACTGTCGAAAAATTTAAACGCTTGAAAAAACGCTGTGACCCCAATCATTTATTAGAGTCAGATCTGTACCGTAGAATATTTGGTGTGTAATGAAGCTCATTGTTGAAGACCTAGGTTTGATTGATTATGAATCTGCGTGGAAATTGCAGGACGAATATGCCGCAGAAATTGCGACAGGGGTGCGCCCGCCGACACTGCTATTGCTAGAGCATCCCCACGTCTACACCTTTGGGCGCAGTGGCCATGCAGAAAACCTACTTTGGAACGAAAGCCAACTTAAAGAAAAGGGTATCTCTGTGCATTGGGTAGATCGCGGCGGAGATGTGACGTATCATGGTCCGGGTCAATTGGTGGGGTATCCATTAATTCCGTTGACGCCCTTAAGACCTGACAGGTCTCAAGAAGACGATGCGGTCTTAGACGAATCTTTAAGACCTGTCAGGTCTGATTATGTAGGATATGTACGCAAGCTGGAGAAAACGCTTATCGGCGCGATCATGCGACTCGGACTGGTAACAGGCCAAAGGTCAGGAAAGAGCGGGGTTTGGATTCAGGCAGATGTTCATTCGCGTTGCCTGCACTGTCAACCAGCGGATCGTAAAAAGCCAGCAAAACTGGCGGCAATTGGTGTCAAAGTAGATGCGCGCGGCATTACGCGTCATGGCTTTGCTTTGAATGTAAATCCAGCCATGGAATATTTTGACGGTATTAATGCCTGTGGATTAAATGAGCCTATCGTTTCTTTAGCAGATTTAATTGACCCTGTGCCGCCTATGGTGCTTGTAAAGGATGAAATTAAAAGTGCATTTATCAAAAACTTTTAACCTTGGTTGATTATCTGATTGACTTTTTTGCTCTAACCTTGTACACTATAAAAAATATTTTTTAGCTATTTTTGGAGGAGAAAATGACCCAATTTCAATTTGTAATGCGTTCTGGACCTACCCCCGGCGTTGTATATCCGCTTGAAGGGGATCAACTCACCATTGGGCGCGATGCTTCTAACGGCGTTGCAATTAATGACGTTGAAGTATCACGCAAGCATACACGTTTAAGTTTTCAGGGCGGCAAATATGTAGTTGAAGACTTGGGCTCTACCAATGGAACGTTTGTAAATGGACAGCGCCTAAGCGGTCCTAGTGTCTTGAAATCTGGCGATGTTGTTTCACTTGGCGAACAAATTGTTTTGCTATATGAAGCTATTGTTGTAGACTCCGGCGCGACCATGGTTGCGACCCCGGTTCGCAAATCACCAGCGCCTGTGCGTGCTGCGCCTGTAATGCCTGCGCCTGCGCAGAATTATTCCGGACAGGCTCCATCCGGACCAAGTGCAGCGCCAGCCAAAAAAAGCAATGCGCTTGTCTTTACCCTTGTTGGGGTAGGGCTTTTATTATGTTGTGGCGGCACTTTTGCTGTTGTAGATTTCACCAGCAGCTGGTGTATGTTCCCCTTTAATATTATTACCCAATATATTTTCCAACTTGCTTGCTAGAAGCATGCGAAAATATATGACCCTTTTCCTTTTATAGGACGCGCAACTTGAAAGACGAAAGACAACCAATAGTCTTTCGTCTTTCTTCTCTTAATTTCTGCAGAGACCATGAGCCCCAAAAAAACGACTCAACCCAAACCGATAGCCCCAGAATATAGCGTTTCTCCTGCCTGGAGTTCCGAAACCAAACAATTAATAGCATTTGTGCTTATCGCCATTTGTGTTTTTTTGCTTTGGAAATTTTCTGTGTTGATCACGCCTTTATTGATGGTGATTATTGTTGCGTATTTATTGCATCCCATTACTGCAAAAATGAGTTCTTGGTTTCGAATTTCTTGGAGCGCGGCAGTGGTGGTGATTTATCTGACTACGATTGCGGCAATTCTTACTCTTATTACATTAGGCGGGGTAGGGCTGGTGCAACAAATACAAAGTTTGATCGTTTCCGTTCAGGATATTGTCGCCGACTTGCCAGCTTATATAAATAAAATAACCAGTGTCACATATCAACCCTTTGGCTTATTTACAATCGACTTGTCCAACCTTGATCTAAACACCCTTGGCGGGGAATTGACTTCATATATTCAGCCGATTCTTGGGCAAACAGGGACTATTGTAGGCACTCTAGCGGCGAGTACCGCTGAAAGCATTGGCTGGTTAATTTTTATTATCACCGTCTCATTCTTTGTCATGCTCGAAAGCAGCGGTGAGCGGCGCGACATTATCAAAGTGAATGTGCCTGGATATCAAGAGGATGTTGATCGCATTACGCAGGAACTCTCCCGTATTTGGAATGCCTTTTTACGCGGACAGTTCATTATCTTCTTCTTGGCGTTGATCGTCTATTCTATTTTGCTGCCCATCTTCGGTGTTCGTTATTCTTTGGGTATTGCCCTGATGGCGGCAATTGCAAAATTCCTACCCTATATCGGACCCGCCATCACATGGACAGTCTTGGCGCTTGTTTCATTCTTCCAAGCGCAACACCCTTTTGGGATGCAGCCATTTTTATATACTATTCTAGTACTTGGAATTATCCTCTTAATTGATCAGATTATTGACAGTATTATTGCTCCGCGTATTATGGCAGACGCGCTTAAAGTTCACCCCGCCGCAGTCTTGGTTGCTATTATTATGGGGGCAACTTTATTTGGATTGCTTGGTGTTATTATTGCGGCGCCGCTGCTCGCTACTTTTACTTTATTAATCAGATATGCAATACGAAAAATATTTGACCTTGATCCTTGGCCCCAGCCTTTGCAGCAGCCGAAGATTACCCCAGAATCGAAAATTCTAGCCCGAATTCGCCGCTTCTTTCGCGGCTCAGGCTTGATGCAAAAAAAATAAATTTGATCTACATCTAAAGGAGATTCCATGAATAACAACAACCAAGAACCCAAGACCGAAACTATCGCCGAAACCGAAAATTTCATCGCTTGGCGCGCCGAAGAGCCCGACGGCGAAGTAACATATCACGTCGAATTGCAAAACTCGACCGTTCATTTCTTTGAAGAGGAATGGCAAGAATTTTTAGAGTTAGCTCGCAGCTTAACCTAGTTTTTAGTTTCCTGCTTTAAATACAACTGCCCATAACAGACCCAGTCTGCTATGGGCAGTTTATATTATTTATTTTTTAAACTAATTGTGCCGTCATGCACGTCCCACACTTCAGACGAGTCTGAAAATTCACGGGGGAATAAATTCAGATCTGTTGTGGTGAATAACACTTGTTCACTTTTGCCCACATACTTTAATAAATCAGCACGGCGTTCAAGGTCTAACTCTGCCATCACTTCATCTAACAGAATCACTGGCCATTCGCCAGTACGTTCTTTTAACCATTCCACTTCTGCGAGCTTGAGCGAAAGCAAGGTTGTCTTAATTTGACCGCGTGAACCATATTCGCCAAGATCAACGCCATTGGCGAGGAAGCGTAATTCATCTCGATGAGGTCCAATGGTTGTTACCCCGCGGGCAATTTCTTCGCTTCGTAACTCTATCAACTTTTCCGAAAATCCTTTTTGAATTTCTTTAACGTCCAAGCCTGTGCGGTCAATCGGCGTATCCAGCCTGAGCCCCAATTGTCCGCTTGGTTTGGGCAGGGGATCGTAGGCAGGTTCATAAGCCAAACGAAGAGTCTCGGATTCATGAGTCAGGTCGTGATGCACGCGTGAAGCGAGTTTTTCGATCTGTTGAATCGCTTCAATGCGCCACAAAATGATTTGTGCACCCAGCCGCGCAATCGCTTCATCCCACACCGAAAGTTGATTACGGTCTCCTCCATTTTCACTCAACGCCTTGAGCAGTGCGTTGCGTTGTGTCAGCGCTTGTTGATAGTCACTTAGTGCGCGCGCATAAGCAGGGTTAGATTGTGATATGGCAAGATTGATATAGCGTCTGCGTTCATCAGGCGAACCATCCATAATGGCAGACATTTGCGGCACAAAGATCACCGCGTTGAAGTGACCAATTACATCACCAGCTTGTTTTTTAACCCCATCCAACAAAATTTCTTTTCGCAGTCGTTGACCATTGACGCCCATTGGCTCAAGAATTAACCGAACTTCGATACGGTGATCGGATTTGCCGCGTTTATATTCTGCAACAAGGCGTGATATACCAAGTGTATTTTTCTTTGCCTCATAAAAATTCACCATTTGACGATCTGTGTTGGTTTGAAAAGAAGTAAAAGCTGCCAGAAAATAAATAGCTTCGAGTACGCTGGTTTTTCCCTGTGCATTTTTGCCCACCAGCACAATTTCCCGTTGTGGGATTTTTAAATCCAAACGGGTAAACGTGCGAAAATTTGTCAGCGATAAATGTTTAAGGTACATTAAATTATTCTATGATTTCTTCTTCATCTTCTTCTTGATCGTCTTGCATCTTCCAGAGTTTTGTTGCTTTCTCTGTGTACATAAGTCCATTAAGATGGTCAATTTCATGTTGAAAAATACGTGCTAGCCAGCCATCTGCTTTGATCTTCACAGGTTTGCCATGACGATTGAGCGCCTTTACTTGTACGCTCTCGTGACGTTCTACTTCGCCAACAATGCCGGGCAGTGAAAGGCAACCCTCTACGCCAACAACAGTTTCTTCAGAAGCTTTAATGATCTCGGGGTTAATAATTACAAATAACTTTTTAGGCTTTGCAGGCTTTTTTTCAGTTTCATCGTCATCATTTTCATCTTCTTCGGCATACTCAATCACTGCAAGTTGTTGCGAGAGTCCAATTTGCGGTGCGGCAAGCCCAACACCCGGCGCCTCGCGCATGGTTTCAATCATATCGTCTATTAATTTTTGCAAATTTGTGTCGAACTTGGTGATTGGTTTTGCTTTGCGCCTTAAGATCGGGTCAGGCAGATATACAATTTTTTTTAATGCCATTCTTGAATTCCTATTTCGTTATTGAGAATATCAACAGTAGATCAATTAAAGGTTTCAGATTTTACCCGCTTTCCTGATCATTATCATGGTCATCTTTATCAGGGATTGGTGGTGGATAATTTTCAGTTGTGGCGCTGGTTTGAGCCGCTTGGATATCAGTGGTATCGTTTCGTTTGGGTTGTTGCGTTTTACCCATTTTTCCCTCGGCGACCCTTTTTTCTTCTTCTTCATTAAAAATTTGATTACGAGTTTGATGGTAAATCGCCAGCCAGGTTGCCATACGTTCACGTTCACCGGACGCCTCTGTTTCCTTTTTCTTTGCCAGCTTTGTTGCGCGGCGGCGATCAATATCAGATTGTACAGCGGCTGGATCCATTACATCCTCAAAGGCAAGCTGCATACCGCCAACGGTGATGTATACCGTTCCAAAATTTAGAAAATATGCCGCCAAGCCAATGCGCTTATATTCGGTGCCAAGGATGTTGTCTATTTGCGCGGACCGACGCTCTTCTGCGCCAAAGGGTTTACGGTCAATATCTACAATTTGATCTGCGGAAACTTGAAAAATATCATTTGACCAATCCATATATTGATACACTAACCAGATGATCAGTGGAATCATGAGCACGGGTAAGCCAAAAAAAATTGAATCTAACGAAACACCTGTTTCACTGCGTGTGATCAATCCCTTTTCCAAGCTTTGGAACATTTCCCAGCCGCGCCTTATCATCAGGATCAATAAAATTCCAAGGAAAAAAGTAGGTTTCCACGCTTGCAGCCATAAAACATACCAATGTTTTCGATAGGTGACTGTACTGCCTTCTTCTACTTTGAGGCGGAATAAATTCTTTAGTACAATTTTGCTGATCGGTTCTTTTTGCGGATGTGTGAACGTTCCCGAATATTTTTCTTTTGGCTTATTCTGTGTGGTCAAGCCCATCTTTCCGCGGATCGCATCGATCAATTTATCTTTTTCGTTGCGAAATGCGCCAGCCTTGATGCGATCCCAATGTTCTTCGATCATACGCGCAGCTTGATCTGGATGGTTGACATGGTCGAATTTGATTTGACCTACAAAGGTGCGGATGATGACACTGCCATAATCCAAAATTCGTCCAATCTGATTTGATTCAACACTAATGGAGAGCACTGTGCCAAGCGGGGCTTCCTGCCTGCTGTCGTAAAGGCCGATCACTTTTTCAAGCCAAATAACGCGTTGGTTAGTTACGATGTAATAATCATTGCCCCAATCAATAAAATTCCATATTGCCCAGCCTAAAACTGCTGTAATAGCAATCGCTCCAGCTGTAATGGCAATAATTGAATTTACAATAAAAGCCCAAATTATAAATGCCAATACAAGTATGAATGTAAAAATAGGTCCCACCATTGCTTGCGCAAGCAATAAAGGATGTTTGCGTGTGATGAAGTATACAACCTCATCGTCATTTAACCATTTGAGGCGGGTATTTCGCGCCAGCCTGCGGCTTCTGATGGAAACTTTGAAATTTGGTGCGATCTTCGGGACTTTTTTAAGCAGCCAGTTAAAATCGGTGCGTGTAATTTGAAATAACAGAGCATCTTCATCGGCTTCCATGGATGCGGATCTTTTTCTGCCTGTATAAGCGCCCTCTTCTCCAAAATAATCGGAGCGCACAAAAATTGCCAACGGAATTTTTTTGTTGTTACGAGTATGAGTGGCTAGAGTTCTACCTTTAAATACCATAAATAACCCATCGGCTTCATCGCCTTCTTCAAAAATGGATTCAGTGGCTTTAAATGTAAGCTCTATTAACCTTTCTGCAACGCCGGATAATTCATTATCCCGAAGGTCGCGGAAGAGGTGAATCTTCTTTAAGAATAGTATTCGTTCAGCAATTTCAATCATAATTTGATTCTATCAAACTTCACGCACAATCGTACAACCGTAGGCGGGCGTCTCTGTAATTTCTGGCTGGCGATCTTCAAGCAAGGCTTCTACCGCCTCTTCTAAATAAAAGCGGGCGGCATTTTTGTGGCGAAATGTGACATTGTCCACTGCGCCTTGATAACGCAGAATTCCTTCGCGATCTATTAGAAATACATGCGGAGTAGTGATGGCTTGATACAAATCTGCAACCCTTTGCTCCGCATCTTTCAAAACGATGGGTAGGTGTCGTATGTTAACAGCATTTTCCACTGTTTCAGCTGATTCGTTTCGATTTGACGCAATTGGCAAGTAGACAACATCCTGTCCCCACTGCACAATGCAAGACATGGTGGAGCGGTCTGCTCGTTCAGAGTGCGGACATTCGGCAGACCAAAAGTTGATAATGACCAATTTGCCGCGAAAAAATCTAAGGCGTTGAGTCCGTCCGTTGAGGTCGGGCAAGCCAAAGTCAGGCGCGAGGCGGTTTATTTCCATCTATTCTTTACCTGTAAAGCAATTGCTTAATCTAAGAATACCTTCTTCAATTTTTTCCGATTCGTAATGTGCAAAACTTATCCGAAAAAATTGATCGAGACCGTTGCTGGTCGAAAATTTCTTGCCTTGCCGAATGTCCACTTTATGGGCTTTGGCTTTTTCGCGTAAAGTAGTTGCGTCCATGCCGTTATTTAATTGCAGCCAAAAGAAGTAGCCGCCATGTGGATGCGTGTATGAAACTTCAGGAATGTTTTTTTGCAAAACCAGGTGCATTGATTGGATGCGTTGACTGTAGGTATTTTTCAACTTTAAAATATTATTTTCCAAGTTTCCAGAATCAATTACATCGCGAAGCAAGGCAGAAGTAAATGGGTTTAGTCCGCCTCCGCTATCAAGCAATCCACAGATTGTAATTTTTTGAATTGTGACTGGGTGGGCATGCAGCCAGCCAAGCCGTAAACCTGGCGCAAGAATTTTTGAAAACGACCCAAGCGCGATAATATTTTTTTGATCGGTGTATGCCGCAAATGATGACGGAGGTTTTTGCGTGTACCCAAGGAGTTGATAAGCCTCATCTGCGACAATGATGAAATTATATTTGATGGAAAGTGAAATAAGCTGTGTGCGTTCTTCTTGGGAAAGGGTGTGCCCCGAAGGATTTTGGAATGTTGGAATGATGTAAAAAAACTTTGGCGGGATAGTTTTTAATTTCTGTTCCAATAATTCAAAATCGATTCCTTGATCGTCCGATTGGATAGAAATGATGTTTAGTTTATGATCTGCAAAAATGCGCGGCGCTAAAAAATATGTTGGTTCTTCCACATAAATGGTATCGCCTGCTTGTGTAAAAAGTGTGCAAATTAAATCCAGCGCGTTAGAAATGCCATTCGTGACGAATAATTTTTCTGGTGAAATATCAAACTCATATTGTTTGCTTAAAAATTGAGAGAGCACAAAACGAAAATGCCCGTCGCCTTGTTCAGAGCCATATTGCAGAAATGAATTATCGCTTTGGGATAATACTTTTTGCGCGGAAGTGTTTATCATTTCTAGCGGAATCAACGAAAGCGATGGCTCGCCTGCGCCCAAGTCGATGATGTCTGGCGGGATGACGGTTTGAATGGTAGGCAAATTGAGCATGATTCTCTTATAACGCAAATAAGGCATATTTACAATGAACTTTATAGGGTGTTTTAAGGCTTGGTTATGAAAAAACTCATTTTCAAAAAGAAATAGGGGTAATTTTGGAAATAAAAAAAGCGGACTACTAGTAGTCCGCTTTAGGTGATAAGGTTAAAGCTACTTTAGCATTGCAGGAAGCTTAAGCTCGGGGTTACGTTCGCGAGCTGGACCAATAGCGCGCTGTGTAAGCGGCAAAACTTCTGATCCTAGCAGGCTCATATATTCAATTATCAAGCCTTGCACAATAACCATTCCATCGCCTTGATAGCGTAAAACGGTACCATCTTCCTGCACATTTAAACTATATACACGCCGAGCCAATTTAAGCGCGGGGGGTCCCATTAACTTCACAAAGCGCTGAACGATCGCAGTTAATACTTCTAAATAAACATCAACTGGTTTTTCTGGTAAATTTTCAGGTTTCTTTTCGGGTTGCATATTATGCCTCGATAGCTTTCCTCATTTGGAAGAAGCCAATAAAAATAAAAAGGAAGCCTACAACATTTAGTCCACGGTGTAGTAAAGGACGGGTCGCGGCGTCAATTGCTTCCACAAAATCTTTGAGCAAGGTGTCGGTTAAGTGCGTGAAACCTAAAATAACAACTCCAACCATGATCAACCGTAACCCTACAGCCAATTGCCCGCCTATTTTCGGGCGATAATACAAAGCCAAAGCGGCACTAACGACGAGTAGAATATCCAGAACATAAGTGAAGCCGTGCGCATCCATTATCATAAGTTATATCCTTTGTATATAAATTGATTGAATTTTGGTTCGTTGTATTTTAGAATACCACCAAGGGGTGGGTGCGTCAATATAAGCCTAATGTTCTCTCAGTATCCTTGTTATAATCTCAGTTGAAAATATAAAATTTTGGAGAAAGTACATGCCCAAGAAAAAGGGTGCCACTGCACTTCCCTTTGAAAAAGATGAAATAATAAAAGATTACCGTCTTGCTTACCAAAGCAGGCAGGCTTCGCTTATCGGGCGCAGAGAAGTCTTGAGCGGCAAGGCTAAGTTCGGGATTTTTGGAGATGGTAAGGAAATTCCTCAGCTTGCGATTGCGCACGCGTTTCGCCCGGGAGACTGGCGTTCTGGATATTATCGTGACCAGACTTGGATGTTCATGGTTGGACTAATGAGCATACAGGAATTTTTTGCGCAACTTTATGCTCATGCAGATGTTACTTATGATCCTGCGAGTGCGGGGCGGCAGATGAATGCGCATTTTGCCTCGCGCAATTTATATCCAAATGGCACTTGGCGTTCGCAAACCAAAATGTACAATACCTCAGCAGATGGATCGCCCACAGCGGCACAAATGCCGCGCAGTGTGGGGCTTGCTTACGCATCAGTGTTATATCGCAATATAAATGAATTAAAAGAATTCAAGGACTTTTCAGATAAGGGCAATGAAGTTACATTCGTCACCATTGGCAACGCGTCAACTGCCGAAGGTTTATTTTGGGAATCAGTGAATGCCATTGGGGTGTTGAAAGCTCCCGCCGTCATTAGTATTTATGATGATGGCTACGGCATTTCTGTGCCTAATGAAATGCAAATGGTGAAAGGCAATGTGGGGAAATTGCTCAAGGGTTTTGAGCGCGAAGAAAATGGCACATCTGGATTCAATCATTACACTGTTAGCGCGTGGGATTATCCAGCGCTGGTTGAAACCTACCAAGCCGCCGCAGATAGCGCGCGTGAAGATCACATCCCCGCGATTGTGCATGTTGTGGACGTGACTCAGCCGCAAGGTCACAGTACATCCGGCAGTCATGAGAGATATAAATCTGTTGAACGATTAAAGTTTGAAGAAGACTTTGACGGATTGAAAAAAATGCGCGCGTGGATTTTAGATCAGCGTCTCATTTCTACGCCTGAACTTGATTCTATGGAAGAGGCAGATCACAACGCCGTAGAGGGATTCCGCAAAGCCGCTTGGGATGCGTATCTCTCTCCGATTATGGATGAGCGCAATCAAGTGATGGATATGCTTGAAGAGATCGCGGGTTCTTCGAATCATGTTGCAGAGTTGAGAATGCTCAGGGATCGGCTGGCAAACCTCCCGTCGGTGGCGAGGCGTGATATTCATAGCGCCGCACATGAAGCATTGAGACTTCTGCGGGATGAAGCAAATCCCACAAAGGCAGTCCTCATCCAATGGAAATTTGAAAATGATAAATTGAATGTGGAGCGTTATGGCTCGCATTTACATTCTGGCACAGCAATGAAGATCGAAGAAATCAAACCTGTGTATTCAGACACTTCGCCGACCATGTTTGGTTTTGAAGTGGTCAACGCCGCGTTTGATTTGGCATTGGCGCGTGAGCCGCGTTTGGTTGCGTTTGGCGAAGATGTTGGAAAACTTGGTGACGTGAATCAGGGCTTTAAGGGAATGCAAGAAAAATACGGCGAGTTGCGAGTAAGTGATACAGGCATTCGTGAAGCGACAATTATAGGACAGGCGATTGGGCTGGCAATGCGCGGCTTGCGTCCTATCGCTGAGATTCAATACCTTGATTATATTTTGTATGCCATTCAAACCCTGAGCGATGATCTGGCAACTTTGCATTGGCGCAGTTCGGGTGGACAAAAAGCGCCCGTGATCGTGCGCACGCGCGGACATAGACTGGAAGGTGTGTGGCACGCAGGCTCGCCGATGGCAGGCATTATTAATTTGGTGCGCGGCATGTATGTTTTGGTTCCGCGTGATATGACTCGCGCTGCAGGTTTTTACAATACGCTGTTGAAAGGTGATGAGCCAGCAGTTGTAGTTGAAGTATTAAACGGCTACCGCGTCAAAGAACGTTTGCCAGATAACATCGGTGAAATCACCTTGCCATTGGGGGTGCCAGAAATAATCCGTCAGGGTAGCGATGTAACTGTGGTTACATATGGTGCTTGTTGCCGCATCGTGATGGACGCCGCTGATAAATTATCCAAGCTTGGAATTGATGTTGAAGTGATAGATGTGCAATCTCTTTTGCCTTTTGACATTCACGGCATGATCGTTGAATCTTTGAAAAAGACAAACCGCGTGCTCTTTGTAGATGAAGATGTGCCAGGCGGCACGACTGCTTACATGATGCAGGAAGTAATCGAAAAGCAAGGCGGGTATTTTCATTTAGATTCGCCTGCAAAGACATTATCCGCTAAAGCTCATCGCCCCGCATATGGTTCGGACGGTGATTATTGGTCAAAGCCGAATGTGGAGACGGTGTTCGACGCGGTGTATGAGATGATGAATGAGGTTGATCCTGGGGTGTACCCACAAATTTATTAACCACAAAGGAACGAAGGGTCACGAAGGAAAACCTTTGTGTACCTTTGTGACCCTTCGTGGTGAATAGGAGTTGAATTATGGCAACAAAAGTATTCGTTCCAAGATTAGGCGAAGGCGTTGATGAAGTGACTGTATCAAAATGGCTTAAACAAGTTGGCGATTCCGTCAAAGAGTTGGAGCCGTTGCTTGAGGTGAATACAGATAAAGTAGACACAGAAATCCCTGCGCCTGCTTCGGGTGTAATTCTTAAGATTGAAATGCAAGAGGGGCAGGTAGGGAAGGTGGGGCAATTGCTTGCAGTGATTGGGGAGGCAGGGGAATTAGTGAACAGTGAACAGTTGACAGTTGAAAGCAAGAAAGAGTCGAAAGTTGAAGGTCAAAGGTCAGAGCCGAAACCTGAGACCTTAGACCTTAGACCTGCGACTAATTCACACACCAATCTCGGTTTCATCTCCCCTGTTGTAGCAAAGATTGCGGCAGAATATGGCGTGGATTTGAGGCAAGTTGCAGGGTCAGGCTTGAATGGACGTATTACGAAAAATGACGTACTGGCGTTTATTCCCAGTCAAAAATCTAAGGTTGAAGGTCAAAATGTTCAACGTTCAACCTTCCAACCTGCAAACCTGAAACTTGATACTAGTGTACATGACACTTTAGTCAAACACACTACGATGCGAAAATCTATCGCGGCGCATATGATTGAGTCGAAGCACACTTCTCCACATGTGTTAACTGTGATGGAGGCGGATATGTCTCGGGTGGTGAAGCATCGTGCGCATAATAAATCTGTGTTTGAACGTGATGGCGTCAACTTAACTTTTACAGCTTATTTTATGACCGCCATGGTTGCGGGGCTAAAAGCCTATCCTCTTGCCAATTCTTCGTGGAGCGACGAAGGTGTAATTCTGCGCAAAGATATTAATCTCGGCATGGCAGTTTCGCTTGGCGAAGACGGCTTGATAGTGCCCGTCATCAAAGGCGCGGATAATTTATCTCTGCTGGCGATGGCGCGTTCAATTAATGATCTGGCAAATCGCGCGCGCACTAAGAAATTACAGCCTGATGATGTCAAAGGTGGCACATTTACTTTAACGAATCACGGCACAAGCGGATCGCTGTTTGCTTTTCCAGTGATCAATCAGCCGCAATCGGGCATTCTCGGAATTGGCGCCATGCAAAAGCGCGTGGTTGTGATTGATGATGCGATTGCAATCCGACCGATGGTGTATATGTCCTTTGTGTTCGATCACCGCATTCTAGACGGCGCATCCGCAGATGCATTTTTGATGAAGGTTAAAGAGACGTTGGAAAATTGGAGTTAGTGTGTGTTGATTTGACCCCAAATGACTTGAGAAAATTATGTTAAAAAAAACAATATCAGATGTGTTGGTTTGGATGAGTTGGGTAAAACCTGCACAAAACGAAATCACCCGCCTGCGCACTTCAATCGGCATTATATCAACGATGATGGGAATTTTCTTTTCTGCTGCGGCTGGTATTCCAGTTTATTTAAATGGAGAGCCAGTAGCAGGGCTGACGTTTTTCGCTTTAACGATCTGGCTATTTTTAGGAATGTTGCTTTTTGCTTACAAGGAAGATCGTCTTTCAACCTGGGTGTATTTTGATTTCATTGGTCTCATTGTTACAAACCTTGTTGGCACAATCTTGCTGGGCGGCTTACAAAGCTCGGGCTTGCTCATCATTTGGACATTACTTACGCCTTTGTTTGCACCGATCTTACTTTCACCTCGGCAAACGATCTATTGGGGTCTGGTATTTTTTACCATGCTGATCGTAACAGCTTACATGCCAGATATGCTTGGGCAAGTTAGCTCACTGCCAGCTAGTATGCAAAAAACACTAACCTTATTTAATGTCAGTGGTATTTCTTTTTTCGTTTTAGTGATCGTGCATCTTTTTGTGACTCAACGAAATCAATATCAAGAACGTTCAGATAGTTTATTGCTAAATATTTTGCCTCAAGAAATTGCGGATATTCTGCGGAATGAAAAACATATCATCGCGGACGCATTTGATAATGCCAGTATTTTATTTGCAGATGTGGTTAATTTCACGCCCATGTCAGCGAAGTTGTCGCCGGTTGAATTGGTGGAACTGCTTAATGAAGTTTTTTCTCATTTTGATGCACTTGTTGAAAAGCATAATTTAGAGAAAATAAAAACCATCGGTGATTGTTATATGGCTGCAAGTGGAATCCCGCGAACGCGGGCGGATCACGCGCAGGCAATTACGAAAATGGCATTGAATATATTGGAGTATGTGCAAACTCATGATTTCAACGGACATAGGCTTGCCTTTCGCATAGGTATTAATTCGGGACCTGTTATCGCAGGTGTGATCGGCCAGAAAAAGTTTGCATATGATTTGTGGGGAGATGCAGTTAACACTGCCAGCCGCATGGAATCGCAGGGCGCAAGCAACATAGTTCAAATTACGCGCAGTACCTATGAATTGATCCAGAATGAATTTGTTTGCGAACCCCAAAAATCACTTCATGTAAAAGGAAAAGGGGAAATGGAAGTTTGGCATGTAATCAAGGAGAAATAAAGTGACTGAAAATAATAAAGACCACGCTGATGTAAAAATTCACCCGCCTATATTGACTTTTATATTTCTGGTCATCGCATATGCGGCGAAATGGTCAATAGCCCTCCCGTTTCAAACACCTGATAACGCGCACATCATCGGCTATATTTCAATAGCCATCAGCTTCTTTTTAGCTTTAAGTGCGTTTTTAGAATTTAGAAAGGCAAAGACGACCGTCCTGCCTCATGGAAGTGTATCCAGTATTATCAGTTCAGGTATTTTTCGCTTCACGCGCAACCCAATTTATTTAGGTTTTGTATTAATGGTAATTGGATTCCCATTAATCTCAGGCACACTTTGGGGATTGATTATTGCGCCTGCGTTTATTTATTTTATGAACAGCCTTGTGATCGAGCACGAAGAGGCATATCTGGAGAAAAAATTCGGGGATGTATATATCAGCTATAAGCGCAAAGTGAGGCGCTGGTTGTAATCATCATTGGCAGTCGACATATGAAACCTGACTTAATTATTAATAGCATTCATGAATTTTCCCTCAGAAATCCAAAAGCTGAAGCGATCCTTGCTCCTGAACGATCTGCTCTAAATTATGCTTCTCTGTACAAGCAGGTTTGCGAAATTGCACTGGCTTTGAATCATATCCAAATTAATCAAGATTCGCGAATTGCTGTGGTGCTTCCAAATGGACCTGAAACGGCAGTTTGTTTTTTAGCCGTTTCTTCTGTTTGTGTGTGTGCTCCCTTAAACCCTGCTTACACAGCAGATGAATATAAATTTTACCTAGCCGATTTAAAGCCCAATGCGATTATTCTTTTAGCTAATAGTCAAACCCCCGCACGCTCGGTTGCAGAGAAACTGGGGATTCAAATTATTGATCTTTCCCTTGACCCAAGTGACTCGGCAGGCGTTTTCAAGCTGTCCACGAATCAACCAAGCAACTATTTAGACGCGCCTATCTTTGGTGATTTGGATAAAACAGCATTGATCTTGCATACATCTGGCACAACTTCACGTCCAAAAATAGTGCCGCTGACCCGCCGCAATATTTTTTATTCCATGCAAAACATCGCTCAAACGTACGATCTTAGTTCCGGTGATCGCGTTTTAAATATAATGCCGCTCTTTCATATTCATGGATTAATCGGTGCGCTTTCTTCAACCTTATTTTCAGGCGGCAGTGTAATATGCGCGCCGGGTTTGAACATGGATAAAATTTTAGACTGGCTGATTGAATATCAACCGACTTGGTATACAGCCGTGCCTACCATGCATCAGGCAATTGTGGAGCAGGCGCGCCAACATCCTGAGAAATCATCAAATATAAAATTACGTTTTATTCGTTCTAGTTCGTCGGCTTTATCGCCCGCTGTGGCTATTGATTTGGAAAAAACGTTCAATACGCCTGTTTTAGAAGCGTATGGCATGACCGAAGCCGCGCATCAAATGTCTAGCAATCCGCTTCTGCCGCGCTTGCATAAATTTGGCTCAGTGGGAATGCAAACAGGCACAACTCAAATTGTTGTTCTTGATGAAGACGGGAATCAACTTTCAGCAAATATTGTTGGCGAGATTTGCATTCGCGGCGAAAATGTAATGAGCGGGTATGAGAATAATCCCGAAGCCAATGCCAGCGCTTTTATCAATGGTTGGCTGAGAACTGGTGATTTGGGGTATCTTGATCAAGATGGATATTTATTTATTCATGGACGTTCCAAAGAAATGATCAATCGTGGCGGAGAGAAAATAAGTCCGCGTGAAATTGATGATGTTGTCTTGCAACATCCATCTGTCAAACAGGCAGTGGCGTTTGCAGTGCCGCACTCAACGCTTGGAGAGGATATTGCTGTTGCGGTTGTCTTAAGAGAGGCTTGTCAGCTATCAGTACATGATTTGCGTATGTTCGTTGCGGATAAGTTATCAGAGTTCAAGGTTCCGCGGCAAATTGTCTTTTTAGATGAAATTCCAAAAGGACCCACAGGAAAAATTCAGCGCATTGGGCTGGCAGAAAAATTGAGCGCCCAATTGCAAAAAACATCATCCTACCTGAATGACAATAGTATGCCGAGCAACCAATTTGAAGCAGATCTTTTGATGATCTGGCAAGAAATTTTAGGAAATACATCTATTGGCGTTCACGACGATTTTATATCGGTAGGCGGTGATTCTCTACGCGCGGCACAAGTTTTGGCAAAGGTTAATAAACTTTATTCCATTAAATTAACCATGCGCGACCTGTTTGATACTTCTTCAATAACAGACCTTGCTGGCTTACTGAAAAAAATCGATGAAAAATAATACGCTGGCGCTTTCCTTTGCGCAAGAAAGCTTTTGGATGCTTCATCAAATGGAGCCTCATAATACAGCATATAACGATGTTCTAGTACTGCGCTTGCATGGTGAGTTGAAGATTAATATTTTGGAAGAATCTTTAAATCGGTTGCTTCAACGGCATGAAATTCTTCGTACAACTTATTTCTTAACTGAAGATGGTCCGCGCCAGCAGATTGCACCTTTTAGGCGCATGATTTTGCCTGTTAAAGAAGTTTCAGCAATTCATGCAGTAGGAAATGAAAACGAAGGGCTTGATTTTGCGCTTGCGCAATGTTATCGTTCTTTTGATCTTTTGCACGGTCCCGTTTTTCGTTTCGGCTTGGTGCGTTTTACAAGTGAGCATTTCTTGTTTTATTTTTCAGCTTGCCATATTGTCTTTGATGGATGGTCGAAAAATATAATATTGAAAGAATTATCGTTAATATATAACGCCCTCCGTCAAGGTGTTGCTCCAAACTTGCCTGAGGTAGTTCCTTATATTGAATACATCCATTGGCAAAACAATTGGGTTAAATCTGAAAATTACCAGCAAAACCGCGTCTTTTGGAAGCAACAATTTGAGGGCGGCTTGCCTCAGCTTAATATGCCGCTTGATCATCCCCGTCCGCGGCAATCTAAGCGTATTGGCAGGCGTTATTCATTTAACATCCCATCTCAAACTGTAGCTAAAATTCACGACGTTTGCAAGCGGCATCGTCTTTCGTTATTTAATTTCCTTGCTGCGGCTTATCATATTTTATTAGCGCGTTATACCGCTCAAAATGAAATTTCAGTAGGATGTGTATTTTCCACCCGCTGGCATGTTGACATGCCGGTAAATTTTAGAAACACAGTTGGCGCTTTTGTAAACACACTTCCATTGTATATTAATTTAAAAGATAATCCGACTGTCCGCCAAGTGCTTATTCGCACAAAAGACAACCTAATCGATGCCCTTCAATCTCAGGCATATCCGTATTACCACCTTGTTGCAGAGATACGGCAGAATGACCGCTACAATAACAATACAGGGCTCAACGCAAGAATCAATATGCAAGGCTTCTCGAATGCATTTTATGAAATTGAAAATTTAAAAATAGAAGAAGTTTTTATTGATGAGCCAGGCTCTTACACAGATATTTTGTTTGAGATCGCAGAAGAAAGCGAAAACCTTGTTTGTGCAATTCGTTATGACCTGGAACTTTTTGAAACTGAAACAATTGTGCATTTTACAGAAAATTTGCAAAATATTATTGACCTAATGCTTTTGGATGAAGAAGCAAGTGTTAACTCACTTCAAATAATACCTGCCAAAGAAAGACAACGCATCTTAGATTTTAATCCGCCCGCCTCAAACTACCCCTCAACCTGCCTCCACGACCTGATCCAATCCCAAGCCGACTCATTTCCTCAGCTTGTAGCCGCCTCTTGTAACGGCGACCAAATTACGTATCAAGAATTGACGCGCCGCGCAGATGTTTTAGCGCGCAGGCTGTATTCATTTCTCAACAATACCAAAGCAATCATCGCGTTTTATTTGCCGCGTGGGATTGATTTGCTGGTTGCTCAGTTGGCAATCCTTAAAGCTGGTTCTGCTTACCTGCCGTTGGATATCACTTATCCCAAAGAGCGTACTCGTTTTATGCTGGAAGATGCCAAGCCTGCTTTGATTCTCACGTTGTCATCCAAGCTCACTGAGATTCCTGCGGGTTTTCCTGTATTGTGCCTTGATAACGATCTGCCTGAAAGCGTAGACTCTCCGTTACCAAAAACCACAGCAGATGATTTAGCTTATGTTCTTTACACATCTGGCTCTACAGGACAGCCAAAAGGCTCGCTTATTTATCATCGCGGCGCAGTGAATTATATTGAAGATATGATTCACTCACGCAATCTCAAACCCGCTGAAAAGGTCTTGAATTTCACGTCTTTTTCATTTGATCCATCTGTGCGCAGTTCGTTGGGTGTGCTTGCTTTTGGCGGCACGATTCTTTTAATGGATGATGACAAAATGCGTTCTCCGTCAGAAATTCTTCTTTCTGCGATCATTGAACAAAAAACACAGGTGATAGTGAGCGTTGTGCCAACTATGCTGCGCGCGCTATCTGATTTTGCCATTGAGATTGGAGCTTTCGATCACGAATTGAGATTGATCATGGTGAGCGGGGAGGTGTTAACCGTTTCTGATGTGCAGAAGGCGCGTCTGGCATTTGGTGCAAATATTGAAATTGTGAATCAATATGGTCCAACAGAATGCTCTATGATTACAACAACATTTAATGTTCCAGAAGAAATTCCAAGCGAATGGGCTGGAGTTCCAATTGGCATGCCGATTCGCAATACGCAGGTTTATATTTTGGATTCACATCTTCAGCTTGTACCTTGTGGAGTCATTGGCGAAATTTGCATCGGCGGCGCAGGGGTTGGCGGAGGATACCTTAATCATCCAGAACTCACCGCAGAAAAATTTGTAAAAAACCCTTTTTCGAGCAGTGCGCAAGAAAATATCTATCGAACAGGCGACTTGGGCAAGAACCTGCAAGATGGAACCATTCTCTATCTTGGACGAATGGACGCGCAGGTAAAATTTCACGGGCACCGTGTTGAATTGGGCGAAATCGAAAATGTATTAAAAAAACATTTGGGTATTCGAGAAGCTGTGGTGTTGCTTGAAAACGAAAATGAACCAAATGTTTTAATGGTCGCTTATCTAACTCTTATTTCTGGGTCTACAGCGCCTTCAGATATACGAGAGTATCTTGCTCAATATTTGCCGAACTACATGATTCCATCTATCTTTATTGCTGTCGAAAAATTTCCCCTGACGCTTAATCATAAGATTGACCGCATCGCTTTATCTCAAACCCCAATTAATATTCCAGAAAAAAAATATGTGCCGCCGTCCAATGAAATTGAGGAAAAGCTGATGAAAATTTGGAAGCAGATCATGAAGCTTGAAAAGATTAGCGTCACCGATAATTTTTTTGACCTAGGTGGGCATTCTTTGGCGGCTGTCAAGATAGTAGCGTTAATTGAAAAAAAATTCCCGCAGAAAATTTCACTTGTTACATTGTTAAATGCGCCTACGATCAGACAGCAGGCAGAGATATTATTAACTGAAAAAATAAAACAAAATAATCCAATTATTGTTCCGGTTCAAAAGGGCAGCGATGCTCAGCCGCCTTTGTTTTGCCTGACAGGCAAAGGTGGAAATCCAATGCGTTTTTTTAATTTGATTAAGTATTTAAGCAAGGATCAGCCTGTATATTATTTCCGTTCGGAGGGTTTGCTGCTTGGGGAAAATATTAATAGCAGTGTTGAGGGGATAGCCTTGAATTATGTGCAGGAGGTAAAAAAAATATACCCGCTAGGTCCTTATTTTTTTCTTGGAGAATCGGGTGGCGGGTTGGTTGCCTACGAAATGGCGCAGCGATTGCATCAATTTGGAGACGAGATTGGCTTTTTAGGATTGCTCGATACTTTTGTTTGGGCGTATATGCATCAAGCAAAAACAGCAGTGCCTTACTGGCTGATTATTTTTAGAAAACATTTGCAAACATTAATCAGCGGCGGTCTGGGCGGCTTGTGGATGTATGTCGCTTACTATATTGGGCTGTGGCGTTATAAAATATACAGGTTGAAAACACGACTTGACAAGCAATGGATGCAATTTAGATATCAAAATATTATGCAAACCTCCGAGCTTGTTGAAGTAGCCAACATAAAAGCAAACAGATCTTATATCCCTCAACATTACCCTGGTTCAGTTCATTTTTTTCACGCGGCGCTTCAAGCAAAATACGAGAATAATACAAATCACAATGGCTGGGATGAGCTTGCTTTAACTGGGTTAACTACTCATTCTTTGGAGTGCTATCATGGCAATCTTTTGTTTGAACCCTTTATTCGGAAAGTTGCTCAGATTTTAAATCAGGAATTGAGAAATAATAATTCACGCAAGAATATGAAAGCTGTATAATAGTTTAAGCTAATTAAAAAAGAGGAATATATTATGACCGCCCAAATCATTGAGGTTTCAGAAAAAACATATGTGCCGCCGCCCAATGAAATTGAGCAAAAGCTGGAGAAAATTTGGAAACAAGTAATGAAGATTGAAAGGATTAGTGTCACCGATAATTTTTTTGACCTGGGCGGGGATTCTTTGTTAGCTATTCAGTTGTTATTCAAAATTAAGAAAATATTTAACTGCGATATTCCTTATGTTTCACTGCTAGAATATCCTACCATCACAGAAATCGCCAATCTTATCGAAAACAAGATGCGGTTTTTGATGCTTGAGCAAACTATTATGCCTGTGCAGCCGTTGGGAAATAATCCTCCAATTTTTTGGATTCCATCAGGGTTTGGTGTTGATCTTTATGTTCAAGGCATGGCAAAATATATGGCACCGGATCAACCTTTGTACCTATTATCAATTCCCAAGCCGGAACGCGGCGATATTTTATTAATTCCTGAGCTTGCAAAAATATACGCTGGTGAAATTATGAAGTTTCGACCGCAGGGTCTTTATTATCTTGCTGGACATTCCAATGGCGGGACAATTGCCTGTGAAACCGCAAATCAACTGGACTTAAACGGTGGGCAGATAGGCTGGGTTAGCATTCTTGATACATCTGCTCCGAATCAAGCGCCATTAGGCTGGTTTGAATTATTCGGGCTATTTTTTATTAATTTGCGCGACCTTGGTTTTATTCGCGCACTGAAAGATATGCGGCGTAATATTTTCGTAATCATTTCGATGTTAATTCTCAAGCCTAAATGGTTGCAAAGCAAAATAATCCGAGATAGAAAAATCCCATTTTTCGATTTATTGGAAATGCGCCAAGCCGCCTACGTTAAAAACGTTTTTGTAGGACGCTTATATCAACCACATCCTTTTCTTTTTAAGTTATTGCTTTTTGAAGCAAAAGGCTTCCGTCGCTATCATCTTTCCGACCATACAAAAGGCTGGGAAAAATTTTCGACAGTACAGATTAAGCGTTTTGAGATGCATGGTGATCATGTCAGTATTATGGAAGAGCCGCATATTGCCAAGTTGGCACAAGTGATGTGTGCAGAAATTAAAAGTAAATAACAAAGTTGTTTAATTCTTAAAGGAGATAAATCATGCCAGCCCAAATCATTGATGGAAAATTGATCGCTCAAAATTTACGCGAGGAGGTTACTGCAAAAGTAGCCCGGCGCCTCGCTGACGGCAAGACCAAACCCACTCTTGCAACGGTTCTTGTTGGCAGTCGTGTAGATTCTGCAACTTATGTTTCTGCTAAACAAAAAGCCTGTGCTGAATTGGGTATGGGTTCTGTCAGTCATAACCTGCCCGAGGATATTTCTCAGGAAGAATTGGAAAAGATTATCAAAAGCCTGAATGCAGATAAATCTATTAATGGGATTTTGGTTCAATTGCCTTTACCAGCTCATTTGAATGAAGAAAGAATTTTGCAATTGATCAGCATTGAAAAAGATGTGGACGGCTTTTCCCCATTAAATATTGGTCGTCTTGCTCAAAAAGGACGAGAGCCTTTATTTGTGCCTTGTACACCCTACGGCTGCATTTATTTATTGGAAAAATCAGGGGTAAAAATTGAAGGTGCAAACGCGGTTGTCTTGGGCAGGTCAAATATTGTTGGGATGCCTGCCGCGTTGTTGTTGATCAGTAGAAACGCCACTGTAACTGTGTGTCATTCGCGCACCAAAGATATTGCGGGCATGATTCGGCAGGCGGATATTTTGATCGCCGCCATTGGCAAAACTGAATTTGTGCGCGGGGATTGGATCAAGCCTGGCGCGGCGGTGATAGATGTGGGCATTAATTCCAAGCCGGATGCGACTAAGAAAAGCGGCTATCGTTTAGTGGGGGATGTGAATTACGATGAAGCGAAAGAAACGGCTGGGTTCATCACTCCAGTTCCGGGCGGGGTTGGACCGATGACGATCGCCATGCTGATGAATAATACATATCGCGCGGCTGAGATTCAAGATAGTTGATTGAATAAAAAAAGTCCATATTTCTATGGACTTTTTTTATTGATATACTTTTTTATTTCATTGAAACGAGTTCTACATCAAAAACAAGCGTTGCATTGGGCGGAATTACGCCGCCCGCACCGCGTTCACCGTAAGCAAGATTTGGGGGAATAGTGAGCTTTGCCTTGCCGCCGACTTTCATGAGGGCAATGCCCTCGTCCCAGCCCTTGATGACATTGCCTTTTCCTAATGGAAATGTGATCGGCTCGCCGCGTGTGACTGAGCTGTCAAATACTGTGCCGTCTAATAATTTGCCTGTGTAATGCACGCTGACGACTTTTCCCGCCACTGCCTGCGCGCCTGTGCCTGCTTCTACTTCGACATATTCCAATCCGCTTGATGTTTTCATTTTCTCTCCATTTGTTTTTTTTGTGGATTGTACCTTTAAAAACTAGCATTTCGTGTGCTAGGAGGGTAAAATCAAGAATTGTGACTAAAGTTACAAATAAAATTTTAGGAGATTTACATGAGCTTGAAAAGAGATGTTAGCCTTTCTACAGCTCTGCGATACAAAGGACAAGGTCCGTTTTTGACTTTTATTTTGCATCGTATTGGCGGAATAGGAATGGCGCTCTTCATAACATTGCATGTGTTGGCTTCATTTGTTGAGGGCAGAGGTTGGAAAATTGGGGATGTGATTAATGATATTTATATCAATCCTGTCTTCCAAATTGTTTTGCTGTTTTTTGTATTATTCCATGTCATTAATGGATTACGCATCACAATGCTAGACCTTTTCCCAACCCGCTTAATTCAATACCACCGTCAAGCGATTAAGCTTGAGTGGGTTGTGTTTATTGCTATCTATGGCTTTGCTGTGATTTCGATTATAGGGAGCATGTTATGAATCAAGCCAAAGCAAGAAATTTACCTTTGTCTAAACGCGGGATGAGTTTTGAAACCGTGATGTGGGTCTTTACCCGTGCTACCGCGCTTTTGATGTATGGCTTCATCCTGGTGGGCATTGTTGGCGCGTTGATGATGGGCGCAGCAAATGATATGAATTTTGCAGATATTTTGCGCTGGGCGCTCATGCCGAATGTTTCACATGTTGAGAATACGAACCTTGCAGACTTGGCTCCTTGGGCAACGACCTTTTGGAAACTAGTGGCAATGGGATTGTTCGTCACAGCCTCATCTCATGGCGTGCATGGTGTGATTGTTGTCTTGGATGATTACTTTGCAAAACATTCGCACCGTCAAATAATCCGCGGGATTTGTGTGATTATTTTTCTTGCTGTTGCGCCTGCTGGTTTGTATGTTATTTGGACTTCGTAAGATATTTAAACACAAAGGACACGAAGAGCACTAAGGTTGGTTTTGTGAAAGATAAGGTCGATTTTTCTTGACTGTATTTGAGGATGAGTTAATTGGAAAGTAAAAGGTTAATGCCAGGTATGCAGAAGAAAAATTACTTGCCTATTCCTGTTGAAACTGAAAGAACAGGAAAATTAGTTCTTGATGCGGCTTATAAAGTCCATACTGTATTGGGTCCTGGTCTACTTGAGTCTGTGTATCAAACGGCAATTGAGCATGTCCTTAAAACTTTAGTTTCCGCTAACTGGATTTGATAAAAGAAAAGGTAATGGTGCAAAGCGTGGTAATCTTGTTTTGCGAACAAATCCCACGACACCATTACCTAAAATGAATCATA
>VFJR01000073.1 GCA_009885945.1 Anaerolineaceae bacterium
CGTTGAGTTTGCAGCGCTTGGAGGAATATTTACTTTTTTGCGCCCCGCAGCTTTGGTTTGGGCGACCATGAATCAATCTTTGTCTGTTGAATTTGCAAGAGAAAAAACATTTAAGAGGAAAAAGATTTTTCAATCTATATTGCTATTAATCCCCTTTGTAGTAGGGATTGCTTGGGGTATCTTGCCCTGGCTAATTAACATAGTCTATCAAGGAAAGTACAACATTATTCAACCAGCATCCTTGCCAATTGCTTTAATGATTGGTTTGTTGCTTTCAGAGATTGTTTCGCGGAGTTATATAGTTGGTTCAGCAGCATCTAAATTACTAAAACAATATGGTGTCTGGCTGATTGCTTCTGCTATCCTGTTTTTAGGCGTTGAAGTTGTTTTCCTAAAAGCGTTTGGGCTTTTTGCTGTTGCGTGGGTTGGGGTTTTTGCGTTATTGGCGCGCAATATAATCGGATATGTTTATATGATGATTACGAAAAACAGGAATGAAGTAGATCTTTAATATAAATCTGATTTATCTTGATATTCGGTCATTCCGTTTTTTTGAATTCGAAAGTTTTTCTATGTATTTCTGATCTTCCAAATCGGCAGATCGCTTTCCGATGAGCCAATGTGCCATATCCTTTATGCTGTGACAAGCTGTAATCTGGAAATTGATGTTCAAGTTCTTGCATAAAAGCATCTCGCGCTGTTTTTGCGAGAATGGATGCACAGGCAATGCTTAGGCATTTTTGGTCGCCTTTGACCAAGGCTGTTTGGGGAGTATCTAATTCGGGGAGTTCGAGCCGAAAGTCTGTCAGTAAATAATTTGGAAAAATTGAGAGTTGCTCAATTGCGCGTAATGCGGCGAGACGCGTGGCAGATACAATTCCTAGCTGATCAATTTCACTTGCGGAGGCAAAGCCGATACCAAAAGTGAGCGCCGCTTCTTTGATCTGCGGCGATAGTTGATCCCGCTCCAGCGGCGTTAACTGCTTGGAATCGCGCACCAAGCTCAAGTTCTGAGAAAGATGCGAGATGTTGGGTAGAATCACAGCGCCAACAGTGACGGGTCCAGCTAAGGCGCCGCGTCCGGCTTCATCTAATCCTGCGATGTGAGGATAGTGATGCCAAAGTTTTTTTTCGAATTTAAGGCTGGGATGGGGAATCGTCATACAAGCCGCGGCGGGCATTGCGATGGATTTTGAAAATGTCGGTGATCATTTTAACGGCATCACGTAGGGCATTTACTTTACTGTCAGCGCCGTAATACCAATCAATAGGGATTTCTTTAATTATTAATTTTTGCCGCCGCGCCAGATAAAGCAGTTCAATATCGAATGACCAGCCTGTCAGAGTTTGCAGGGCAAAGAGTTGTTGTGTTGTGCTGGCATGAAAGCATTTGAAGCCGCATTGAGTATCATTTAATGAAGGAAGAATAAACATTTGAATGAGTAAGTTAATGACGCGCCCGCCCCAGTGGCGGTATTTTGGTTCGTTATAACGCACCGAGCCGGGCGCCTCGCGCGAGCCGATGGCAATATCAAAGCCGCTTAGCGCGGGTGGAATAAATTTTGATACTTCTGCTATAGGCATTGAAAGATCAGCATCACAGATGAAGCGATATTCTCCGCGCGCTTGTACCATGCCATGCCGCACTGCATTGCCCTTGCCGCGATTTTCTTCATGAAGAACCTGCAATGCAGGATATTTTTTTATATATTCTTTTGCAAGTTCATAGGTGTTGTCTGTGCTTCCGTTCTCAACGACAAGGACTTCATAGGAATAGGGCTGTGTAACTAAAAAAGCAAAGACCTGCTCCAATGTGTTGGGCAGGCGTTTTGCTTCATTATAGGCAGGAATGATGATGGATAAAAAAATCGTATTCAAAGGTTTTAAGATTATGCTGGTGGCAAGTAAACCACAATATAGATCCCTGCGGCAAGAATACAGAGGACTGCTAAAAATAGAATGGCAATAATCATAAACTGCATACCTGTCATGCCCATCACTTTGCGTCCCTTTGATGCAGGTGTAGCTCCTTGCTTTGCGGGGTTTGTTTCACGGGTTGCGGAGGGTACAGATTTGGATACTGCATCTTCGTCAAATGAAAAACTTATTTCTTCACTGAAGTCTGATGAATTAAGCGGCGCGGATGTTTGCGGCGAATTGAAAATGGCTTGCGCGCGTGAAGGTTGATTTGATTCGAATGGCGAGGCAGGTTCGGGGTTGGAAAGAGGCGGCGGGGCCGATTCAACGGGGCGTGGAAAAACAATACGTTCTGAAATATCGTAAATCTGCTCATTTCGCATCACGGGACGGGCTTGAATGACTGATGTGGCGAATTGTTTGATCGCATCGCTTTGTATGACGCGTGTAAGGGGTCTTACAGATTCAATGTGCGCGCCCGGGTCTGCCGAAATTAAAACAGCTTCTACAGTGCCGGGTAAAGCAATTTTTTGTTTTTGTAAATATACCTGAAAAGCCTTGGATAATTTTACAACGCGGCTTAATAGGTTGATGCCGGCCGGTTGTGAATTTCCATTTTTTAATTCATTCCATTGATCGCCCTTGGCTTCAAAGTGACCTTTTACATTGGTCACACTAATTACATACGTGCCGCCGGGTCCCATTAAAATCATAGGGATTGTAATGTCGCTGCCAGGCAGGGTGAAATTACGAATCAGCACATATCCTTTTTCCAGCATACGTTCAAACTGGGCAATCACAGCTTTTTGTGCTTGCAAGTCGTTATACCAACTCAAGCCATACTTCAGCGTACCCTGAAGGCGTGCGCCAAAGCTAATTTCACCTTGGTCATTTTGCAGAGGTGTCTTATCAATGATTTTCATAATTCAATTTAAAAAACAGGTGCGCCTTCTAGATTATCGTTGCTGGCATCCATGTTTGTAACAATCAATACACGTCCATCGAGTTCTATAATTTGCAATGCTTTTCCTGTATCAAACGTGCTTGCCAGCAATGCTTTGCGTGAACCAACTACAAAACGTTTTTTGTTCTGCATTTTTTCAAGCAACGTTTTGCGGTCAAGCAAAGTTCGGTCAGAAAAGGTAGCATCGCGTTTTTCATAGGCGCGCACCATTACAATTTGTCCGTTTTTATAGCGTACTGCTTCAATGACACCATCAATTTTTTTCGACATTTGTCCTCCATGTGAATTTTAGCATTAAAAAGAGTAGAGCGAGATATTATCTCGCTCTACTCTTTTTCACCATTGTTGTCGGGGCGAGAGGATTCGCCTCGTCCCCGTTAGGGGAAACCTATGCCTTTATTCTTTAAAACATTGTCGGGGCGAGAGGATTCGAACCTCCGACCTCTTGCTCCCAAAGCAAGCGCGATAGCCGGA
>VFJR01000077.1 GCA_009885945.1 Anaerolineaceae bacterium
CAGTACATCAGTGTCCAGTGATTCAGTGGTCAGTAGTTCATCACAGAGAAGTAGGACGAACAACCACACGAAAACCGAAGAAATAGTTACGGCCGAACGGGTAGATGTCGCCGCGGTTGGACGCGCGCGCGCGGTCAAGATCGAAGTACCACGAGCCGCCGCGCACCACCCGGATGGCGCTGCCGCTCAAATCAATTTTTTCCGGGTTACTGTATTCATTCAAACACCATTCAAAAACATTACCACTCATGTCCAACGCGCCATAAGGCGAAGCGCCTTGCGGGAAGATACCGGCGGCGCTGGTCTGCTCGATTCCTATTTCGCTTGTGTTTGCTTTTTCAGCGTCGAACTTTCCTGTGTAGGGATATTCGCGTCCGTCCGTGCTGCGCGCGGCTTTCTCCCACTGCCATTCGGTCGGCAATTGAATCTCGCAACCTTTCATCCCCGCCAATTTCTGCGGCAAGAGTTGCGGGTATGTTTCGGCTTTCTCCGTCAGCCAGCGGCAGAAAGCAACTGCGTCATACCACGAAACGCGTTCACGTGGATGGTTGCTGAACTTGAAGGCTTGTTCGCCGGGCGCGCGTTTGTGTTCATCTTCTGCCGATAACCCTTCCCACCAGCGCGGGTTCGAGAGTCCCTGCGAGTCATCCACAAAGGTTTGGAACTGCGCAAAGGTGATGGGGTAACGCGCCATGAAGAAGAGCCCTTCGGCGCGTTGTTCTTTTTCCTGATAGGTGAATTTCCCGTCAGGAATTTCCAGCCAATCAAGGTCGGGCAATTTTATCCCGTCCACTGAAATTATGCTTACCCCTTTGCGGTTATCGAGCGGCTCGCCGTTCAGTTGCAAACGCCCCAATGCCCGTCCCAGCGCGGCGCGCGCTTTTGGAGATGGATCGTGCTTCAAGTCGGTCAGGCGCGGCAACCAACGCTCCCGCAACATTTCCAGTTTTTCCGGCGGCAGGTACGCGCCGCTTTCCACGATACAGCGCGCGGACACTTCAGGTTGGGCATCTATCAGCCATTCAACAACAGGCGCGCAATCGTCGCTGTACAAACCAGCCAGCAGGATCAAGGTTTCTTCCCAGCCCTGCGGCTCCCACCATTTTTCTTTGGGAAATAACGTTTCAGCCGTTGTGTTTGTCATCATTTCTTGTAGGCGATGAGCGGCGAAATATTCCTGCAAGAGTTGATGCGTAAAGCGAATCTGTTCGCCGCCAGCCAGCAAACTCGCGCTGCGGGCGCGGTAGAGAATTTGTTCATCTTTCAAGTGCGTCATGACCTGTTTGAGGGTGAACGCCGTACCTTCTCCCTGCGCTTGCATGGCATACGCCAAATCCGCCAGGCGGGCCTTGAGTTGACCTGCCTGTTCAGGCGCAAGGCGTTCGCGCTTTTCGAGCAGGTAATCTATGAAGGATTGGAATAGCAATCCGCGGTTGGGCGGCAGCGCTCCCGCCTGCGTGAAGACCTGCGTGATCATGTAAAGCATGTAGGGATTCGCTGCCAGCGCCATCATGCTGCGTTTGCGGTCGCGCACATTTATTTGCCAAGATTGAGTATACGGCCACAGATCAACACTTTTTGGAATTTCTGAGGACGTCCAAAACGCCTCAAACGAAGCCCCAGCCCCCTCCCATTTTTTCCAAGCCTTTTCCACGTCCAATCCGCCCGCCAATTGCCAAAAGAGTTCATCGCCCTTGCCGGGTCCTTCAAGATAACCATTCACAAAGCGTCGAATGCGCAGCGGGTCTAATGACTGGATCATCACGCGCCCGGGCAAATTCAATTCCAACGCGCCCACGTAATCCAACTCGCGGCAGGTCACTGCCAGCAGCAGGTTATCCCTGCGGCAGAGTTCGTTCAATTTTTTGATTGCCTGTAAATTAACTTCGCGGTGGGCGGCGGTCATTTCGTTCAAGCCGTCCAATAGAAAGACCAGCCGCTTCTCGCGTAAGAGTTCATCATAAAATGCAGCCAATGAACCCAATTGGGTTTTGAGAGCGTGCTCCAAGCCTTCACTGCCCAAAGCGCCCAAGCGCACCAAGACGGGCAGCGGCGCTTTGGGATCTTCTCTCGCGCGCAAAGCATGGTCAGAGAGAATCTTCCATAGCGTTGTAGTCTTGCCTGCACCGGGTTCGCCCAAAATCGCCAACTGGCGCATCTCTTCGATGGCGGGCGTGATGTCCGCTTCGTAGTTTTTCTGTACCGCCTCGCCCCGCAAGTCGCTCTCGTCATCTTTCTTAAATTTGCTAATCAAGTATTCCACGTCAATAGTCGTTGGAGCGCTTCTCATACTTAATCCAGAAGTTTTGCGTTCCTTTGGCGCGCGCAGTTGTCCGACTCCTGCCATCGGCGTGTACTGCTCTTTCCAAACACTGTGTTCCAACAAAAGGCTATCGAGGTAGCGCAGTTCCAACGCGCGGCGGTCAGGCGGTTCGGGCTTGATCTCTGCTGGTGTAGGCAGGGACGCCAACAACTGCGCAATGCCTGACTGCAAATCGGGATGCCCATGCACGACGTTCATGGCAAGCATGACGGTGGGGATCTCGCTCTCATCCACTTTGATGGGGATGATCGGCTTGCCGCGGCGCTTCGCGTGCAGGTATTCGATCTGCACCCACTCGCTCTTCTGCGATATTTCGGAGACGACCGTCACCAGTGCGTAACAACGCTCCACGCCGCTTTCGATAGATTTGATCCACTCGTCGCCGCCCTTGATGGCGGTTAGATCCTGCCAGACGATATGCCCCGCTTCTTCGAGCGCGCGGCGAATCTGCAAGGCGATTTCTATATCCGCGCGTGTGTAACTGAGGAAGACATGTCCGCCCTGGCTATATTCCAATGCTTTGCGTAATTCCAAGTGCGAGGCAGTCCACTGTTTCTGAACATTCTCCAAAGGCTGTTTCACTGCTGGAGGCAATACTTGATTGATGATGATATTGATGTCATGCCCGATCGCCACTGCAGTCGAGCCGCTGATATCTCCCACTGAAATTAATCCGCCCGACTTGGTTAACACGCCCAACGCAGCATCCAACCGCTGGATGTGATCCAGAAGTTGGATGTTATTGCTTTGCGAGGCAAAGGTCTTGATTGCCGCCAGCGATTGTTCTGTTTGTTGAATGAGAGCGAGGTCGGTCATGGATATTCGATTCCCTTTGCAGATGCATTCACAATTCAATTGTACACGATGATATGAGTAAAAATGGGTGTACATAACTGTTCTTGTGCGACCATATAACCATATGTTGAAGTCGGGCCCTTTCTGTGTGATTACCGTTTATCACTGGAATATACCGTCGTATAAACGATATTCACCTGCTATACATTGTTGTTTAGATAATAAAGGAAAGTGATGACATCCCTGCTTATGTTTGTTTCGCGTTATGCGTAAAGGGCTACAAGTGCGCAAAGATGGAATAGCGTCGTGAAATTGTTGTATACTTGACCACTAATAGCGGGACTATCCCGTATAAGACTAAAAGCGAAAAAAATGTTGGATATACTGCGCGATTTGAGCGCGCAAGCGGCTGGGGTGATAAACGCACACTCCTGCCGCCTGCGCAAATTGATGCGTGGGCGGTTTTGTTTTGAAAATATAGTGTGGATGGTATGACCGAGGAAAAGATATGCCACGAATTTTCGACAACATAGAACTCAAGCTACTTCCAGATTTACAAAACGCAATTCAGGCATCGTACCGCGCGGACTTTAGTGTTGGTTATTTCAATTTGCGCGGCTGGAAAGAACTTTCAAAACAAATTGATGCATGGCCTGGCGGCGAAGGTCACTGTGTAAGACTATTAGTGGGAATGCAAAAACTGCCGATGGAAGAATTGAGGGAGTTTCATTCGTTTTCTGCAGACCGAGAAGAGCTCGATAACTCAGCAATTGTTCGGTTGAAGAAAAAGCTCGCCGAAGAATTCAAAGAACAATTGACAATTGGAGCGCCGACCAATGAAGACGAAAGTGCGCTTAGAAAACTAGCACAACAATTGCGCGAGAAAAAAGTGCAGGTGAAATTATTTCTAAAGCATACCCTTCATGCCAAGTTGTATTTACTCTTCCGTGAAGATAAATTCAATCCAATTATTGGTTATTTGGGGAGCAGTAATTTAACTTTTGCTGGACTCTCCAAGCAAGGTGAATTGAATATTGATGTGTTGGATAGCGACGCAAGTCAAAAACTTTCAAAGTGGTTTCAAGACCGATGGGCAGAATTCGGCAGTGTTGATATTTCTGAAGAGTTGATCAAGGTAATTGAAGAGTCATGGGCGCGGGAAGAACCCATCCCGCCATATCATATCTATGTCAAGATGGCTTATCATCTTTCACAAGAAGCACGGGCGGGACTTTCGGAGTTTTCAATTCCCAGTGACTTATCCAAATTAATGCCCTATCAAGCTGCGGCAGTAAAAATTGCTGCGCATCATATTGAAAAACGCGGCGGCGTGATTATTGGTGATGTGGTTGGGTTGGGAAAAACACTGGTTGGGACAGCGATCTCCCGTGTATTCGACGAGCGTGGATATGACACACTCATTATCTGCCCGAAAAATCTTGTAAAGATGTGGGAAAGTTATCGTGCAACCTATCGGATGCATGCGGAGGTACTTTCTGTAAGTCAGGTAATTACAAAATTGCCGAAATTAAGGCGCTATAAGTTAATTGTTATTGATGAAAGCCATAATTTGCGAAACCGAGAAGGCAAGCGTTATCGCGCCATTCGAGAATACATCGAACACAATGACAGCAAAGTAGTTTTGTTGACTGCTACTCCCTACAATAAAAGCTATCTTGACCTTTCAAATCAGTTGAGATTATTTCTGCCTGAGGATCAAAAATTAACTGTGCGCCCCGAGCAACTCCTGAAAGAGATGGGAGAAATTGAATTTATCCGTAAGCATCAAGCGGACATTCACACACTTGCCGCTTTTGAACACAGCCCGCACCCAACCGACTGGCAAGATTTGATGCGCTTATATATGATTCGGCGCACGCGCAGTTTTATAAAAAATAATTATGCAAAGAAGGACGATAAGGGTCGCGAGTATCTTCTTTTTGAGAATGGCGAAAAATCATATTTCCCTGAACGCCTGCCTAAAACAGTTAAGTTCAAATTAAATAAAAAAGACCCTGATGACCAATATGTGCGCTTATATGATGAACAAGTTGTTAAAACAATTGGCGCAATGAAATTGCCAAGATATGGTCTTGGGCAGGATATTTATGTCAAAAATAAGGGCGTAGACTTAAGCGATAAAGAGAAAAAAATTCTTGAAAATCTCTCGCGGGCAGGCAAGCGTTTGATAGGCTTTTCGCGTACTAATCTATTCAAGCGGCTTGAAAGCAGCGGATATGTGTTCCTGCTTTCGGTGGAACGGCATATTTTGAGAAATTATATTTTTATGCACGCTCTTGAAAATAATTTACCCCTGCCGATTGGCGCGCAGGACCCCGTTCTTTTAGATGTTCGTTTTGAAGATGAAGATAAAGACGCCGACCTTGGCGATCTGTTTGACGTTGAAAGCAATGAACTAGATGATGAGACCGAAGATACCGAAGCAAAGATAAAGAGCGGCTTGCGAAATGAAAATGACTTCAAGCGTGAAGCTAAGAATATTTACGAACAGTATCGTACCCAATTTAAAAAACGATTTAACTGGATCAGCGCCTCTGCATTCAAAGAAACCCTCAAGAAAGATTTATTGGAAGACGCCAATACATTAATGGACGTACTCAATAAAAGCGGGACGTGGGACGCTGCTAAAGATACCAAGCTAGATGAGTTAGTCAAATTGCTAAAAGTGCAATATCAAAATCAAAAGGTCTTGGTATTTACACAGTATGCAGATACTGTTCGCTACCTTGAAAAAGAACTGAAAGCGCGCGGTGTTGAAGGCGTGCAAGGGGTTACTGGAAACTCTAGCGACCCGACAGAACTGGCATGGCGATTTAGCCCCGTCAGCAATGAAAAGCGCGACGAAATAAAACCGATGGATGAAATCCGCGTTTTGATTGCAACCGATGTTTTAAGCGAAGGGCAAAACTTGCAAGATAGCGCTGTGGTTGTCAATTACGATTTGCCGTGGGCAATTATTCGTTTGATTCAACGTGCTGGGCGTGTGGATAGAATTGGGCAAAAAGCGGAAGTGATCTATGCTCATACTTTTCTGCCAGCTGAAGGTGTAGAAACCATTATCCGCTTGCGTGAGCGCTTAAGAAACAGGCTTCAGGAAAATGCAGAGGTTGTAGGTTCGGATGAAGCCTTTTTTGAAGATGATAAAAATGAGCAAGCGATTGTTGATTTGTATAATGAGAAATCAGGGATTTTGGACGGCGAAGATTTAGATACCGAAGTGGACTTGGCATCCTACGCTTACCAAATTTGGAAGAATGCCATAGATGCCGACCCGCAATTACAGAAAACGATTCCATCTTTGCCTGATGTTGCATTTTCGACAAAGGCATACGAAGCCATCGAGAATAAACCCGATGGCGCTTTGGTGTATGTGCGCACGGGTGATGAAAATGATGCCCTGGCATGGATTGACCAGCAAGGCAACAGTGTGACCGAATCGCAATATGAAATTCTTAAAGCGGC